>NZ_JBDZDQ010000003.1:0-346575 GCF_040049295.1 Sphingomonas sp. KR3-1
TCGCCGCGCCCAGCGCCAGCGTGCCGCCATTGACCGCGACGGCCGTCGCCGCCGACGTGCCGTTCAGCACCGAGCTGCCGCCCAGGTTGAAGACCGTGCCCGTGCCCAGATTGGCGTTCACCGCCGCGCCGGTCAGGTCATATTCGGCAGCGGTGAGCGTGCCGGTGCCGGCCAGCGTGCCGTTCAGCGCGAGCGCGCCGACGGTATCGTTGAACGCGCCCAGGTCGAGCGTCGCGCCGGTATTGACTGCAACCGTGCCGGTGTCGGCGAGGCGATTGGCCGCGCCCAGCGCCAGCGTGCCCGCCTGCACCGAGACGTTGCCGCCAGCGGTGCCGTTCAGCACCGAGCTGCCGCCCAGGTTGAAGACCGTGCCCGTGCCGAGGTTGGCGTTCACCGTCGCGCCGGTCAGCTGAACCTGCGCGGCGGTCAGCGTGCCGCTGCCGGCCAGCGTGCCGTTCAGCGCGAGCAGGCCAACCGTGTCGTTGAACGCGGCGACGTCGAGCGTCGCGCCGGTGTCGACCACCACGGTGGCTGCATCGGCCAGGCGGTTCGAGGCGCCGAGCGCCAGCGTGCCGCCCAGGACCCGGACGTCGGTCGCTGCCGCAGTGCCGGCCAGCGTCGAGACGCCGTCGAGCTGGAACAGGATGCCCGCACCGAGATTGCCGGTCACGCTCGCATTGTGCAGCGCATATTGGCTCGCGCTCAGCGTGCCGGTGCCGTTCAGCGTCCCGCTCAGGTCCAGCGTCGCGACCGTGTCGCTGTTGGCGCCGAGGTCCACCGTGCCGCTCGTCTGGACGATCAGCGTCGACGCATCCGCCAGCGCGTTCGACGCGCCGAGCGTGAGCGTGCCCGCGACGATCGTCTGGCCGGTATAGGCATTGGCGCCAGCCAGGGTCACGCCGGCACCGCTGGCGATGGCGAGATTGCCGCTGCCCGCGATCGTGCCGCCGAAGCTGCCACTCGCGCCGGTCAGGACCAGCGTGTTCGCGCCGATCTGGACGGTGCCGGTGCCGGCCAGGGTGCCGATCGTCTGGTCGCTCAGGATCTGGAAGGTGCCCCGCGCTGCGATGGTCACCAGCGCGCCGTCGCCGACTGCGCTGTCCGTCGAAGCGGCAAGCGTGCCCGCGTTGATCTGCCAGCCCGCGTTCGCGCTGTCGGTGCCGGTGAGCGTCCACACGCCCGTGCCGTTCATCGTGCGGCTCTCGAAATTGGCCGTGGTGCTGATATCGAGGCTGGCATTGCCGGTGCCCGCGAGCACCAGGCCGTCGATGCCGGCGCCGCCGTCGAAGGTCGAGCCCGCGCCGATCGTCGCGCCGCTGTCGAGGGTCAGCGTGTCGTTGCCGCCGCCCAGGGTCACCGCGCCCGTATAGTTGCCCGCGACCGTGATGATCGAGGCAGCCGTGCCGCCGACCACGATCGCGCCGGCCGTCGTCGAGCCGAACTGCAGGTCGATCGCCGTCGCGCCGTTGCTGGAGATCGCACCGCCACCGCCGCCGATCGTGCCGCCGGCCTGGTTGGTGAAGGCCAGCGCGCCGGTGGAGCTGATGCCCCAGCCGCTGACGCCGGTGCCGCCCTGGATGCTGCCCGCGTTGGCGATCGTGCCGCCGGCGCCAAGGCTGATGGCGGCGTCGGTGAAGGTGTTGTGGATCGTGCCGGCGTTGATGATGTTCGCGCCGCCATTGGCGACGATCGTGCTCTTGCCCTGGATCGTCGCGCCCACGGCGTTGTCGAGGGTCAGCGCGCCGCTCGCGGTAATTGCCGAGCCGAATCCCGCGCCGGTGATCGTGCCGCCGGTCTGGTTGGCGACCGTCATCATCCCGGTGCCGTTGTTGACGATGGAGCCGTTGATCGCGCCACTGTTGGTGACGTTGGTCGCGGCCGCGCCGGTGCCGAGGATCCGACCCGAGACCGTGCCGCTGTTGCCGAACGTACCGCCGTTCGACAGCGTCACGCTGGTGCCGCCCGAAGCGCTCAGCGTGCCGGTGTTGGCAACCGCCGAGCCGTCGAGCACGACGATGCCGCCCGCCACGTTGCTGGTGCCGGTGAAGGTCAGCGTCCCGGTGGTCGGGAGACCGGAGACGTTCACCTTGCCGCTGCCGGAGATGTTCTGCGTCACCGTGCCCGAGAAGGACTGGTCATAGGCCAGCGTGCCGTTGGCGACGATGGCGCTGCCCGAGATCGTGTCGCTGGCGCCCTGGAGGGTGGCGCCGGCGTTGATCGTGGTCGTGCCCGTCCAGCTGTTCAGGCCGTTGGTGAGGATGATCGTGCCCTGGCCGCCGATGACCAGGTCCTGGTTCGGGTCGACGCCCGCGCCGGTGCCGGTGGTGATCGCGCCGGTCAGCGTGGCGACTACGCCCGCATCGGTGTTCAGCGTCGACGGGTTCGCCGAGGAAGGGGTGGCGACCTCGAGGCTGATGTCGTTGGCATAATTGCCCGTCGCCCCGAAGGTCGCGGTCGGATCGATCATGTGGATCGTGCCCGAGCCGAACGCGCCTGCGGTGTCCGCACGGATGTTGCCGCCGTCGACATAGATGTCGCCGCTATTGCCCTCGGTGCCGCTGAAGGTGACGGTGCCGCCGTTCTGCGCATAGATGTCGGCGTCGGGCGAGGCGCTCGGGCCGGTGACGGTCACGTCGCCCGAGGTGAAGCCGAACTTCTCGAAGCCGGTGAAATTGGCGAGCGTGACGGTGGTGTTGGTGCCCGACCCGAAATTGCCGTTGAGCGTGTCGATGCCGGCGCCGCCGTTCACCATGCCGGTGATCGTGCCGCCATAATAGTTGAACACGTCGTCGCCGTCGCCAAGGTCCGCGCCGGTCAGCGAGCTGCCGGCATTCATGGTCACGGTGTCGATGCCGGTGCCGGTCGAGACATAGCTGCCGTCCAGCGCGCCATCGATCACCAGGGTGCGCGCGCCGTCGCCGGTCGAGACGATGTCGCCGGTCGTGGTCGAGCCGGCCAGCAGGTTGAGGTTGATCGTGCCCGCGCCGCCCAGCGCCATCGCGCCGGCGCCGCCGCCGGTGATCGTGCCGCTGTTGTCGATCGTCGCGTCGCCGCCGACGATCTCGATGCCCCAGCCCGTCGTGCTGCTGCTGCCGCCCTGGATGCTGCCCGCGTTGGTGACGGTGCCGCCCTCGACCAGGCGTACGGCGGCGTCGGTATCGGTGCCGATCGTGCCGGTGGCCTGGTTGGTGAGGGTGAGGGTGCCCAGCTCGGCGTTCACGCCATATTGCGCGCTGGTGATCGAGCCGCTGTTGGTGACGGTGAAGGTTCCGCCCGTGGCCTGCAGCCAGAGGCCGGTGCTGGCGTCGATCGAGCCGGTGTTGGTGATCGTGGCGCCGCCCTGGGCGGCGATGCCCCAGGCGCCGGCGCTCCCGACCGCGGTGATCGTGCCGCTGTTGGTGACGGTGCTGCCCGCACCGACCGTGACGCCGTTGTCGACCGTCGCGGTGATCGTCCCGGCGTTGATCACGGTGCCGTTCGTGCCGAGCGCCACGCCGCGCTGGCCGGTGACGACCGAGTCCGCGCCTTGGTTCTCGAAGATGCTGCCCGTGCCGGTCATGCCGACCGCGGCGTTGTAGTTGGCGCCGGTGATCACGCCGGTGATGGTGCCGCTGTTGACCGTGTGCGCGCCCGCGCCCTGCATCCAGACGACCGAGTAGTTGCCCGAGGGGTTGGCTACCTCGATCGTGCCGGTGTTCGCCAGATAGTTGTCGCTGCCGAACAGGTTGAGCGCCGCACCGGATCCGGTTGCGCGCATCGTGCCGTCGTTGAAGACGCTTGTGGCGGCCGAGCTGCCGGTCACGCCGAAGGCGCTGAAGGACACGGTGCTGCCCGCCGCGACGTTCACCGTGGCGTTGGCGCCGGACACGGTCACCGCGGTGCCGTTGACCGTCCAGTTCGCTGCATTGGACGCGGTGCCGAGAGTCAGCTCGGTGCCGGCCGTAAGCGTCCAGCCGGCCTGGCCGCTCTGCGTGCCGATCAGCGTCAGGTCGCCCGCGCGCAGATACTGCGCCTCGAAGCCCGTGAGGCTGGCGAGGTTGAGCGTGGCAACGCCGATATTGGCGTTGAAGGTGTCGACGCCCGCGCCGCCGTCAGCGCTGGTGAAGGCGCCGCCGCGCCAGTTGAGCGTGTCGATGCCATCGCCCAGGTTGATCGCGCCGTTGGTGGTCGAGCCGGCGTTGAGCGTCACCGTGTCGTTGAAGTTGCCGACCAGGTTGATCGCGGCGCCATTGCCGCTGATCGTGCCCGAGTTGACGATGGTGGTCGCACCCAGGCTGTAGACGCCGATATTGGTGGCCGAGCCCGTGGCCGAGATGCTGGCCAGCGCATCGTTGGTGACGGTTCCGCCCTGCAGCAGGCGGATGCCCGTGCCGGTGTCCGTCGCGCTGTTGTTGCGGTTGCCGCCGGTGATTACCGCGCCGCCGTAATTGTGCACGGTGCCGGCGCGCTGCAGCTCGATCGCGGCATAATTGTTCGCGCTGATCGTGCCGTAATTCTCGACATTCACCGCGCCGGCGCCGTTGCCGAACACGCCGTCCGACTGTCCCGAGATGCGCCCGCCCGCACGATTGGTGACCGTGCCGCCGGCGATGCGGATCGCGTCCACGCCGGTAACTGTGGCGGCGCCACCCAGCGCGTTGCCGGCGACGCTGCCGGTGAGGATGCGGCCGCTATTGTCGATGCTGTTCGACAGGCTTGCGTTGGTGGCGGCAACGGCGACCCCCGTGCCCACGATGTCGCCGCTGTTGGTGAGCGTCAGCACGCCGGAGAGATTGATCGCCGTGTTGGAGGTGCCGATCAGGCCGGCATTGCCGATCGTGACCGCGCCGCTCGAGGCGATCGTGTTGGCTGCCGCGCCGCCGCGAATGATGCCGCTCGCATTGTTGGTGATCGTGCCATTGCCGAGCACGATCGCCGCGCCGAGCGCACCGGCGGTGAAGGTGGTCCCCGAGACCGTGCCCGTGCCGATCGTGCCGCTGTTGGTGATCGTCGCGCTGCCCGCGGCGTTGATGCCGTTGGTCTGGCCGACGATGAGGCCGCTATTGCCGGTAAGCGTGAAGGTGCCGCCGGTATAGATGCCCTGGTCGAGGCCCTTGATGACGCCGGCATTGCTGACGGTGAGCGCCGCATCGACGTTCAGGATGCCGCTGCCGCTGCCGGCAGTGACATTGCCCCGGCCGTCGATGACGCCGGTGGCGTAGTTGTTTACGGTCAGCGCCCCCGTGCCGGGCAGGTTCTCGATGCCGTCGCGCAGGCTGCCGGTGATCGCGCCGTAATTGTTCACTGTCAGCGCGCCCGTGGCATTCGCCACGCGGAAGATTCCGTCGTTGCTGCCCAGGATCGAGGCGCTGCTGTTGCCCGCGGAGCCGTTGGTGATCGTGGTGGTGCCGCTGGTCGAGGTGATGCCGATGGCGGCGCCATAGCCGTTGTCGCCGCCGGCGCCGCTGTTGGTGATCGCGCCGAGGTTGGTGAGGTTGTTGCCGGTGCCGTTGATCTGGAGGCCGAGATACTGGCCGCCAGCGACCGAACCGGTCGAGGCGACCGTCAGCGCCACTGAGCTACCGCCCAGCGTCACTGCACTGGCGCTCGCGCCGCTGCGCGCGCCCGCCAGCGTGACGGTGCCGCCATTGCCGTTGGCCAGGATCGTGCCGCTGGTGGTGATCGCGCCGCTCAGCGTCTCGGTGCCGATCGCGCGGACCGTGGCGCCGCCGCTGATCGCGCTGGCGAAGTTGTAATTGTCGGAGCGCGAGAAGACGACCTGCGAGCTCGGGCCGGTCGAGATAGCGCCCGTGATCGTGCCGTTGGTGCCGCCGTCGCCGACCTGGAGGGTGACGCCCGAGCTGATGCTGGTGCCGCCGGTGAAGCTGTTGGCGCCGAACAGCGCGACGGTGCCGCCGCCGTCGATCTGCAGCCCGCCGCTGCCCGAGATGCCGGCGTTGACCGTGCCGACAAAGCCCTGCGAGTACCAGAGCGTGCCATTGTCGACGATGCTGCCGCCCGAGAGCGTCTGGGTAGTGCCGAACAGCGTGGTGCCGGCATCGATCGTGGTCGTGCCGGTCCAGCTGTTGAGCGCGTTGGTCAGGATGAAGAAGTTGCCGCCCCGGAAGGTGACGTCCTGCGCCGCGGCGTTCGGCTGGAGGTTGGCGTTGATCCCCGCGCTGGTGGTGATCGTGCCCGACAGGGTGATGTTGCCGCCGGAGGTGTTCTGGAAGATTGTCGGGTCGGCGCTCGCCGGCGCCGCGACGTCGAGCAGGAAGGGGTTGGAATAGGTGCCGGCCGCCGCGAACTGGACGGTCGGATCGACCATGTGGACCGTCGCGGTGCCGAACGCGCCGGCGCTGGCGGCAACGACCGTGGCGCCGTTGACATAGATCGAGCCGGACAAGCCGCTGGTGCCGTTGAAGATCAGCGTGCCCGCGGCGGTGCCGCTGGAGCCGGCGTTGATGCGCATTGCAGGCGTGATCGCCGAGCCGGAAAGCGTCCATGTGCCGGCATCGAGCTTGGTCAGCGTCTCCAGGCCGCTCGCGGAAAGGAGCGAGAAGCTGCCTGCCTGCGCGCCGGTGCCGGTGCCACGCAGCACCAGCGTGTCATTGCCGCTGCCGAGGTCGATCGCGCCATAGACGGCCGCGGCCAGCGTGCCGGCATTCTGCAGCGTCAGGCTGCCCGTCGCGCCGCTCACCGGATCGGTATAGCTCTGCGTGACTGCGCTGCCGTTCACCTGGCCGGTGTAGATCGCCAGAATGTCGTTGCCGCTGCCGGTGTGGATCGTGCCGGTGGTCGAGCCGGCGAACAGGTTGATCGTTGCTGCCTGCGTTCCGGAGCCCAGCACGCCACCGCCGCCTCCGGTCAGCGAGCCGTAATTGTTGAGCGTGCCGCCGACCTTGAGCTGGACGCCGACACCGACGGTCCCATCGCTGCCGCCGGCGATCGTGCCGCCCGCCGCGTTGGTCAGCGTGCCGCCGCCCGCGAGAACAATGCCGCTATAGGTCGGCGCGGTGATTGCGCCGGCGTTGAGGATGTTCGCCGCACTCGTCGACCAGACGGTATCCAGGCTCCCGCTACCGGTGCCGAGCGTCCCGAGCGTGCCGGTGTTGACCAGCGTCAGCGCGCCCTCGCTTCGGACCGCCGCGGAGGCGGAGAGGATGTTGCCCGAGTTGAAGACCGAGACCGCGCTTCCCCGGACGCCATAGGCGTCACCGCCCGAGCTATAGTTTCCGCCCGCGTCGATCGTGCCGCTGCCGATCGTGCCGGTGTTGGAAAGCTTCAACAGACCGTTGCCGAACACCACCGCGTTGTTGCTGCCGACGATCTTGCCGGCGTTGGTAACGGTCAATGCGCCGGTGCCGGTGTTGAAGGCGCCGTAGGAGCCGGCGCCATAGACGATCGAGGCGGTGCCGAGATTGTTGAGCGTGAAGGTGCCCGTGCCGGTGATCTGGCCCGCGCCCGCCGCGGTGCCGTCGATGCGGCCGTAATTGGTCACGGTAAGGGCGTTGACGCCGCTGTTGTTGATGGCCGACCCAGCCGAGGCGCGGATCAGCGCGCTGGTATGCGTGGCGTCACCATTGGCGATCGTGCCGCCGCCGACGAGCGAAATTGCCAGGGCTACCTGCCCGGTGATGCTGCCGGTGTTGGTGATCGCCACCGCCAACGAGCCGCTGGAGCGCACCGCCGCGATGGCGTTGGTGGCGTCGCTGCCGCCCGTGATCGTGCCGCTGTTGTCGAGCGAGCCGCCGAGCGCGAAGGTGATCGCGCTGAACAGGGTCGGCGCGATCGTGCCGGTGTTGGTGATCGTCATCGCGCCGCTGGTTGATTGGATGCCGGTGCCCACCGAATTGATCGTGCCGGCATTCGAGATCGTCGTGGCGGTGGAACTGTTGTTGAAGATACCGTTCTGGCTGCCGCCGATGACGCCGCCGGCCAGAATCGACGCCGTGGCGCCATTGCGCAGTTCGAGCGCCTGGCCGTTGAGCGACGCGCCGAGCGTGCCCGCGACCGCCACCGAGCCGCCGGTAGCGAGCCACCCATAGCCGCTGGTCCGCGAGCCGGTGAGCGTCAGCGCGCCCGACTGGTGGATATAGTTTTCGAAGCCGGTGAGGAGGGGCAGGTTCAGCGAGCCGGTGCCGCTCGTGCCGAGCGCGCTGATGAACACGTCGTTGGTGCCGGCGCCGGCGTCGATCGCGCCGGTGATCGAGCCGCCCTGCCAGGTGAAGGTGTCGTTCGCCGAGCCGAAGGTCGCGGCCTGCATCGATCCGGTGGCGGCGAGGGTGAAGTTCTGGGCCCCGGTGGCAGTGCCGGCATTGTAGTTGCCGTTGAGCGCGCCCGCGACCACCGTGGTCACCGCGCCGCTGTCTTCGACGAAGATGTTGCCGACCACGGTCGAGCCGGCGTTGAGGTTCAGCGTCTGCGCGCCGGTCGAGCTCAGGCGGATTGCGCCTGTCGCGCCCGCGGCGCCGATCCTGCCGCCGAAATTGTTGGTGATCGTGGCGCTGCCGGCATCGATGCTGATGCCATAGCCGAAGGTGGCGTCGGTGCCGCCGATGATCAGGCCGCCATTGTTGTTGGTGATCGCATGCGTGCCGGCGGCATTGATGTAGATGCCCGCTGCCGAGCCGGCGCCCTGGTTGGTCTGGATCGTGCCGCTGTTGGTGACGGTCAGGTTGCCGGACTGCTGGTTGATACCGTCGATCGCGCCGGTGATCGTGGCGGCGTTGTTGACCGTCGCGGCGCCCGCGGTGTTGTAGATACCCCAATGGCCGATGAGGGACTTGCCGCTCGAGGTGTTGAGCGTCGCGCCGGCGCCCATGCGCACTGCCGCGCTGCTCGCGTCCGCAGTGACGTTGCCGAGCGTCACGGTGGTACCCGCATCGATATCGACGCCACCATTGGCGGTGAGCGCACCGGAGAGCGTGGCGTTCGACGAGACGCGAACCGTGCCGTTGCCGCCGACGGCGTTGGAAACCGTGCCCGTGCGGTTGACCTTGAACACGCCGTTGCTCGCCAGCGTGACAGCGCCGGCGACCGAGCCGGTCGCGCCGCCATTGCCGAGCTGCAGCGTGCTGCCGGTCACGGTGGTGGTGCCGGCATAGGTGTTGGCGCCGGTCAGCACGAGCGTGCCGCCGCCGGTCAGCGAGACCGCCGCACCCGCGCCGGTGCCGGCCGTATAGCCGCCGCCGACGAGGCTCGTCGCCGAATCGTCGGCGATCGTGTCGCCGATCGTCGTGGTGCCGGTGACATTGAAGCCGGTGGTGGTGCCCGTGGTCAGGAACAGTGCCGAGCCGGCGGCCGCGCCGTCACCCACCGTGCCCGTGGCACCGCCGGTGCCGCCGGTCGTCGTGCCGCCGGTGAAATTGGTGCTGCCCGAGACCGTGAACGAGCCGCTGCGCACGAACACCGCGCCGCCGGCGCCCAGGCCGCCGCCGCCGGTCGCGCTGGTGCCCGAACCCGCGCCCGCGCCACCGGTGCCTGGGGTCGCGCCGCCGCCGGCACCACCGCCGCCGCCGAAGCCGCCATTGCCGCCATTGCCGCTGCCGGTACCGCTGATGATGTAGCCATAACCGCCTGCACCACCGCCGCCAAAGCCGCCATTGCCGGCATTATAGGCGTAATAACCGCCGCCCCCGCCGCCAAAGTCACCGCCATTGCCGCCCGCGCCAGCACCGGCGCTGCCGCCGCCGCCGCCGCCGATCCCGCCACTGGTGCCGCCGGCATTGTTGCTGCCGCCCGTGCCGCCGCCGCTGTTATAGCCGGCGCCGCCGCCGCCGCCGCCCTGGTGGTCGCCGCCAGCGCCGCCATGGGCGCCGCCGCCACCGCCGCCGCCGCCATAGTTGACGGTGGCGCCACCGGTCTGGGTGACGAGGTTGCCGCCCGCGCCGCCATTGGTGCCGGCGCTGCCATTGGCATTCGCGCTACCCGCACCGCCGCCGCCGCCCGGACCGGCGCCGCCGGCACCGGCATCCGTCCCGTTGGGATTGCCGTTGAAAAGCTGCGAGCCGCCGCCGCCGCCGCCGCCGCTATAGCCGCCGCCGCCGCCGCCCGCATTGCCGCCCTGACCGCCCGAGCCGCCCAGGCCGCCGCCACCGCCGCCGCCGCTGCCGTTGCTGTTCAGGGCCGCGCCGTTGCCGCCTGCCGCCGCATTGCCGCTGAACGCGACGTCGGTCGCCGTCACATTGCCGCTGTTGACGAAGATCGCGCCGCCGGCACCCATGCCGCCGGCGCCACCGCCCACGCCGCCATTGCCACCCTGCGCCTTGCCGTTGGCAAGCACGAGCCCGGTGAAGTTCACCGCGCCGGTGCCCGCATCGACGAAGAACAGGCGATACTGGGTGTTGCCGCTGATCGTGAAGGTGTTGCCCGCCGCGCTCTGGATCGTCGTCGCAGCCGTGACCACGGGCAGCAGGTTGAAGATCGTGATGTTTGCGCCGACCACGATCGTCGAGCCCGGATTGCCGTTCGCAGCGACGATCGCCGAGGCGAGCTCGGCCTCGGTCGTCGCGGTATAGGTGGTCGGCACGGGGCTGGGCGAGGGCGTGGGCGGCGGGGTCGGCGCGGGCGAGCCGCTGCCACCGCCGCCGCCGCTGCACGGATCCGGCGTGGGCGTGCCTTCGACGGGGAGGAACGTGCACGCCACGACCTGGGCGTGCGCGGCGGTTCCGGTCAGAGAGACGCCGATCAGCGCGGTCGAGGCGAGCAACGCCTTTCGCAGCAGCATTTCCCGCCCAACCCGCGACGAAGCCATCTTGGACGCACGCGCGCCGTTGCTGCGGTTAACCATGATCTTGGAAGCCCCCGAAAAAGGTAGTGCCGCCTAGGTCATGTTACGTGAGTGCAACGTCTTGGCGGTAAATGCTTTTTTCACCTTACCCGAGTGCCGCCCATTTCTCTTGAACGGGTGTGTCAGCGCTTGTTCGTGCGTGTCATCTTTACGATACCTTCGCTGATTTTTTTGCGTTTGGCGGCGCGCGAGGGCCGTAAAGATGAGGGGAGGGGCCGAAGCCGAGTCGTGCAGGAAATGGCGCGCCCGGCTGGATTCGAACCAGCGACCACGAGCTTAGAAGGCACGTGCTCTATCCAACTGAGCTACGGGCGCGCACGGCCTCGCCCTAGCGTGGATTGCGCGGCAGCGGAACCGGCATCATAATTGCCGCATGAGCCAGGGGGACGCGAAGCCGGCGCAGGTCGCCGCGAACACGCTGCGGGGCGGGCATTTCCGCTACTACGACTTCGTCATGGCCGCCTTCGTCGCGATCATCCTGCTGTCGAACGTGCTCGGCGCGGGCAAGGTCTCCCAGGTCTGGCTGCCGCTTTACAACGGCTATTGGCCGTTCGGCGCCGGCATCCTGTTCTTCCCGATCTCCTATGTCATCGGCGACGTGCTGACCGAGGTCTATGGCTATGCTCGCGCCCGCCGGGTGATCTGGGCGGGGACCGGCGCGGTGCTGTTCATGGCGTTCATGTCCTGGGTGGTTGTGGCACTTCCGCCGGCACCGAGCTGGGGCAACCAGGCCGCCTATGAGACGATCTTCGGCCAGGTGCCGCGCATTGTCCTCGCCTCGGTTTGCGCCTTCTGGGCGGGCGAGTTCGTCAACAGCTATGTCCTGGCGCGGATGAAGCTGCTGACCGGTGGCAAGATGCTCTGGACCCGCACGATCGGCTCGACGATCGCGGGCGAGGGCATCGACAGCCTGATCTTCTATCCGCTGGCATTCCTGGGCGCGGAGGGCTGGACCAGCGCGCTGGTCATCCAGGTGCTCTTCACCCAATGGGCGCTCAAGGTCGCCTGGGAAGTGATCCTCACGCCCGTCACTTATCTGGTCGTCGGCTTCCTCAAGCGCCGCGAGGGCGTCGACGTGTTCGATACCGACACCAACTTCACGCCCTTCGCCACCCGGGTATAGGCGCCGCGTCTACCCGAAGGAGTAGCTGACGCAGCGCCGCATCGCTGGCATCCTCCGCGCGAATCTTCGGAAAAGGGCAGGGCATGACCGCGACGGAAGAGACCTTCGGCAGCACCGATCACATCAACATCTTCCTGCGCAGCTGGCTGCCCGAGGGCGATCCGCGCGCCGTGGTGGTGATTTGCCACGGATTCAATTCGCACAGCGGCCAGTATCAGTGGGTCGCCGAGCAGTTCGTCGCGAAGGGCTATGCCGTCTACGCCGCCGATCTGCGCGGGCGCGGGCGCTCGGATGGCGAGCGCTTCTATGTCGAGAAGATCTCCGAATATACCGACGATCTCGGCGGGGCGATCGCGATCGCCAAGTCGCGCCACCCCGGGCTCAAGACCTTCCTGCTCGGCCACAGCGCCGGCGGCGTCACCAGCGCCACCTATGTGCTCGACCATCAGGACCAGCTCGCCGGCTTCATCTGCGAGGACTTCGCCTTCCAGGTGCCCGCGCCCAGCTTCGCGCTCGCGGCGATCAAGGGGCTCAGCCACATCGCGCCGCATCTCGGCGTGCTCAAGCTCAAGAACGAGGATTTCTCGCGCGACCCGGCGCATGTCGCGATGCTCAACGCCGATCCCTATATCAAGGACGAGAACCAGCCGGCGGCTACGGTCGCGGCGCTGGTCCGCGCCGACGAGCGGCTGCACGATGCATTCCCGACGATCACCCTCCCGCTGCTGATCCTGCACGGCACCGGGGATCGGGCGACCGTCTACCACGGCAGCGAATTCTTCCAGCAGACCGCGGGATCAAGCGACAAGACGCTCAAGCTCTATGAAGGTCACTATCATGACCTCCTCGCCGATCTCGGCAAGGAAAGCGTGATGCGCGATATAATCGATTGGATCGATGCGCGCGTGTAATGTCCTGATGTGGCGCGAAATTACGGGATTTGCGTAATTGCTATCAAAATGGATATTTTTCTCTACAGATAATTGAGGTGGCGGCAAAAGCTGCGTCGGCGTTCTCTATAATTGGCAAGTGGGCAACCATATTGTTGCCAACTCGCTGAGAGAATTCCCATGCACTGGTTTACCGCCAACGCGCCTATCCGCCTCAAGCTGCTGATCGTCGTTATCGCGATGACGACGCTCGTCGCGCTCACGCCGCACGCCATCCTGATCGCGCCGGACAGCGCTATCTGGGTCGGCCTGGTCGCTACGCTCGTTGCCGCCGCAACCGGCATGTGGTGCCGCCATGCGATCGCCACGCCCTATGTCACCACTGTGGTGCGCATGGAGGCCCTGGCTGCCGGCGACCTCGACAGCCCGATCCAGTACACCGAGTACAAGGATTGCGTCGGCCGCATGACCAAGGCGATGCACACTTTCCGCGACAATGCCCGGGCGCAGATCCTCGCGAACCAGGAAGCGGAAAAGCATGGCGAGATCGTGCGCGGCATGACCGCCAATCTGCGCAAGCTCGCCGAGGGCGACCTGACCGCCGACATCACCGAGAATTATCCGGCCGCCTATGCCGGCCTGCGCGACAATTTCAACGCCGCGCTCGGCTCGCTGCGCACGCTGCTCGGCGCCGTGACCGAGAGCACCGTCGCGATCCGCGGCGGCTCGGGCGAGATCGCCCAGGCCTCCGAAACGCTGGCCCGCCGCACCGAAGCCAATGCCGCCAGCCTCGAGCAGGCCACTGCTGCGATCAGCCAGATGGACGAGCGCCTGCGCGCGACCGCCGCGGCTGCCGGCCGCACCGTGGCGCGCGCCGATGGCGCCACCGCCACCGTCTCGGGCGGCCGCGAAGTCGTCGATGAGGCCGTGCAGGCGATGAACCGCGTCAATGACAGCGCCAAGGGCATCGACTCGGTCATCGAGGGTCTCGACAAGATCGCCTTCCAGACGCGCGTTCTCGCGATGAACGCCGCCGTCGAGGCCGGCCGCGCCGGCGAGGCCGGCCGCGGCTTCGCCGTCGTCGCTGATCTCGTCTCCGCGCTCGCGATGCGCGCCGAGGAAGAGGCGGGCCGCGCCCGCGAGCAGCTCACCGCCACCCAGGTCGACATCGTCGCCGCGGTGGAGATGGTCCAGAAGGTCGATGGCGCGCTCGCGCATATCGCCGAGGACGTCGAGGGCGTGCACAGCCTGCTCAACCAGATGGCGTCGGACAACCAGGCCCAGTCGACTGCGATCAGCGAGATCAGCAGCACGGTCAGCACGATGGACCAGTCGACCCAGCAGAACGCCGCGATGGTCGAGGAAACCTCGGCCGCCGCGCGCAACCTCACCGTCGAGGTCGCGACGCTCGCGGAGCAGGCTGCGCGCTTCCGCACGACGGGCGCTGGCCGCCCGATCTCCTATCCGGCACCGGGCCTCGCCGCCTCGTCGGCGCGCGAGCACGCGTTCGCGATGAACTGAACGGTTGCATTAAGCTGAAGCGAAGTAGGCTTCGGACAGGGCGGTCGCGGCGTATCTCGCGGCCGCCCTTTTTCGTCTGCGCGGCTTAGGCGACTGCTTCGAGCAGGCCCTCGAACATCCGGCGGCCGTCGGTGCCGCCATGCGCGGCTTCGATGCGGCGCTCGGGGTGCGGCATCATGCCCAGCACATTGCCTGCTTTGTTGAGCACGCCGGCGATGTTGCGGGCCGAGCCGTTGATGTCCGCGGCATAGCGGAACGCCACCCGGCCTTCGCCCTCGAGCGCGTCGAGCGTCTCGGCATCGGCGAAGTAATTGCCGTCGTGATGCGCCACAGGGATCGTGATCTGCTCGCCCGAGCGATAGCCCGAAGTGAAGATCGACTGCGAATTGTCCACGGTCAGCGGCACGTCGCGGCAGACGAAGTTGAGGCCCGAGTTGCGCATCAGCGCGCCGGGCAGCAGCCCGGTCTCGGTGAGCACCTGGAAGCCGTTGCAGATGCCGATCACCGGCATGCCCTTGTCGGCCGCCTCGACCACGGCCTTGACGACCGGGGAGCGTGCCGCGATCGCGCCGCAGCGCAGGTAATCGCCGTACGAGAAGCCGCCGGGCAGGGCGATCAGGCCTAGCCCAGAGGGCAGCTCGCTCTCGCCGTGCCACACCATGTGCGGCTTCACCCCCGTCACCGCCTCCAGCGCGACTGCGATGTCGCGATCGCAGTTGGAGCCCGGGAAGACGATGACTGCGGTCTTCACAGCGTTTCCACCCGGTAGTTTTCGATCACCGTGTTGGCGAGCAGCTTGCGGCACATCTCGTCGATGGCCTCGTCGCTGGTGCCGTCGGCGAGCTCGAGCTCGAAGATCTTGCCGGCGCGCACATCCTCGACGCCCTCGAAGCCGAGGCCGCCCAAAGCGTGCTGGATGGCCTTGCCCTGGGGGTCGAGCACGCCGTTCTTCAAGGTGACGATGATGCGGAGCTTCATGGGCAGCGCCTATGGCGCGGAGCGCGCCGGGCTGCAACCCCATCCGGGTGCGATGCTGTGAGAGAATGCCGTCATCCCGGCGAAAGCCGGGGCCTCAGGCGGCTCCAGTCCACTCGTCACCCCGGCCTTGTGCCGGGGTCCACCGGGAGGCGTGTCATGGACACGAGGCGAAAGGGCATTGCGTGCCGCGCAGTGGGCCCCGGCACAAGGCCGGGGTGACAATAGAGGTGCGGCCCCGTTCGCGCGCCAGCTCCCGAGGACCCGGCTTTCGCCGGGATGACGGTATCGGCTTGGGGTTAGCGGTAGGGCTTACTTCCCCCGGCGCTTCCGGTGGCTCTCGAGGTCCAGCACCGCCGAATCCTCGCCCTCCGGGAACAGGCCCAGCCGGCGCGCGACTTCCTGATAGGCTTCGACTTCGCCGCCCAGGTCGCGCCGGAAGCGGTCCTTGTCGAGCTTCTCGCCGGTTGCCATGTCCCACAGGCGGCAGCCGTCGGGGCTGATCTCGTCGGCCAGGATGATCCGGCCGTAATCATTGTCCCAGATCCGGCCGAACTCGAGCTTGAAGTCGACCAGGCGGATGCCGATTCCCGCGAACAGGCCCGAGAGGAAGTCGTTCACGCGGATGGCCATGTCGGCCATGTCGTGCAGCTCTTCCTGGCTCGCCCAGCCGAAGCACAGGATGTGCTCGTCGGTGACCATCGGGTCGCCGAGCGCGTCGTCCTTGTAGTAATATTCGACGATCGTGCGCGGCAGCGGGGTGCCTTCCTCGATGCCGAGCTTCTTTGCCAGGCTGCCGGCGACGACGTTGCGCACCACCACTTCGATCGGGACGATCTCGACCTGGCGAATCAGCTGCTCGCGCATGTTGAGGCGGCGGATGAAGTGAGTCGGGATGCCGATGCCGGCGAGCAGCGTGAAGACATGCTCGCTGATGCGGTTGTTCAGCACGCCCTTGCCGTTGATCGTGCCCTTTTTCTGGGCATTGAAGGCGGTCGCGTCGTCCTTGAAATACTGGATCAGCGTACCGGGTTCGGGACCCTCGTAGAGGATCTTAGCCTTGCCTTCGTAAATCTGCCGGCGGCGTGCCATCGGGTGCTCGTTCCCCTGGAAAGTCATTGCCCCGGCGGCGCGGGGAATCCGCGCGGTGCCGGGGCGAGAGGCGCGCTATACCCAAAGGGGTCTCGGCGCGCAATCAGGCATCCTCGTTAACGGGCGTCAAACCGGCACGGTGCAGCCGGCGCAGGCGGGGAGGCGTCTGCCGTCCCCGCCTGCCAAAGGATCAGTGCGCGTGCTCGTCCTCGTCGTCGCGCGAGAACCAGCGCTGGATCAGGTTGCGGTTGTCGCTGCGCGTGCGGTGCTCGTGCCCGTCATGATCATAGCTGTCGTCGTGCCGCGGCTCGACATCGGGGCCAACGGCGCGGCCATGGATGATCCAGCGCAGGATCAGCACCACCACCAGCATCAGCAGGCACCACGGCCCGATGCTGGCGAGCACCTGGACCAGCTGGGCCACCGAATTTTCCAGCGTCGCGCCGGCCGCGTGGAAATTCGCCTCGGACGAGCCGAGCCCGGTAAGCGCGCTGCTCGATTCATAGGTGAACAGCATCGGCGCATTGGCCAGCGTCTGCCCCTGGCTCGCCTCCACCTCGGCGATCGTCGACAGCGCGTTCTGGATGCGGGCGGCGCGCGCCTGGCCCTCGGGCGTGGCGGTGGCGCGGGCATTCTGCAGCTGGTCCTGCAGCCGCTTCACCACTGCGACGCTGCGCGCGGTCGCGGTCGAGTCGGCGCCGGTGATCTCGGTGTCGGTCAGCACGCCGTCCGATCCGGTGACGTTCTTGGTCACCGCGTCGCCGAACGCGCGCGCGATCGAAGGATCGATGCGGATGGTCAGCACCGCGCGGGTCTTGTTGCTGTCGTCCACCTTGTAGCGCATCGCCAGGATGCGGCAGCGCGCCGATCCCATCCGGTCGCAGGCGTCGGCATTGGACTGGAGCACGCCCTTCACCCGGGCGCCGGGCAGGCGATAGGCATAGCGATAGTCGAAGCCCGTGCCGGTCGAGGCGAATGCCTCCGCATTGGCCGCCGAGGCGAAATCGGCCTGGCCCTTGCCGTCGGCGGGCGTCCGGTTGATGTCATCGCATCCCGCGAGCAGCACGAATGCCGCCAATGCCCAAACGACTCGCATCGGGTTCTCCCTGTTCCTTGCCCAAGGAGTAACCATATTTTGTTGCAGTCCCAACCCGGCTGGATCGCACCGGCTTTCCCTTTTCGGGATGGCGTCCCGCAATATCAGCAAGGCTTATGGGTCGGCGGGCGGCGTTGCAGGCCGCCCGCCTCTTCGCCACGCGAGGGATCACTCAACGTACGGCGGAGATCCGGACAACTGCGCTGCCGTGCTGCGCGAGTGCCTGCTCGCGGGCCACGGTGATCTGCTTTTCGGCCGAGGCACGGCAGCGCAGCCCCTGGGGGGAGGGGGTGACGAAGCCCGGCCGCGCGGTCGGGCAAACGGTGTCGAGCGCAGCAGCCAGGCGACGGTCGAGCGTCTGGCGGCCGGCATCGGTGGAAAGGTCGAGATCGGCATAGCGCACGTGCACGCTCGCCCCGGCCTGCTGGGCGGATGCGGGTGCGGCGGCGGATGCGGCGAGCAGCGACAGGGCGATCAGGGACTTTATCATGGCTTCCTCCTGGGGTGATGCGCCATGCTTGGCACCCGGTTCATTTGCGCCGGAACGCCGCGCCAGGCCAACAAATCATTGGCACCCACACATAAGTCATGCTTATATATCGCGATGCGCCGTCTTCCGCCCCTTGCCGCCGTCCGCGTGTTCGAGGCGGCCGCGCGCCACGGCAACTTCACCCGCGCCGCCGAAGAGCTGGGGATGACCCAGGCGGCGGTCAGCTATCAGATGAAGCTGCTCGAGGAGCGGGTGGGGGCGCCGCTATTCGCGCGCAGCGGCCGCGGCATCATGCTCACCGATACCGGCCGGCGGATCGCGCCGCAGATCACCGGCGCGTTCGATGCGATGGGCGAGGCGTTCGCCGCGGTCCATGCCGAGAGCGAGAGCGTGATCAGCATCACCGCGCCGCGCACGCTCGCCACCAACTGGCTGGCGAGCCGGCTCGGCTCGTTCCAGCTCGCCCGCCCCGATCTCGCGGTGCGGCTGCATGTCGGGGACGAGATGGTCGATCTCGCCGCGGGCGAAGCCGATATCGGGCTGCGCGGCGCGTCGGGGCCGATGCCCGGTCTGTGTTGCCACTTCCTGATGCGGATGCCGGTGACCCCGCTCGCCAGCCCGGCCTTCCTCGCCAAGCACCCGCCGGTGCGCACGCCCGCCGATCTGCTCGATCTGCCCAGGCTCACCTATCGAGACGATTGGTGGGACCTGTGGTTCGCCGCCGCGATGGGCGAGGCGCCGGACACCAGCCAGGTCGGCATCCGCTTCGATTCGCAGATCCTCGACGGCAACGCCGCGATCGCCGGCCACGGCTTCGCGATCCTCAGCCCGCCGATGTGGCAGCCGGCGATCGATGCCGGGCAGCTCGTCCAGCCGCTCCCCCAGGTCGCCCAATATCGCAACAGCTTCTGGCTGATGTACGCCGAGGGCAAGCGCAACCAGCCCAAGATCCGCGCCTTTCGCGACTGGGTGCTGGAGGAAGTGCGCGTCGCGCTGCGCGACGATCCCTGGGGTGCCGGCATGCCGCCCCGGGAATGCGGCGGGGAATAGGGCATGGACGAGGTTGCGTTGCGTAGCGATCCGGGCTGGCAATGTTGGAAATGTTCTGCTTTGGTTCCGGAATGACCCCTGGCTTCGAACCAACTGCCCCTGCCGCGCCCCGGCTGCGCTTCCCGCACCCGCGTAGCGAGTCAAGGGATTCAACATTTTCCGGTGCGTATTTCGATCAAATCCAGGAAAATCAAAAACTTATACTTTCAACCAATCGGTTGAGCATCCGGGCGCTCAACCATCTGGTTGAATGTCGCCGCCACCCGGCTTGGCGCATCGCCTCCGCTGCTGCTATCCGGGGGTGGAAATGAGCTTAGATACCGATCTCGCCGAGCCCGGCACGCCTTCCGACGTTCCCTTCGATAGCGCGCTGTCCGAGCGCTATCTCGTCTATGCGCTCTCGACGATCACGGCGCGCTCGCTCCCCGATGTCCGCGACGGGCTGAAGCCGGTCCACCGCCGCCTGCTCTGGGCGATGCGGCTGCTGCGGCTCGATCCCGCCAGCGGCTACAAGAAATGCGCCCGCGTCGTCGGCGACGTCATCGGTAAATACCATCCGCATGGCGATCAGTCGGTCTATGACGCGATGGTCCGCCTCGCCCAGACCTTTGCGCTGCGC
This sequence comes from Sphingomonas sp. KR3-1, assembly GCF_040049295.1. NCBI lineage: Bacteria > Pseudomonadati > Pseudomonadota > Alphaproteobacteria > Sphingomonadales > Sphingomonadaceae > Sphingomonas > Sphingomonas sp. KR3-1. Next base: position 19,628 of record NZ_JBDZDQ010000003.1, read on the forward strand.
TACCCGCTGGTCGACGGCCAGGGCAATTTCGGCAATATCGACGGCGATAACGCCGCGGCCTATCGCTACACCGAGGCGCGGCTGACCCAGGTCGCCATCGACCTGATGGACGGGCTCGACGAGAATGCCGTCGATTACCGCCCGACCTATAATGGCGAGGACGAGGAGCCCGAGCTCTTCCCCGGCCTGTTCCCCAACCTGCTCGCCAACGGCGCCGCCGGCATCGCCGTCGGCATGGCGACGAGCATCCCGCCGCACAACGCCGCCGAACTGATGACCGCCGCGGTGGCGCTGATCGACAATCCGGCTGCCAATGTCCTCGACTATGTCCAGGGTCCGGACCTGCCGACCGGCGGCATCATCGTCGACAGCCCGGCGGCGATCGCGGAGGCCTATACCACCGGCCGCGGCGGCTTCCGGGTGCGGGCGAAGATCGAGAAGGTGAGCGAGAAGGGCGGCGGCTGGCACCTCGTCGTCACCGAGATCCCCTACGGCGTGCAGAAGGGCAAGCTGATCGAGGGGATCGCCGATCTCATCAACGAGAAGAAGCTGCCGATCCTCGGCGACGTCCGCGACGAGAGCGCCGAGGATATCCGCATCGTCCTCGAGCCGCGCAGCCGCACCGTGGTGGCCGAGGACCTGATCAACAGCCTCTACCGCCTCTCGGACCTCGAAGTCCGTGTGCCGCTCAATTTGAACGTGCTCGACAAGCACCGCACGCCGCGGGTGATGAGCCTCGGCGAGGCGCTGTCGGGGTGGCTCGAGCACCAGTTCGTGGTGCTGCGCCGCAAGTCCGAGCATCGGCTCAACAAGATCGCCGACCGGCTCGAGCTGGTCGGTGGCTACATCATCGCCTTCCTCAATCTCGACCGGGTCATCGAGATCATCCGGACCGAGGATGAGCCCAAGCCGATCATGATGGCGGAGTTCGAACTGACCGATCGCCAGGCCGAGGCGATCCTCAACATGCGGCTGCGCTCGCTGCGCCGCCTGGAAGAGATGGAGCTCAAGCGCGAGCAGGCCGGGCTCGAGAAGGAAAAGGCCGAGCTCGAGCTGCTGCTGTCGTCCGATGCCCGCCAGCGCACCCGGATGAAGCGCGATCTCGGCAAGATGATCGAGCGCTACGGCCCGGAGACTGCGCTCGGCAAGCGCCGCACCCTTGTCGAGGAAGCGGCGCCGGCCCGCGAGATCCCGCTCGAGGCGATGATCGAGCGCGAGCCGATCACCGTCATCCTCTCCGCCCGCGGCTGGATCCGGGCGATGAAGGGGCATGTCGAGGATCTGTCGGGCGACGCGCTGAAGTTCAAGGAGGGCGACGCCGCATATCTGGCCTTCCATGCCCAGACCACCGACAAGCTGCTCCTCGCCGCCGACAATGGCCGCTTCTACACGCTGGCGGCGGACAAGCTGCCCGGCGGGCGCGGCTTCGGCGAGCCGGTGCGGCTGATGATCGACCTGGAGGGCGAGCGCAACATCATCGCCCTGTTCCCGGCGAGCTCGGCGCCGCGGCTGCTGGTCGCGGCGGATGACGGGCGCGGGTTCGTGGTCAAGGCCGAGGATGTCGTCGCCGAGACCCGCAAGGGCAAGCAGGTGGTGACACCGCGCGCCGGTGCGCATCTCAAGCTGGTCCGTGCCATCGGCGCCGAGGACGATGCGGTGGCGGCGGTCGGCGACAATCGCAAGCTGCTGGTCTTCCCGCTCACCGAAGTCGCCGAGCTGGCGCGCGGGCAGGGCGTGCAGCTGCAGCGCTACCGCGACGGCGGCTTGAGCGACGTCCGCACCTTCAGGATGGCCGAGGGATTGAGCTGGGCGATGGGCGGCGAGAGCGGCCGGACGCGCACCGAAACCGACCTCACGCCCTGGCGTGCGGCCCGCGGTGCGGCGGGGCGGATGGCGCCCAATGGCTTCCCTCGGGACAATCGTTTCTGATCGGGTCGTAAATCGCTGTTGTTTCAGCCGCTTTTAACCAATCGCGGCTAGGCGGGACGGGATGGTGTTCGCCAGATCGAAGAAAGCCCGTGTCGTGGCGCCGCTGCCCGTGCCGCAGCAGCCGGACCCGCTTGCCTTCGGCCCGGGCGCCTCGGCGATGATGCTCGACATGCTGCCGGTGCCGGCGGCGCTGATCGAGCTACGCGAGGACGGCTTCGTTTTCGACGCGGTGAACCGGCCGTTCCGGCTGGCGGGGCTGGGCACGGTGGCGAGCGAATCGCCGCTGATCCGGCTGCTCGGGCCGCGGCTCAAGAAGTTCATCGAATCGAGCGAGATGCAGTGCGAGATCGGCTGGCAGTTCGGCGACGAGGTCGATGCCCGCCACTTCCGGGTGATGCTCGCCAAGCGCGCCGACCGCCGTTCCTTCCCGCGCTGCATGGTCACCCTGGTCGACCACACCTCGGAGCTGCGCACCGAATACAGCCTGCGCCGCGAGATGGCGACCGACAGCCTCACCGGCCTGCCCAACCGCGCCGGCTTCTCCGACGCGCTCGAGCATGCGATTTCGCCCGAGAACAGCCGCGACTTCGCGGTGCTGGTGGTCAATCTCGACCGGTTCAGCCGCATCAACGCCTGCATGGGCGGGCTTGCCGGCGACGAGCTGCTGATCACCGTGGCGCGCCGGGTGAAGGGCGCGCTGCGCAGCCGCGACACGCTGGCCCGGATGGGTGGTGACGAGTTCGGCGTGCTGCTGACGCTCGACGAGGGGCCGAGCGATGCGCTCCATGTCGCCAAGCGCATCCAGGCGGCGCTCGCCAATCCGTTCCGCCTCTCGGACTTCGAGATCCGCGTCGATTGCTCGATCGGCATCGCGCTCGGCCAGGATAATGACGGCGATCCCGAGGATCTGGTCCGCAATGCCCAGTTCGCCGTCAAGCGGGCGAAGAAGAGCGGCCGCACCGAGATCTACCAGACCCACACCTTCGACATCGCCCGCGAGCAGTTCGGCATCGAGACCGAGCTGCGCCGGGCGATCGAGCATGGGCAGATGACGCTCTGCTACCAGCCGATCTGCGATCTCGCGACCGGCAAGATCACTTCGTTCGAGGCGCTGGCCCGCTGGACCAACGAGGAGGGCGTGGCGCTCTCCCCGAACGACTTCATCCCCGTTGCCGAGGAATCGGGCCTGATCATCCCGCTCGGCCGCTGGGCGATGGAAGAGGCGGCGCAGACGATCGCGGCCTGGGACCGCGCGGCGGGCGGTGATTGCGGCATCAAGGTCGCCGTCAACCTCTCGGCGATCCAGCTGCAGCGCGATCATATCCCCGCCATGGTCAAGAGCGCGCTCGAGCGCCACGGGGTGGAGGGCAACCGCCTGACCCTGGAGCTCACCGAGAGCGCGATCGTTACCGATCCGGACCGCATCGCCCAGACGATGAATGCGCTCAAGGACCTCGGCGCCACGCTGGCGATGGACGATTTCGGCACGGGCTATTCAAACCTCGCCTATCTCCAGAAGCTGCCGATCGACCTACTCAAGATCGACCGCAGCTTCGTCTCTGGCATGCTCGCCGACCGCGACAAGGTCGCCATCGTCCGCGCCATCCTCAGCCTCGCCCAGGCGCTCGGCATGCAGACCACCGCCGAGGGCATCGAGACCAACGAGCTCGCCCAGACGCTGGCGGCGCTGGGCTGTACCTATGGCCAGGGCTTCCTCTATTCGCGCGCGCTCGAGCGGGACGCCGCCTGGGCACTGCTCGCCGAACGCAGCGCCTGAGCCACTGCCGCGTCGGCCAGCTCGGCGACGCGGTCCTCGCCCGGGAACCCCTCGGCGATCCACGCTTCCTCGATGGTCTTCATCAGCCGCGCCACCTCGGGCCCGGCCTTGATCCCCCGCCCGACGATCGCCCCGCCGGTGAGCGGGAAGCGCGGCGGCTGCCAGCCATCGACCTCCAGCGCCTCGGCGAGTGGGCGTTCGGAGGGTAGCAGCCGGTCGAACGCAGCATCGGCGCCGATGCGATAGGCGAGAATATGGGGCGGTTCCTCGGGCGGCACTACGGCCGAGGCGAGGCGCTTGCGCTGGGCATTGGAGAGCTTGAGCCGCGCGCCGATCTGGTCGGCAAGCGCGGGATCGGCGGGGATCAGCGCAGCGAGGCGGCGAATCGCACTGGGCGCCACTTCCGCCGCGGCCTCGCGCGCGGCGAGATGGGCCAGGCGCTCCGCCGAGGCGATCTCGGGCAACACCGGCGCGAAGATGCCGCGCTCGATCATCAGCTCCACGACGCGCACGGCGTCGCGCGTGACCAGCAGCTTGAGCAGCTCGTCGGCGATGCGCTCGCGGCTCAGGGCCATCAGGTCCCTGGCGCGGGCGGTGCAGGCCTCCAGCCCGGCGGCGTCGGCGACTTCGCCGAAACGGGCGAGGAAGCGGAAGAAGCGCAGGATGCGCAGGTGATCCTCGGCGATGCGCTGCAGCGGATCGCCGATGAAGCGGACATGGCGGGCGTCGAGATCCGCCTTGCCGTCGAAATAGTCGAAGATCTCGCCCGTCGCCGGATCGGCATAGAGCGCGTTCATCGTGAAATCGCGGCGGGCGGCATCCTCGCGCCAGTCATCGGTGAAGGCGACGGTGGCGCGGCGGCCGTCGGTGGAGACGTCGCGGCGCAGCGTGGTGACTTCCACCGGGCCGCTCGGCAGCACGGCGGTGACCGTGCCATGGTCGATGCCGGTGGGGACCGCGCGGATATGCGCGGCCTTGAGCAGCTCCATCACCCGCTGCGGCGGCAGCGGCGTGGCGACGTCGAGATCGGAGACCGGGAGGCCGAGCAGCGTGTCGCGCACCGATCCGCCGACGAAGCGGGCATCGCCAAGGACTGCGACCAGCTCCGCCAGCCCCTCGCGGTGGCGCCATTCGGCGTCGGGCAGGATCATGCCGCCCATTTCAGCCGCCTCGACAGATTGACCAGCATCGCCGCCGTCGCTCCCCATATCCGGCGCTCCTGCCAGAGTATCTCGTAATAGCGCCGCTCGCGGCCCTGATATTGCACGCGTTGCTCGCGCTGGTTGACGCTGTCGAGCAGGAAGTCGAGCGGCACCTCGAACACGCTGGCGACCTCGGCTTCCGACGGGGTGAGCTGCAGATCGGGCGGTACCACGCCGATCACCGGGGTGACGACATAGTTGGTGACGGTGCGGTAGCTGTCGGTCATGCCGACCACGTCGACGGCGGAGGGCGGCAACGCGATCTCCTCATTCGCTTCGCGCAGCGCGGCACCCACCGGGCCGTCGTCGCCCGGATCGATGCGGCCGCCGGGAAAGGCGACCTGACCGGCATGGGCGCGCAGCGTCTCGGTGCGCTGGGTGAGGATCACGCCGGGCGCGGCGCGATCGGTGACCGCGATCAGCACGGCAGCGGGGTTGCCCCGGATCGCAGGATCGAAGTCATAGTGATCGCCCGGCAGCAGCAAGGGCGTGTGATCGACCGCGAGCGCGGTACGCAGGCGATCGGCCAGGCTCACGCGCCGGGCTCCAGCGCGAAGAAGGCGCCGTTGCTCCACACGCCGGGCGGCGTGCTGCCATTGGCGAGCGCGATCTCGGCCAGCTCGTAATAGACGCTGCGCGCGACCAGCGCCTCGAGCCCGCCACGGACGTGGAGATAGGGGCGGGGGCCGTCCTCGCGCTCCTCGAAGCGCAGGCCATGGTCGGGCCCAGCCGAGACGAGATCGCCGGTGTTGAGCCGGAAGGCGAGCTTCATCGCCGCGCCTTCGCCTTCGCGCTTCATCTCCACCGCGGTGAAGGGCGCGTCCTCGACATCGATGTCGAGCTTCTCGACCGGGGTGACCAGGACGAAGCGGCCATCGGGCTCGCGGCGCAGGATCGTCGAGAACAGGCGGACCATCGGCAGCCGGCCGATCGGCGAGCCCTGGTGGAACCAGGTGCCGTCGCGGGCGATGCGCATGTCGCTATGCCCGCAATGCGACGGGTTCCAGCTGTCGACGGGCGGCAGGCGGTTCTCCTCGGCGAGCCGGGCGATCTCGGCGAGCGACAGGCTGGCGAAGTCGGGCGGGGGCGTGGACGGCATCGATTCGCCTCAGTTGATCGGCCGAACGGCGCGGAAAGTCACAAAGGCCATGACATTCACGCGCGCGAGGCTCCCCAGTGCCCTTTCGGCACGCGAACGCCGCTGCGAGCAAAGCGGGAGCGGGAAAGGCGGTGCGCGATCGGTCATGCCGGGAAACCCAAGCAGACAAAATCCTACATTGGAAGGGGTTCGGCGCGCATCGGTGCAGTGGAGGGCTGTTCCCCGGCGAAAGCCGGGCCCCAGAGTCCCAAGCGGCACGGCAGGGAAACCTGGCCCCCGGCTTCGCCGGGGAACAGAGAAACTACTGCCTACGCTGCCCGTCGAAGACGTGCCCCCAGCATGCCAGGGCCAGCGGGGACGCCGGCGCCGCGGGCGAGCAGGCGACGTGCCTCGAACGGGCCGGGAAGGCGCCAGCCGCCGGTCCTGTCCGCAGTGAAATCGAAGAAGCGGCCGTAATATTCGGGGTCGCCGATCAGCATCAGCGCGTCGGCACCCGGAAGCGTCGAGGCAGCCGCTGCCTCGAGCATCCGCTCCATCAGCATGCGGCCGATGCCGCCCTGCTGACGATCGGGCTGGACCGCGACCGGGCCGACCATCACCATCGGCACGCTGCCGCCGCCATCGCATTCGAGCGCCACCGGCCAGCTCTGGATCGAGCCGAGCAGGCTGCCATCCTCCGCCACCGCGGCGAAGCTGAGTTCGGGAACGGGCGAAGTGCCAAGGCGAACCTTGTACGCAGTGCGCGCGCGTCGGCCCGGACCAAAAGCACGGTCGAGCAAAGTCTCGACGGCCTGAGGATCCACGGTCTCGAGCGGGAGCAATGCGATCACTTCATACATTCCTTTCATAACGCCCGACACGCGCATCGGGGGCCGCGCGCAATAGCGCCGATCGGCGCTTTCGCAAGTCTGAATATAAGGCGCGGATGGCGCAGGAGGAGGGGCGGGGTTCCCCCGGGGCGCGCTTCTGCTATGGGCGCGGCCTGTTTTTCCCTGAAAAGGCCCTGGCCACTTGCCCGATTCCCTGAAGCTCCAGGTGCACGACCTGGAAGTCGAAGTCCTCACCGGCGTCTATTCGGAAGAGACGCACCTGCCGCAGCCGCTGCGCATCTCGGTGACGGTGGACATCGACATGCCCGAGCGCTTCGCGCCGGACACGCCGCTCAAGGCCTCGAAGAACTATATGGACGTCAAGCACGCGGCGACCGACGCGTTGCCCAAGGACGTGCACTTCACGCTGGTCGAGGCCGTGGCCGAGCATATCTGCGACACGCTGTTCGTCGGCGATGCGCGGGTGCGCCGGATCGAGGTACGAATCGTCAAGCTGGCGATCGCCGAGCAGGGCGAATCGATCGGAATCACGCTGGTGCGCGAGCGGAAGGCGTAATTCCCTCTCCCGCTTGCGGAGAGGGAAAGATGCTCAGGCACAAGGCCCCAGCGAGCGCAGCACGAAGGCATAGTCCTCGCGCGCCTTTGCGGCGTTCTGCGGATCGTCCGATTCGACTGCTTCGGCGGGCAGCGTGCGGGGCAGGCCGCAGGCGAGGCGGTACCAGAGGAAGCTGTTCGGGGCGGGGGCACCGGCGGATTCGTCGACAATGTCTCCCAATGACACACTCCAGCGCGTCTTCTCGCCCGGGCGGCGCAGGATCTGGAGCGACACCGGCGCGCCGCCCGCGGTCTGCAGGAAGACCTGGGTCTCGCCCTCGCCGGGCAGCGATCCGGGCACATGGAACGCGTTGCCGATCCCGGTGATCGCCGGCGGCGCATCGGCGGCCAGCGCATCGCGGGTGATCGCGCGGACCTGGGCATCGAGCTCGGGCAACCAGTTCATCTGGCTCGCCAATCCGGTGAGCTGAACCATGGCCGGGCGGCCGGGCACCGGGCGGGCGAAGAGCAGCACGCGCTGCTTGGCGAGCTTGGGCGGCTTGCCCTTCGCACTGAGCGGCACATCGGCCGTGTAGGTGATGCGCGAGGTCATCGCCTGACTGCCCCGAATCAGGGCAGAAACATCCGCCTCGACCAGGAATCGGGCCATCCCGGCAGCCAGGCCGCCCGATTCTTCGGGCCGCAGGCGATCAGCTTTGCGGATGCGGGCATCAATAATGAGCGGGGCCGCAACGACCTGTTTTGCCAGGGTGGCGTAGCTGGGCAATACAGCGGTTGTTTGTGCCTGCGTTTGCTGGGGTTTAGCGCCTGCATCTAAGGGTGCGGCCAGCGCAATCGCGCAAGAAAATGTGGCGGTGAGCATGCGGTTCATGCCGTTCGCGATACCGGATCGAGCGCCCGGTATACAGAAATAATTATGTCATTGGGGGACTGTACGCCCTGATTGTCCGACAAAGGGTTTGCGTCCTCCCGGTGCGCGCGATAGAGACTCGCCCGCTGCCGATTAGGACGCATATAGCGCACGGCGGGCAGGCTTGTGCACGGGTCGCAATATCCGCCGCATCGGGCTTGCATGTCAGGATTAGAGGAGTGACGTTGCCGAATGTCTTACGCTGACCGTAATACAAGTGGCAGTCGCGTTGTCGCGATCGTACTGGTCGCGATCATCGTGGCTGGCATGGGGTACGCCTTCGTCACGGGCCTTGCATATCAATATATCAAGAAGCAGGCGGAAAAGCTGAACACGTTCGACGTGCAAGAGCCGCCGCCCCCGCCCGAGGAAGTGCCGCCGCCGCCGCCGCCGCCGGATACCCCGGTTCCGCCGCCGCCCACTCAAATCGCTGTTCCGCCGTCGCTGGTGCAGGTGCCGACTCCGGCCCCGCCCATCCAGACGACGCCGAACATTCCCACCATCGCACCGCCGATCACGCCGCCGGCTCCGCCTGCGCCTCCGGCTGCACCGCAGCCGCCGGCTCCGCCGCGGATCGCCAAGAAGCTCACGCCGCGCGGCTCGCCGCAGGGCTGGGTGACCGACGACGATTATCCTGCCGCCGCACTGCGCGCCGAGCAGGCCGGTACCGTCCGTTTCCGCCTCGACGTGGATCCTACGGGCAAGGTGACCAACTGCACCGTGACGGGTTCGAGCGGCGTGTCCGTTCTCGACTCCACGGCTTGCTCGCTGCTCAAGCGCCGCGCCCGGTTCAACCCGGCCGAGGACGAGAGCGGCAACAAGATCGCGGCACCTTACAACGGCAGCTTCACCTGGAAGATTCCGAGCTAAGCCGTGTGATCGAATTGGCCGGCGCGCCGCGGGGCGCGCCGGATGTGGAAAAAGCGCTATTTAGTTAGAGGAAAGAACCGACAATGCTCACGACCATTCTCGCCGCTGCGGCGCCCAAGGGCGAAAACCCGTACGGCCTCATCCCCGCGCTCCGTGAGGGCGGCCTGATCTCGCAGACGGTGTTCGGCATTCTGGTGCTGATGCTGTTCTTCTCGCTCTACATCCTGTTCACCAAGCTGTTCGAGCAGCAGAAGATCCTCAACCAGGCGAAGCGCGTCCGCGCCGGTTTCTGGAACGCCAACAGCCTGCGCGAAGGCGCTGCCAAGCTCGAGAAGAACTCGGCCTATCGCCAGCTGGTCGATGACGGCCTGGCCGCTCAGGAGCAGCACTCGAAGCTGACCGATCCGGTCGAAGCCCATGACTGGCTGCACGGCTCGCTCGCCCGCTCGGAGGACCTGATCAACTCGCAGCTGAAGAGCGGCCTGTCGTTCCTCGCCACCGTGGGTTCGACCGCTCCGTTCATCGGTCTGTTCGGTACGGTTATCGGCATCATCCGCGCGCTCGTGAAGATCGGTGCCGCTGGCCAGGCGTCGATCGACGCGGTCGCCGGTCCGGTCGGTGAAGCGCTGATCATGACCGCCGTCGGTCTCGCCGTCGCCGTTCCGGCCGTGCTCGCCTACAACTGGCTGCAGGCGCGCAACAAGAAGATCAACGAGAGCCTCAGCGCTTTCGCGAACGATCTGCTCGGCTACCTCGCTTCGGACGGCCGCGTGCGTCCGGTCGTTGGCAAGGCTGCTCCGGCCAAGGCCGCTCCGGCCGCGACGACCAGCACCGCGCCGCGCGCCTAAGCGACTATATGGGCCCGGCGTCCTCGGACGCCGGGTTCCGTCTCCAGCCCGCGGGCTGGAGCTAGGATTAAAGGATAGGATAGCGCGCAATGGCGATGAGCGTAGGCGGGGGCGGTGAAGACGCCCCCATGTCGGACATCAATACCACGCCGCTCGTCGACGTGATGCTGGTGCTCCTCATCATCTTCCTGATCACGGTTCCGGTCGTGATCCAGACGGTGAAGCTGGAGCTGCCGAAGGTTCAGTTCGAACCGACCATCACCAAGCCCGAGAACGTGGCCCTTTCGGTCACGGCCGAAGGCGGTCAGTGCAAGGTTTTCTGGGGCATGACCCCGGTGACGAGCAAGGAACTGCTCGATAAGGCGGTCAAGAAGCTTCAGGACGAGATCAAGAAGCAGGGCGGCATCAACGCTGCCGGCCTCGAGCTGCCCGAAGTGCACATCCGCGGCGACGTGAATACCCCGTACCGCTGCATCGGCGGCACGATCTTCACGATGCAGATGGCCGGGTTCGTCAAGGTCGGCTTCATCTCCGAGCCCCCCGCGGGCTCCGCCACGGTCCGTCTCTGACGGCCTGCTCATAGGAGTTTAGACAATGGCAATGAGCATGGGCGGTGCCGACGACGGCCCGATGATGGAAATCAACACGACGCCGCTGATCGACGTCATGTTGGTGCTCCTGATCATGATCATCATGACGATCCCGATTCAGACGCATGCGGTGAAGGTCGACCTTCCTCAGTCGAACAACCAGCCGCAGAACATCGTCGAGCCGGAGAAGAACAAGGTCTATATCGACGCCCAGGGCCAGGTTTTCTGGAACAGCGCGCCGATCGACGACGTGACGCTTCGCCAGTATCTGGATCAGACGCTGCAGATGTCGCCCGAGCCGGAGCTGCACTTCCAGCCCGACCCGCAGGCACGCTACGAAGTCGTCGACCGCGTTCTCGCGATCATCAAGCGCGCGAACGTGAACAAGCTCGGCTTCGTCGGCAACGAGCAGTATCGCAACGATTTCTGATCCGCCGCCCCTCGGGGCCTGGCATCGGAACAAGGAAAGGCGGTCCTTCGGGGCCGCCTTTCTTTTTGTCCCTGCGCGACCCGATCTCCTCGGCTCGGCGCATTCCTGCGGGCGGGTGCAATTGCGTGCTTGTGCGTGTGACACGAAAGTGTCACAAAATAGTCTCCAAACAGTAACGCGAATTACCTCGTACTGTAACAAAAGGAGTAGGAGTTATGCGCACCGCGCTCATTGTCCTTGCAGCCGCCCCGTTCGCGCTCGCCGCGCTTCCCGCGCAGGCCCAGGCCCAGAACGGGGACCCCGTTGCCAGTGCCGCGATTTTCGACGGTAACTATTCCCAGGCCGAGCAGCAGCTCAACGCCAAGCTTCGCCTCGATCCCGGCCAGCCCGAGCTCCTGCTCAATCTCGCCGCGGTCTATGCCCAGACCGGACGCACCGCCGAGGCGCGGGCGCTCTACATCCAGGTGCTCCAGCAGCGCGATGTCGAGATGGACCAGTCGGCCGACCGCATGGCGATGTCGCATGCGATCGCCAACAAGGGTCTTCAATATATCCGCACGCTCCAGCTGAGCGCGCGCTGAGCCCATTTCCTGCCGCCTGGCTGCGCAGAAGCGCGGCCGGCGGCGAACACCGGCGCCGCCCCACGCGGCGCCGTTTCCATGTTCAGCGCAGATGAATCGAAATCGCGATCAGAGCCGGGGCAGGGTGACGCCGCGCTGGCCCATATATTTGCCCGCCCGGTCGGCATAGCTGGTCTCGCAGGGCTGGTCGCCCTTCAGGAACAGGAACTGGCACGCGCCCTCGTTCGCATAGATCTTGGCGGGCAGCGGCGTCGTGTTCGAGAATTCGAGCGTGACATGGCCTTCCCATTCGGGTTCGAGCGGAGTCACGTTCACGATGATCCCGCAGCGCGCATAGGTCGACTTGCCGAGGCAGATGACCAGCGTGTCGCGCGGGATGCGGAAATATTCGACGGTGCGGGCGAGCGCGAAGCTGTTGGGCGGGATGATGCACACATCGGTCTTGCGATCGACGAAGCTGTTCGCGGCGAAGTCCTTGGGATCGACCACCGCCGAATCGACATTGGTGAAGATCTTGAACTCGTCGGCGACGCGCGCGTCATAGCCATAGGACGACAGGCCGTAGCTGATGCAGCCCTCGCGGCGCTGCGCCTCGACAAAGGGCTCGATCATGCCCGTCGAGAGGGCCTGTTCGCGAATCCAGCGGTCTGAAAGGATCATGGGCGACGGTTTCGCCGGAAGCGGGCGGCGGGGCAAGCCGCTTGTCACTTTGGATAGGCTGTGCGCATAACACAGACAAATAAGCACGGAGAGGGCGATGCGCGGACTGGCGGCGACAGCGATGATGTGTGCGATGTTCGCCATAAGACCGGCGCTGGCCTGCGAGGGCGCCGTGACGATCTGCCCAAGCGCCGGTGCCGGCAGCTTCGCGCTGATCGCGGGTGGCAGGCCGGCAAGCGTGCTGGTCGATCCCGGCGCCGATCCGGCGGTGCGCCATGCGGCGAACGGCTTTGCCGGTGATCTCGAGCGGGTAAGCGGCAGCAAGGCCGCGCGGGCGGCGACGCTGGCAGGCCTGAACGGGCCGGTAGTGCTGATCGGCGTGCTCGGCCAGAGCCCGGCGATCGATGCGCTGGTCCGTGCCGGCAAGATCAAGCCGCAGGACATTGCCGGCGAATGGGAAGCGTTTCGCCAGATCGTGGTCGACAATCCCGTGCCGGGCGTGACCCGCGCGCTGGTGATCGTCGGATCGGACCGGCGCGGCGCGGTCTATGGCGCATACGACATCTCGGAGAAGATCGGCGTGTCGCCCTGGCACTGGTTCGCCGACGTGCCGGTGGCGAAGCGGTCGAATGTCTTCGTCACCGCGGGCGCCCGGCGCGACCAGCCCAAGGTGCGCTATCGCGGCTTCTTCATCAACGACGAGGCGCCGAGCTTCTCGACCTGGGCGCAGAAGAAGTTCGGCGGCGCGAACGCCAAGGCCTATGCGCATATCTTCGAGCTCGAGCTGCGGCTGAAGGGCAATTACCTGTGGCCGGCGATGTGGGCGCCGCGCGCCTTCAACGACGACGATCCGCAGAACAAGATCCTTGCCGACGAGATGGGCATCGTGATGGGCACCTCGCACCACGAGCCGATGACGCGGGCGCAGGACGAGTGGCATCGCAACACCGCCGGCGGGGTCACCGGCGGCAAATGGGACTATGCGAGCAACGCCGCGAACCTGCGTGCCTTCTGGCGCGGCGGGATCGAGCGGACGATGTCGAAGGGCGACGGCAAGAGCTATGAGAGCCTGATCACCGTTGGCATGCGCGGCGATGGCGACGAGCCGATGGCCGAGGGCACCGCGACCAAGCTGCTTGAAGGCATCGTCGCCGACCAGCGCAACATCATCGCCGAGGTGACCGGCAGGCCGGCGGACCAGCAGCCGCAGGTCTGGGCGCTCTACAAGGAAGTGCAGGACTATTACGACCACGGCATGCAGGTGCCGGACGACGTCACCCTGCTGTTTTCCGACGACAATTGGGGCCAGATCCGCCGGCTGCCGGACCTGGGCAGCGCGCCGCGCAAGGGCGGCTACGGCGTTTATTATCACTTCGACTATGTCGGCGGCCCGCGCAACTACAAATGGCTCAATACCAACCAGATCGAGAAGAGCTGGCAGCAGATGGACCTGGCCTGGCAGCGCGGCGCCCGGGCGCTGTGGATCGTCAATGTCGGCGACCTCAAGCCGATGGAATATCCATTGAGCTTCTTCCTCAAACAGGCCTGGAACCCCGAGGCGATGACGCCCGCGGCGCTGGCAGCGTTTCCGGAGCAATGGGCGGGCGCGCAGTTCGGGCCCGCGCAGGGCAAGGCGATCGGCGCGTTGCTGACGCGCTATTCCCAGCTGGCGGCGCGGCGGAAGCCCGAGCTGATCGATGCGGGGAGCTTCGCGCTGGGCAGCGGCGCCGGGCCGGTGCTCGACGGGGGCGAGTTCGGCGCGATGCTGGGCGAATGGGATATGCTGGAAGCGGCGATGCTCAAGGCGAAGGCCGGCGTGCCGGCCGAGCGGCAGGATGCGTTCTTCGAGCTGGTCGAGCATCCGATCGCCGCGATGGCGAACCTCTATCGGCTCTATTACGCGGTCGCCTGGAACCGTCGCCTGGCCGCGGCGGGCGATGCCCGGGCCAATGCGTTCGCCGACCAGGCCGAGGCGGCCTTCGCGCGCGACCAGGCGTTGAGCGACCGCTATCACGCGATCGCCGGGGGCAAATGGGACGGGATGATGCTCCAGACCCATATCGGCTATACCAGCTGGCAGCAGCCCGACACGCAGGTTATGCCTGAGGTCAAGCGGGTGGCGGGGACGGCGGGCGCGATCCGGTTCGCGGCGCCCGCGCGGGCCAGCGAAGCGACAGTCATCGAGGCGGGCGGCTATGCCCGTGCGGTGGGCGGCAAAGGGCTGACCTGGCGCGTGATTCCGCATCTGGGGCGGACCCAGGGCGCGGTGCTGGCGCTGCCGCAGGGGCGCCCGGCGACCAAGCTGGAGGATGGCGTGCGGCTCGAATATGCCGTGCCGGTGGCGAAGGCCGGCGCGCTCGAAGTGCGGCTGATCCTTGCGCCGACGCTGGGCACGGGCGCGGACGGCAAACTGCGGGTCGGCTTGTCGCTCGATGGCGGCCCGGTGCAGGTGCTGAGCGACCTGCTCACGCCGTCGCCCAATGCCGCCGACAGCCCTGCGAAGCGCGACTGGGAGCGGGCGGTGGAGGACAATGCCCGCGTGCTGGGGGCGCGCTTCCCGGGGGTCTCCGCGGGCAAGCATGTGGTGAAGGTCTGGCGGATCGACGACAATGTCGTGTTGCAGCGGATCGTGGTGGGGACGGGGCCGCTGCCGGAGCGCTATCTGGGCGGGAGCTAGGCCTGCGCCACATGCCAGAGCTCGCCGCAGGGGCCGACGACAAAGGCGATGGTGAGCCCCCAGGGCATCAGTGCGGGCGGCTTGGGCGCGGGTACGCCGAACTGGTTCGGCAGGTCGAGCGACTGGATATGCGCCCACCAGGCGTCGAGATCCTCGACCACCAGCTGCATCATGAAGTTGCCGGCCCAGCCTTCGTCATAATGGTTCTGGAGCAGGAACGCGCCCGAATCGCAGGCGAACCCCGCGATATCGGCGGCCTCGAAGGTGAGGCGGAAGCCGAGCGCCAAATAGAAGCGCTTCGACAGGGCGAAGTCCTTGCCGCCGGGGACGAAGGGGCGGAGCGTGGTGGTGGCGAGGTTGGGCATGCCGCGATCCTACTCAACCCGCCGTCCAGCCGCCATCGACCATCACTGCGCTGCCGGTCATCAGGCTCGAGGCGTCCGAGGCGAGGAGCAGCAGCGGGCCGCTGAGCTCGTCCATCTGGCCGAGGCGGCCGAAGGCGATGCGGCCAAGCACGCGCTCGCGGGTGCCGGGCATGTCGAGGATTGGGCGGGTGAGCGCGGTCTCGATGAAGGTCGGGCAGAGCGTGTTGACCCGGATGCCGTGCGGGGCGAGGTCGATCGCCATGCACTTGGTCAGGCCCTCAAGGGCGAATTTCGAGGCGCTGTAGAGCGAGCGGCCCGGGCCGCCGACATGGCCCATCTGCGAGGACAAGTTGATGATCGAGCCGGGTTTTCCGGCATCGAGCAAGCCCTGGGCGACGGCCTGGGCGACGAACAATGCCGCCTTGAGGTTGAGATCGAGGACGGCGTGATAATCCTCCTCCGTCACCTCGGTGATCGGGCGGATGCGGTTGGCGCCGGCATTGTTGAGGAGGATGTCGAAGGGGCCGCGGGCAGCGATCTCGCGGCGGACGGCTTCGGTGTCGGTGACGTCGAGGGCGAAGGCATCGGCCTGGTGGCCGGCGTCGCGGAGCGCGGCGGCGAGGGCCTCGACCTCGTTTCCGCTGCGGGCGCAGAGGGTTACCGCTGCGCCGGCCTGGGCGAGGATCGCCGCGCCATGCGCCCCGATGCCGCGGCCCGCGCCGGTGACCAGGGCGCGCTTGCCGTCGAGGCGGAGGCTGGGGAGCGGGGGCAGCGGCATCGATCTCTCCGGTCACTTTGGGTTTGGCAGGAATAGTCCCACGCGGCCGCCAACGGGTCAATATTGGCTGGCTGGTGAGTGAATGTTGCGGTCGTTTGGGGTGACTGTGGGGCGGCGCGGTGGGGATATTGGCGGTTGTCTTGGAGGCGGCTTGAGGCGGGTCGACGTCGCCGGCGGGGCCTGACCGCGTGGCGCCGTTCGGGCGACGCGGGTGGCGGAGCGATGTGCTGCTTGGCTCTGGATCCCCGCCTTCGCGGGGATGACGGGGACGGGCAGGGCGAGAGAGGATGACGGAAAGGCCTTGGCGCCGTTCAAGGTTGCTGTTTCCCGGCGAAAGCCGGGGGCCCAGCCCCGGTGCAGTTGGAGGGGCGGTCAAACCTCTCGCACGACATTGCAACTGGGCCCCGGCTTTCGCCGGGGAACACCTGGGGGATCGCTCCGTAATGCAGATACGCCGGGGAGGTGCCCTTCGCGAGCTGAGAAGCCTGTTGAAGCCCAACCACCCCTAGCCCTTCCCTTGCAGGGAGGGGAATTCAGGCCATCCCCAGGTCCTTCGGGCCGAAGGCGGCGGGGAGCAGCTCGCTCAGCCTGTACTCCGCGATCGCGTCGCCGGTTGCGCCGCCGCAATAGACCGGCAGGTCGCGGCCGCTCAGCTGGGCGGCTTCGTTGATGACCTGGCGGCAGCGGCCGCAGGGGCTGACCGGAGCCGTGTCGGCATGGCCCATCCGGCCGCCGATCACGCCGATCGCGACGACGTCCTTGAGCCGGCCCTCGCTGCTGGTCCGGGCCAGCGCCACCGTCTCGGCGCAGAGCGACAGGCCGTAGCTGGCGTTTTCGAAGTTCGCACCGGTCACCACGGTCCCATCCGTCAGCAGCACCGCCGCGCCGACGGCGAAGTTCGAATAGGGCGCATAGGCATTTTTCGCTGCGTTTCGAGCAGCTTCGACAAGTGCCTTCGGATCGATTTCGCTCATTTGACCATCACGTCCCAATTGACCGGAGCGTCGACCCCCTCGATGCGGCGGTGGCGCGTTGCCTGCCATATCGACCATGGCCGCGCGAAATACGAGGGGGGGAAGAAGCTCTGCTGCGCCCAGAGCAGGCGCGGGAAGGCGTCGCTGAGCCGATACTGGCTTTCGAAGGCCGGAGAGACCAGCAGGATCGCCGGCTTGCCGATATGCGTCTCGACATCGTGGAGGAAGCGACCGAGCTCGCCGATCACCACTTGGCGCTCGGGGCGGGCCGGGCAATCGGGCTGGAAGTCGATCTCGACCGCGGGCGGCAGCTGATCGTCCGAGCGCGGCACGGTGATCATGAAATTGCCCGACTGGTCGGTGGCGAGCTGGCAGAGCGAATAGACGTGGAGCGCGCCTCGGCGGATGCCCGCCTCGAACGTCCAGCGCCAATTCTCGGGGAAGCGAAGATCGCGTGCGGTGGCGCCGGTGGTGGCGCGGATATAGGCGAAGTCGATCCCCGACTTCTTCGCGGTCCACCATTCGATTGGACCGGTCTCTTCGGACACATCGACGCCCTGGACCGGGAAATCGCCGGGCGAGGGGCGCCAGCGCGAGGCGAACAGCCAGGCGCTCCAGCCGAGCAGCCCCAGGAGGATCAGCCCCGGCACGACGAAGCGCAGCCGGCGCATCCAGATGCGCGCGTGCATTCGTCAGCCCTTGATGTGGAGGACGCAGATCAGCGTGAACAGGCGGCGGGCAGTGTCGAAATCCACGTCGATCTTGCCTTCCAGCCGTTCCTTGAGCAGCGTCGCCGCGTCGTTGTGGATGCCGCGCCGCGCCATGTCGACGGTCTCGATCTGGGCGGGCGTGGCGTTGCGAATCGCGGCATAATAGCTGTCGCAGATCGCGAAGTAATCGCGGATCGGGCGGCGAAAGGCGGCGAGGCCGAGGATCAGCGATTCCTGGTGGGTGCCGTCCGCCCGGTTGATCTCGAGCGCGAGCCGCCCTTCCTGCACCGCGAGATGGAGCTTGAACGGGCCGGCATAGCCGTCCGCCTGGGGGCGCTGCGGCGCGAAGTGATTGTCCTCGAGCAGGTCGAAGATCGCGATGCGGCGCTCCTGCTCGATATCCGCCGAGCGCCACAGAATGGTGCGCTCGTCCAGCGTTACGTCGATGATGCGCGGATCGGCGGCCATACCGGCGTTGCTTTGCGGCCAATCAACGCTTTCCACAAGCATGTGCATTGCCGGAAGCGCCGGCCCGCGCGCATAGGGACCGCATGGTGCAACCGATCCCGCTTCCGATTCCCGATTCTCCCGAAGGCACGACCCTGCCCGCGAACGTGGAGGCGGAAGCCGCGCTGCTCGGCGCGATGATGATCGACAACCGCGTGGCGGAGGACGTGCTCCAGAAGCTGCGCCCCGAGCATTTCTACGAGCCGCTGCACGGGCGGATCTATGACGCGATCTCGACCTTGGTGGGCGACAACCGGCTCGCCACCCCGGTGACGCTCAAGCCGCTGTTCCAGGCCGATGCGGCGATGAAGGAGCTGGGCGGGCCGGCCTATCTGGCGCAGCTGACCGGCAACCCGGCCAGCCTGATCGGCGCGCGGGCGTTCGCGGACCAGGTCTATGACCTGGCCGTGCTTCGCGCGCTGGTGGGGGTGGGGCGCCACCTGGTCGACAGCGCGCTCGACACCAGCGAGGAGATCAATCCCGCCAAGCAGATCGAACAGGCCGAGCTCAAGCTCTACGAAGTCGCGGAGAAGGGCGGCGAGGATACCGGCGCCAAGAACTTCATGCGCGCGGCGACGGTGGCGGTGCGCAACACCGAGCGGGCGATGAACTCGGGCGGCAGCGTGTCGGGTATCACCTCGGGCCTGACCGACTTCAATGCGATGACCGGCGGCCTCAACCGTTCCGACCTTCTGATCCTCGCCGGCCGTCCGGGCATGGGCAAGACCTCGCTCGCGACCAACATGGCGTTCAACGCGGCGAAGCGGTACCTCGACGACATGGAGGCCGGGATCCCGGAGGAGAAGTCGATCGGCGCGCCGGTGGCGTTCTTCAGCCTCGAAATGTCGGCCGACCAGCTGGCGCTGCGTATCCTGTCCGAACAGTCCGAAGTGTCGTCGGAGAAGCTGCGTACCGGCAACATCTCGGGCCCCGAATTCATGAAGTTCGCGCGCGCTGCGGGCGATCTCGAGCGGCTGCCGCTCTATATCGACGACACGCCGGGCCTGACGATCGCCGCGCTGCGCACCCGCGCGCGGCGTCTCAAGCGCCAGCACAAGATCGGCTTCGTCGTGGTCGACTATCTCCAGCTGCTCACCGGCTCGGCCAAGGCGTCGGGCGACGGGCGCGTGCAGGAAATCTCGGAGATCAGCCGCGGCCTCAAGACGCTCGCCAAGGAGCTGCACGTGCCGGTGCTGGCGCTCTCCCAGCTGAGCCGCGCGGTGGAAAGCCGCGAGGACAAGCGCCCGCAGCTCTCCGACCTTCGCGAATCCGGCTCGATCGAGCAGGACGCCGACATCGTGCTGTTCGTCTACCGCGACGAATATTATCACGATTTCAAGGCGCCCAAGGTGCCCGACGGCAATTCGACGCCCGACGAGATCGCCAAGTACCAGGCCTGGCAGGACCACCAGCTCCAGGTGGCGAACAAGGCGAGCGTGATCATCGCCAAGCAGCGCCACGGCGCGACGGGTACGGTCGACCTGCGCTTCGACCGCCAGTTCACCAAGTTCAGCGACCTGGTGCCGGGGGGGTATTGAGGCGGTCCCTTGTTTGCGCCTTTGCTGTTCCCCGGCTTTCGCCGGGGAACAGTTTAGGGCGTTCTCCCTGTCACCCACAGCTTTCAGTCGCCAACCGAAACCAAATCGGGCACGATGCGTCTTAGCGAGGCGCGGCCGACGGGCCGCGCGCGGAATAGAGCGGCGACCGGGGCCTGATGACTGAAATGACGCCGGAGGAGCGCGAGCGGCAACGACTGAAGGCGCTCGAGGCCTACGACATCCTCGATACCGAGACCGAGCCGGCGTTCGACGAGATCGCGCGGCTGGCGGCGGATATCTGCGGCACGCCGATCGCGGTGGTGAACCTGGTCGCGAGCGACCGGCAGTTCTTCAAGGCCGAGGTGGGGCTGGGCGTGCGCGAGACGCCGCTCGACACCAGCTTCTGCGCGCATGCGCTGCTCGAACCCGAGTTCCTCGAAATCCCCGACGCGACGCAGGACAAGCGCTTCGTCGGCAATCCGCTGGTGACCGGCGAGGCGCATCTGCGCTTCTATGCCGGCGCGCTGCTCAAGGGCGATGACGGCCTGCCGATCGGCACGCTGTGCGTGCTCGACACCCAGCCCAGGCAGCTGACCGAGCTGCAGCGGCGCACGCTGCAGGTGCTGGCGCGCCAGGTGATGGGGCAGCTCGACCTGCGCCGCGAGCTGCGCCAGCGCGACGAGGCGGACCTGCGCTACCAGACGCTGTTCGATTCGATGGACGAAGGCTTCTGCATCATCGAGTTCTTCGATGGGCCGCACGGGCCGCTGAGCGACTATGTCCATGTCGAGGCCAATGCCGCCTATGCGCGGCACGCCGGCATCCCCAATGTCGTCGGGCAGAAGCTGCGCGAGATGGTGGCGGACGAGGCGGACGACTGGGTGGCGCGCTATGGCGGCGTGCTGCGCACCGGCGTGCCGATCCGCTTCGAGCGAGAGCTGGAGGCGACCGGGCGCTATCTGTCGCTCTCGGCGTTCCGGATCGAGCCGGCGAGCCGCAAGCAGGTCGCGGTGCTGTTCCAGGACGTGACCGCGCGGCGCGTGGCGGAGGAGAATCTGCGCGAGCTCAACCAGACGCTCGAGGCGCGCGTGGCGGAGGCGCTGGCCGAGCGGGCGGTGCTGGCGGACATCGTCGACGGCACCGAAGGCTTCGTCCAGGTCGTCGACATGGAGGGCCGCTGGCTCGCGGTGAACAGCGCGGCGATGGCCGAGTTCGAGCGGATCTTCGGGGTGCGCCCGGTGATCGGCGCGCGGCAGGTCGACATGCTCGAAGGGCATCCGCACCAGGAAAAGGTGCGCGGCGTGTGGGACCGCGCGCTGGCCGAGGACGGCTATTCCGACGTGATCGAATATGCGGCGCCCGACGGGAAGCTGCATTTCTACGAGCAGCGCTTCAGCTCGCTGCGCGATGCCGAGGGACGCAAGATCGGCGCCTTCACCTTCGTGTTCGACGTGACCGAGCGGCTCGACGAGCAGCAGCGGCTGCACCAGGCCGAGGAGGCGCTGCGCCAGGCGCAGAAGATGGAAGCGGTGGGCCAGCTGACCGGCGGCATCGCCCACGACTTCAACAATCTGCTCGCCGGGATTTCGGGCGCGTTCGAGATGATCGGCACGCGGCTCAGCCAGGGGCGCAGCCGCGACGTGGAGAAATATCTCGCGGCCGGCCAGGGCGCGACGCGGCGCGCGGCGGCGCTGACGCACCGGCTGCTCGCCTTCTCGCGGCGGCAAACGCTGTCTCCCAAGGCAGTGGTGATCAACCGGCTGCTCGCCGACCTGGTCGAGCTGGTCCAGCGCACCGTCGGGCCGGGGATCGAGGTGGAGACGATCGCGGCGGGCGGGCTGTGGCCGACCTTGGTCGATGCCAACCAGCTCGAGAATGCGATCCTCAATCTGTGCATCAACGCGCGCGACGCGATGCCGAGCGGCGGCAAGATCACGATCGAGACGGGCAACAAATGGCTCGACCAGCGCACTGCTCGCGAGCGGGGGCTTGAGCCGGGGCAATATGTCACCGTCTGCGTGAGCGACACCGGCTCGGGCATCGAGAAGGCGATCCTCGAGCGGGTGTTCGACCCGTTCTTCACCACCAAGCCGCTGGGCGAGGGGACGGGACTGGGCCTCAGCATGGTCTATGGCTTCGCGCGGCAGAGCCATGGCCATGTGCGGATCTATTCCGAGGTCGGGCAGGGGACGATGGTCTGCGTCTACCTGCCGCGGCATCTCGGCGACGAGGAAGCGCCGTCGCTCGATCCGGCGAGCGCGGTGGCGAGCGCCAGCCATGAGGGCGAGGTCGTGCTGGTGGTCGACGACGAGCCGACGGTGCGGATGCTGATCGTCGATGCGCTAGGCGAGCTGGGCTATTCGTGCCTGGAGGCGGCGGACGGCCCCTCGGGCCTGAGACTGCTCGAAAACGCCGATCGGATCGACCTGCTGATCACCGATGTCGGGCTGCCCGGCGGCCTGAACGGGCGGCAGGTGGCGGATGCGGCGCGAGTGCTGCGGCCCGAGCTGAAGGTGCTGTTCATCACCGGCTATGCCGAGAACGCGGTGCTTAACCACGGCCATATCGAGCATGGCATGGAAGTGCTGACCAAGCCGTTCGCGGTGGACGATCTCGGCGCGCGGGTCGAGCGGATGATGCGGGAGCGCTAGAAGCTCGGCTGGTTGGGGTCGCCGTCTTCCACCGCGGTGTGGATGCCGCATTCGGTCTTGTCCCAGCCGCGCCAGCGGCCCGAGCGCGGGTCTTCGCCCGGCTTGACCACCGAGGTGCAGGGCGCGCAGCCGATCGAGAGATAGCCCTGCGCCTCGAGCGGGTGGCGGGGCAGGTCGTGCTCGACGAAATAGGCTTCGATGTCGTCCTTGGTCCAGCTGGCGAGCGGGTTGAACTTCAACCGGTCGCCCTCGACCTCGAAGCGGGGCAGCGCGTTGCGGGTCGATGCCTGGAACGCCTTGCGGCCAGTGATGCTGGTGTCGAAGCCGGCGAGCGCCTTTTCGAGCGGGATGACCTTGCGGATCTCGCAGCAGCCGTCCGGGTCGTAGGACCAGCGCAGGCCGGTGGCGTCGCGCTTCTCGATCGCCTCGGGGTCGGGGGCGATGATCTGGAGGTTCTTGAGGCCGATAAAGTCCACGAGTTGGTCGCGATAGGCGAGCGTCTCGGGGAAATGCTTGCCGGTATCGAGGAAGATGACGGGCACGTTCGGATCGGCCTGGGCCACCAGATGGAGCAGCGCCGCGCTCTCGGCACCGAAGGACGAGACCAGCGCAACGTCGCCGAGCATGTGGTTGCCGAGCACCTCGCGCAGCATCTCGGGCGTGTCGGTGCCGCGGAACAGGTTGTTGAGGCGGATCGCGTCGGCCGCGGTCCAGCGCGGGGCGACGTCCAGCCGGTCAATCTTGCGGGCGAGCTCAGCCATGCCGGCGTTTCCATACCGGCACGGCGGGGTCGGCGGCAGCCTGATAGTGGAACTCGTAGCGGGCGAGCGAGGCGGCGAGGACGGCTTCGTCGACGGGTGCCTCGGGCGCGAAGCTGTCGAAGCCGCAGCGGCGCATCAGCGGGATCTGGTCGACCAGCACGTCGCCCTGGGCGCGGAGCTCGCCCTTGTAGCCTGCCTCGCGCAGGATGCGGCCGGTGGAATAGCCGCGGCCGTCACGGAACTTGGGGAAGCTCACTTCGACCAAAGCGAGGCGGCCCAGATGGGGGAGGAGGACGCGCGCGTCCTCGCCGCTCTCGATGCGGACGGCGGTGGCGTTGGACTGGCCGAGGAAGGAGTCGAGCGTGACCGCGGGCTCTTCGTGCGCTTCGTCGTCGCGGAAGCGGAGGACGTCGCTCATGCCCCAATCTCCGTTCGCCCTGAGCTTGTCGAAGGGCAGGTTTGCGATTGCGGGGTGTGCTTCGACAAGCTCAGCACGAACGGGCTCTTGTCACCCATAGATCGCCTCCTTGAACGGGGCCATGCCGACGCGGCGATAGGTGTCGAGGAAACGCTCGCCGCTCTCGCGCTGCGCGAGATAGACGTCGGTGGCCTTCTCGATCGCGTCGACGATGCCGTCCTCGCTGAAGCCGGGACCGGTGATCGTGCCGAGCGACACGTCCTCCGCGCCCGAGCCGCCGAGGAGCAGCTGGTAGTTCTCGACGCCCTTACGGTCGACGCCGAGGATGCCGATGTGGCCGGCATGGTGGTGGCCGCAGGCGTTGATGCAGCCGCTGATCTTGAGCTTCAGCTCGCCCAGTTCGCGCTGGCGGCCGATGTCCGAGAAGCGCGTGGCGATCTTCTGCGCGAGCGGGATCGAGCGGGCATTGGCGAGGCTGCAATAATCGAGGCCCGGGCAGGCGATGATGTCACTGATCAGGTCGAGATTGGATTCGGCCAGGCCGGCGGCGTCGAGCGCCTGCCACACCTTGTGGAGATCGGCCTGCGACACGTGCGGGAGCACGATGTTCTGCGCATGAGTGACGCGGAGCTCGTCGAAGCTGTAGCGCTCCGCGAGATCGGCCATCACGTCGATCTGGTCGGCCGAAGCGTCGCCGGGGATGCCGCCGATCGGCTTCAGGCTGACCGTGACGATCGCATAGCCGTTCTGCTTGTGGGCGCTCACATTCTGCTGGACCCAGGCCGCGAAGCGCGGGTCGCTCGACGGCGACGGGGCGTAGGTCTCGGCGGCCTGGTCATAGGCGGGCGGCGCGAAATGGGCGGCGATGCGGTCGAACTCGGCCTGGGGCGGATCGATGCCGAGCGCCTTCACCGCGGCGAACTCCTCCTCGACCTCGGCGGCGTATTTCTCGGCGCCGATCTCGTGGATCAGGATCTTGATCCGCGCCTTGTAGATATTGTCGCGGCGGCCATAGCGATTGTAGACGCGCAGGCAGGCCTCGAGATAGCTGACGAAATCGTCGAAGGGCACGAAGTCCTTGATCAGCGGGGCGATCATCGGGGTGCGGCCCATGCCGCCGCCGACATAGATCGCGGCGCCGAGTTCGCCGTCCTTCTCGACGATCTGGATGCCGATATCGTGGAGGCGCATCGCCGCGCGGTCTTCCTCGGCGGCGATCACGCAGATCTTGAACTTGCGCGGCAGGTAGCTGAACTCGGGGTGGAAGGTGCTCCACTGGCGCAGCAGCTCGGCCCAGGGGCGCGGATCGGTCAGCTCGTCGGCGGCGGCGCCGGCGAACTGGTCCGACGAGATGTTGCGGATGCAATTGCCGCTGGTCTGGATGGCATGCATCTCGACCGTGGCGAGATCGGCGAGGATGTCCGGCGCGTCCTCGAGCTTGATCCAGTTGTACTGCAGGTTCTGGCGCGTGGTGAAATGGCCATAGCCGCGATCGTACTTGCGGGCGATGTGCGCGAGCATGTGCATCTGGCGGCTGTCGAGCGTGCCATAGGGCACCGCGACGCGCAGCATGTATGCGTGGAGCTGGAGATAGAGGCCGTTCATCAGCCGCAGCGGCTTGAACTGGTCCTCGGTGATCTGGCCGGCGAGACGGCGGTTCACTTGGTCGCGGAACTCCTCGACGCGCGCGGCGACGATGGAGTGGTCGTATTCGTCGTACTTATACATGATCAGATCACCCAGCTGCCGGCATTGGGGTCGGCGGGCTTGAGGGTCAGGTCCGGGCGCACGGTGGGGCCGAGCGCGCGGATGCGGTCCTTGATGTGGGCGGGGCGCGGGCCCTCGGGGGTGGCGGTGGCGTCGATCACATAGGGGCCGTTGACGCGGCGGGCGCCTTCCTCGGCATGGGCGATCGCCTCGCCCTGGTCGACGACATCGACGGCGTCCTCGACATGGCGCGACCAGCCCGACCCGGTCCACCAGGTGACGTCGCCGCTGGCGAGATCATTGCCGGTGAGCAGCTTCATGCCAGCGCCTCCGAAGCCTTGGCCCAGGCGGCGAGCTTGTCCTGCGCATCGGCGAGCAGCACGACTTCGCCGACGACGATGATCGCCGGGCTCTGCACCTTCTCGCGATCGACCATGGGGCCGAGATCGGCGAGGATCGTGCGCAGCGCGCGGCTGCCCTCGAGTGTGCCGCGCTCGAGCACGGCGACGGGCATGTCGGGCGAGACGCCGTCGTTCATCAGCTTCTCGCTGATGTCCGGGCAGGTGGCGACGCCCATGTAGATCACCAGCGTGCGGCCCTTGCCGGCGAGGCCCGACCAGTCCTGCTCGCTGAGGCCCTTGCACTGGCCGGCGACGAAGCTGACCGCGCTCGACCAGTCGCGGTGGGTGAGCGGCAGATTGACCTCGGCTGCGGCGCCGAGCGCGGCGGAGATGCCGGGGATGACCTCGACCGGAAGGCCGGCGGCGCGCACGGCTTCGACTTCCTCGCCGCCGCGGCCGAAGATGAAGGGGTCGCCGCCCTTCAGCCGGACGACGATCGCGCCGGTCTTCACATGCGCGACGATCAGCGCGTTGATCGCATCCTGCGGTACGGTGTGCTTCGAGCGGCTCTTGGCGACCGAGATGCGGTGCGCCTGGGGGGCGAGATCGAGGACGCGCGGATCGACCAGCCCGTCATGGACAAGGACGTCGGCCTGCTTGAGCGCTTCGACGGCGCGCACGGTGAGCAGGCCGGGATCGCCGGGACCTGCGCCAACCAGAATCACGCGCCCGCGCGCGGTGGGATCGAGGAGCGTTGCCATGCCGTGGAGATGGGCTCGCGGGGCGCCAGGGGCAACGGACGGTTGCTTGGGATGGCGGTAGGGAAACTTTCCCGGGCGCTTCAGGGATTATCGCCTTTTCCCCGGCGAAGGACGGGGCATTGGGTCGGGGTGCGCGCGAGGACGCGCTGCCGCGCGTGTTTTCTGAAGGGCTGGGCCCCGGCCTTCGCCGGGGAAAGCTATTTTGAGCGCGCGAAACACGCGGCCTAAAGGTGCGTGGTGATCTGGTGGGTGAGGCCGGCCAGTGCCTCATAGCCGGCGAGCGCAAGGAAGCCGGCGATCAGGGTGACGCCGAGCGCGAGGAACAGGAATTCGGTGATGCGGCCGGTGGCGCGGGCGTCGCTGCGCGAGCGGGCGATGGCGACGCTGCTGGGCGCCATGCCCAGGCGGGAGACCGGGCCGCTGCCGCGCTCGACCGGCGAGGGGCGGCCCATCAGCCGCCAGATCGGCACGCGATCGCGCGTCCGGATGCCGAAGCGGCGCTCGCTGGCCCAGACGACCTGGCCGACAACGGTTTCGTCGGGCAGTCGCACCTCGACAAAGGTGCCGCGCTCCGGCGCTTCGGGCGCCTGGAGCATCATGCCGTTCTTCGAGACGTTGCGGATGCAGACATCGACCATCGGCCCGCCGGCGCGCATGCGCCCGCGGATGAGCACGGAATGCCGTTCGTCTCTTTGTCTCACCTTGCCCACCTGAGTTTCATAGCGGGGAAAACCCGTAGTTATTCAGGTGGTTGCAGATATTTCGCGGTTAATGTTACGCTACCAATCCGATTAAGCGAGCGCGGCAGCGTGGGCCTGGATCACGGCGCGGGTGGAGGCGTCGCTGTCGAACACGCCGTACCAGCCCTGCGGCTCGTGCGGCGGGTCGCCGAGCCAGGCGGTGTCGCCAGGGCGGAAGCGGTGGTCGCCATGGACAGCGCGGCCCTCGCCGTTCCAGGCCCAGAAGTTCGAGCCGGAGATGATGCCCGGATTGGCTTCGACCGCAGCGTAGATCAGTTGGTAATACAGATCCTTGTAGCCGGTTGCTGACTCCGGATCGTAACCGCCGCCGTCGCGCGGATAGCCGAACTCCTCGATCACCAGCGGCTTGCCGAGATCGGTGGCGAGCTGGATGTGCTGGGCGATGTATGCACGCACCTTGGCGAAGCTCGCCGCATTGGTGCCGGCGATGTCCTTCGCATCGACCCAGCCCCAGTTGAGCGGCCAGATATGCGCGGTGCAGTAATCGATCTCGGGAAAGGCGTGCGCCGCCTTGTAGACCTGGGCGCGCTCGATCGAGCCCTTGAGCCCCTCGCTGCCGGTCGAGACCATGTGCCGGGGCGAGAGCGACTTGATCAGCCTGGCAGTGCCCTGGATCCAGCCATTATAGGCGGGAAGCAGCGGCTCGGCGGCCCTGGCGCTGCCGCCGGGGCGGGGCTCGTTGGCGAGCTGCCAGGCCATGATCGCCGGGTCGCCGGCGTGGCGGGTCACGGTGGCGCGGACATAGTCGTGGAAGAGGCCGACCGCCTCGCTGCTGGCGTAGAATTGCGCGGCCATGTCGGGGAATTCGGGCCAGGGATGGGCGGGGTCGTTCATGTCGAGATATTTCCCGCCATTCACCCAGCTGAGATAGGTCATCATCCCGCCCGACCATTCCCAGAAATTGGTGAGGTAGAGCACCGCCTTCATGTCGCGCCTGGCCAGCTCGGCGAGCGCGTAGGCGAGGCCGTCGATCAGCGCGGGGTTCAAGGCAGTGCCGCGAGTGCGGAAGGCCGGCTTGACCGAGTTCTTGAGCGGCGAATCCTCGGCCGAGGCGGCGATGCGCAGGTTGCGGACGCCCATGGCGGCGAGCGTATCGAGCTCGCGGCGCAGCCGGTCGCGATTGCCCCAGGGGGCGTCGGCGCCGAGCCAGGCGGCGTACCACATGTTGCTGCCGGCGAAGCGATAGGGCTTGCCGCCGAGGACCAGCCTGGTGCCTTGGGCGGAGACGAAGCCGGCGGGGGCAGCGGCGGCGGGGAGCGCTGCGGCCCCCGCGAGCGCGGCGGCGGATCCGAGCATGGACCTGCGGGTGATCATGGTCTTCCTCCCCTGTTAGCGGTCACATCATAACCGCCGCACGGCGCGGAGAGGAAGTGGTTTGGACGGGTGCGGCCCAGCAGGGAGGGGGAGACAAAGCCGCACCCGTCCGCCCGCGTGACTGCGCCTTGCACGCGGGCCGGGAAGGGGTTCAGTCGAACAGTTCCTCGAGGAACGACTTGCGCTTCTTCGGATAGCCGTGGCGATCGTCGTAGCGCGGGCGCTCTTCGCGATATTGCTGCGGGGGTGGCGCCGGCGCGGGCGCCGCGCTGCGCTCGAGGATCTTGTCGAGCTCGCCGCGATCGAGCCACACGCCGCGGCAGCTCGGGCAATGGTCGATCTCGATCCCGGCGCGCTCGACCGGCACCAGCATCGTGCCGTCGACGGGGCAGGTGAAGCCGGCCATGGTCATTCCTCCCGCTGGCCGATCAGGCCGAGCAGCAGCTGGAACATGTTGATCAGGTTGAGGTAGAGCGACAGCGCGCCCATGATTGCGAGCTTGTCGGCCGCCTGGCTGCGGCCGAAATGGGCGTATTCGCTCTTCAGGCGCTGCGTATCCCAGGCGGTGAGGCCGGCAAACACGACCACGCCGACGATCGAGAGCAGCATCTGCAGCATCGACGAGCCGAGGAAGATATTGATCACGCTCGCCAGGATCACCGCGATCAGGCCGACCATCAGGAAGGTGCCCATGCCGGTGAGGTCGCGCCTGGTCGAATAGCCGAACAGGCTGAGCGCCAGGAACATCGCGGCGGCGGCGAAGAAGGCCATGGCGATGCTCTCGCCGGTGAAGACCAGGAAGATGCTCGCCATCGACACGCCCATCACGCCGGCAAAGGCGAAGAAGGCGGTGCGGGCACCCGCGGTGCTCATCCGGTCGATGCGGAACTGGAAGAAGAAGATGAAGGCGAGCGGCGCGAACATCGCCACCCATTTGAGCGGCGTGCCGAAGATCAGCGCGACCAGCGCCGGCGTGCTCGCCACGCCGAGCGCGACGAGGCCGGTGATCGCCAGGCCGATCCCCATGTTGCGATAGATGCCCAGCATGTGCTGGCGCAGCCCCTCGTCAAAGCGCGCCGCGGCGGCGCCGGTGCGGGGGATCTGGTAGAGAGGGTTCACGTGACAGACTCCAATCGAAGCAAAAAGCATTCGATCGAGCGGCCCGGTGAAGCCTCGGTGGAGGAAGGGGGGACTTTGACCGTCCGAACCTGCACCGAGCGCGCTCGATGCGGTCCGACATCACGTGGGCTTGGTAAAGCCCTCGCCAGAGGGGCCCGGTCCGCAGAAACAGAACTAACGATTCAGGGAGAAGGTTTCAAGAGGGTGCCAATTCCTCCCCCAGACGAGCTGAGGGAGGGGGACCGCCGCCGAAAGCGGTAGTGGAGGGGCACGGCGGGCCATCGCCGCGTTGCGGCGGCCCCTCCACCACTCGCTTCGCGAGCGGTCCCCCTCCCCGAGGCAAGCTCGGGGAGGAATGAATTGGGTCAGGCGTCGCGCAACCCCACGCCCATCGACGCGCGGGCCGAATCGCTCTCCGACGAGACCACCGGATAGGCGCAGTAATCGGCGGCGTAATAGGCGCTGGGGCGGTGGTTGCCCGACCAGCCGACGCCGCCAAAGGGTGCCGCCGAGGACGCGCCGTTGGTGGGGCGGTTCCAGTTGACGATGCCGGCGCGGATATTGGCCCAGAACTGGTCGTAGAGCTTGGGATCCTGCGCGACGAGGCTGGCGGACAGGCCGTAGCGCGTGTCGTTCGCCTCGACGATCGCTTCCTCGAAGCTGTTTACCCGGAAGACCTGGAGGATCGGGCCGAACAGCTCGACATCGACCTTCTCGGCCACGCCGGTCATGTCGATCAGCCCGGGAGTGAGGAAGGGGCGGCCCTCGATCGGGCGCTCCATGTGGCGGATCGGGCGGCCGCCCATCGTCAGCAGCGCCAGGAAGCTCTCGGTGAGCATGTCGGCGGCGTCGTTGTCGATCACTGGGCCCATGAACGGCGCGGGATCGGCATGCGGCTCGCCGATGATCAGCCGGCCGATCAGCTTGTTCAGCTCGACCATCAGCGGATCGTAGAGCTTCTGGTCGACGATCAGCCGGCGCGCGGCGGTGCAGCGCTGGCCGGCGGTGGTGAAGGCCGACTGCACGATGAGGACCGCGGCGGAATAGAGGTCCGGCGTGTCCCATACCACGATCGGGTTGTTGCCGCCCATCTCGAGCGCGAGGATCTTCTCGGGCTTGGTGGCGAACTGGCGGTTGAGCGCGATGCCGGTGTTCGCCGAGCCGGTGAACAGCAGCCCGTCGATGTCCGGATGGCCGGCGAGCGCCTTGCCTTCGTCGGGGCCGCCGACCAGCAGGCGGACGCAGCCCGCCGGGATGCCGGCGGCGTGATAGCAATCGACCAGGAACGCGCCCGAGGCGGGGGTCTTTTCCGACGGCTTGAAAATCACAGCGTTGCCGGCGAGCAGCGCCGGGACGATGTGGCCGTTGGGCAGGTGGACCGGGAAATTATAGGGCCCGAGCACCGCCAGCACGCCGTGCGGCTTGTGGCGCAGCGCCAGGCGGGTGTTCATCGGCGCATCGATCCGGCGCTGGCCGGTGCGCTCCGAAAAGGCAGTGATCGAGATGTCGACCTTGGCGATCACCGTCTCGACTTCGCTGCGCGCTTCCCAGAGCGGCTTGCCGGTCTCGCGGGCGAGCAGATCGGTGAAGGCGTCCGCCTTTTGCCGCACGACATTGGCGAAGCGGCGCAGCGCCTCGATGCGATAGGCGAGCGGATGCGCGGCCCAGGCGGCCCAGCTGGCGCGCGCGAGCGCGACTTCCTTGTCCGCGTCTCCGCTCATCTGGCGCCACAGGACGGCGCCGGTCGCGGGTTCGGTCGAGATGATTTCCGTGCCGGGCATTCGATGTCGGGGGGATTGGCTTTCAGGAAGGATGGTGGGGGTATTGCACCAATTCTGGCGGCTAGGCCAGTGCCTCTGCCATGTTCCGGATCGCGGCGACCTTGGCATTGAGCGGCGCCCAATCGTCGCGCTCGGCGATCGCGGCCCAGATCGCCTCGACCTCGTCGATCAGCATCGAGCAGGGCGTGCCCGACCAATAGGCGTGGTCGCGCGGTTTCCGGGGGGCGTAATGCGCGAGCTGACTGCGCAGATCGTCGAACGCTTCGCCATAATGGGCAGGAAGGTTGCCGCCGAACGCTTCGAAGAAGAACTCGTCGAGCGGCGCCAGCGTGGTGGCAAGCGCCTTTTCGAGCGTCTCCGCCAGCACACGGTCCGCCGGGGTGCCGCGCGGCGCGACGCCGAGCCGCCACAGCAGCGCCGCGGTGACTTCCTGCCGATAGGTTTCGGCGAACCCTTCCATCGCCTCGATCAGCGGTTCTTCCTCGGCGATCGGGCGCAGCGCGATGGCGAGCTGCATCGCGTCCCAATAGATCGCCTCGGGCTGGCGGCCAAAGGCGTAGAGCCCGGCATGATCGAAATAGGCGGCGGTGAAGCCCATTTCCCAGAAGGGGGCAAAGCGCCAGGGGCCGTAATCGAAGCTCTCGCCGGTGACGTTGATGTTGTCGCTGTTGAGCACGCCGTGGACGAAGCCGGCGGCCATGAAGCGGCCCGCCATCCGGGCGGTGCGGCGGACGACATGGCCGAGCAGGCGGGCGGGCGCGTCCTCGCCCGGTTGCTCGCCATAATAATGACGCAGGACATAGCCGGTGAGCTGCGCCAGCGCGTCCCTGTCGCCGAGATGGGCGAGGCGCTGGAAGGTGCCGATGCGGATATGGCCATGGCTCATCCGCACCAGCACCGCGGCGCGGGTGGGCGAGGGCTCGTCGCCGCGGTGGAGTTCCTCGCCGGTCTCGATCAGCGAGAAGGTGCGCGAAGTCTCGACGCCCAGCGCCTCGAGCATCTCGGTGGCGAGGATCTCGCGGACGCCGCCCTTGAGGGTGAGGCGCCCGTCGCCGAAGCGGCTGTACGGCGTCTGGCCCGATCCCTTGGTGCCGAGGTCGATCAGCCGGCCGCCGGAATCGCGCATCTGCGCGAAGAGGAAGCCGCGGCCGTCGCCGATCTCGGGATTGTACACGCGGAACTGGTGGCCGTGATAGCGCAGCGCCAGCGGGGTGGGGAGGCTGCCCTTCAGCGGCTCGAACCGGCCGAAATGCGCGATCCATTCCGCGTCGCTCAGCGTGTCGAGCCCGACCTGGGCCGCGGCACGATCATTGCGGAAGCGCAGGATCGTCTGCGGGAAGCGCGCGGCGGCGACGCGATCATAGAATGGATCGCCGAGTTCGAGGATCGCCTGTTGCGGAGTGAAGTCCATGCAGCGATATGGGGAAGAATGGCCGAGCGACGCAACTATTCCGACGGATTCTGGTGGTCGCGGGACGGGATTCGTCTCCACTATCGCGAATATGCCGGGCCGGCGGACAAGCCGCCCGTGCTCTGTTTCCCCGGGCTGACCCGCAACGCGCGCGACTATGAGGCGCTGGCCGAGCGGCTGGCGGGGCAGTGGCGCGTGCTGTGCGTCGAGTTCCGCGGGCGCGGCGAGAGCGGCTATGCCAAGGACCCGATGTCCTATGTGCCGCTCACCTATTTCCAGGACGTCGAGGCGCTGCTCGAGGAGCTGGAGATCGACAGGTTCGTCGCGGTCGGCACCTCGCTGGGTGGGCTGGTGACGATGCTGCTGGCGGCGACCGAGCGCGACAAGCTGGCGGGCGTGGTGCTCAACGATGTCGGCCCCGAGATCAATCCGGCCGGGCTGGCGCGGATCCGCACCTATGTCGGCAAGGCGGTGTGGTTTCCGACCTGGATGCACGCGGCGCGGGCGGTCTCGGTGAGCAATGCCGATGTCTATCCCAATTTCGGGATCGAGGACTGGCTGGCGATGGCCAAGCGGCTCTACCGGGTGAACAGCTCGGGGCGGATCGTGCTCGACTATGACATGAAGATCGCAGAGCCGTTCCGCGTGCCGGGTGGCGAGGCCGGGCCGGACATGTGGCCGACGATCGACGCGATGGCCGGGCTGCCGCTGCTGGTCGTGCGCGGCGGGCGCTCGGACATCCTGAGCGCCGAGACCGCCGACAAGATGGTCGCGCGGGTGAAGGGCGCCGAGCTGGTGACGCTGGCCGATGTCGGCCACGCGCCGACGCTCGACGAGCCCGAGGTGGTGGCGGGGATCGAGCGGCTGCTGGCGAAGGTCAGCGCTTCCTGAGCCCAATTCCGTCATCCCGGCGAAAGCCGGGATCGCGTAAGGCTCTTGTCGCGCGCCTTCGCCTGAGATCCCGGCTTTCGCCGGGATGACGATTTGGCTAAGCACCGCTCCCAACGATGCCGATCCACATCCTCCACCTCCATTCGACCTTCAACCTTGGCGGCAAGGAAGCGCGCGCGGTTCGGCTGATGAACGCGTTCGGCGACAAGGCGCGGCATACGATCGTCTCGGCGATGCCCGACCAGCTCGCGGCGCGGGACATGATCGCCAAGGGGATCAAGGTCGAGATCGCGCAGGATCCGCCGCCGCTCTCGGGCAAGCCCTCGGTCAAGCGCTATGAGGCGATCGCGCGCTACATGCGGCGCTTCGACCTGGTGCTGACCTATAATTGGGGCGCGATCGACGGGGTGATGGCGGCGCGGGTGTTCGGCAAGGGGCTGCCGCCGGTGATCCATCACGAGGACGGCTTCAACCAGGACGAGGCCGAGAAGCTCAACCCGGTGCGCAACATGTATCGCCGGCTCGCGCTGCCCGCCGCCAACGCGCTGGTCGTGCCCTCGACCGTGCTCGAGAAGATCGCGCTGCGGCACTGGCGCCAGCCCGCCGACCGGCTGTTCCGCATCGCTAACGGCATCCCGACCGCGCTCTTCACCGGCAAGCCGGATGCCGAGCTGATCCCCGAGCTCAGGAAGAAGAAGCCCGGCACGCTGGTGGTGGGCTGCGTGGCGGGGCTGCGGCCGGTGAAGGACCTCCCGATGCTGGTCCGCGCGGTGGCCGGGCTCAACGGGCGCTTCAAGCTGGTGATCGTCGGCGAGGGCCCCGAGCGGCAGAATATCCTCGATGCCGCCGAGGCGATGGCGATCGAGGACGACGTGATCCTCACCGGATTCCTGCCCGAGCCGCACCGCTACATGGGGCTGTTCGACGTGTTCGCGCTCTCGTCGAAGAGCGAGCAGGCGCCGCTCTCGGTGCTCGAGGCGATGGCGGCGGGGCTGCCGGTGATCGCGCCGCGGGTGGGCGACATCCCGACCATGGTCGGCCCGCGCAACCAGTATTTCCTGCCGCCCGAGCGCACCGAGGTGCTGCTGCGCGACTATCTCAACATGTTCGTCAAACACCCCGAGGAGAAGGCGCTCGTCGGCGAAGAGAACCGTGCGCGCGCCCGTGCGTTGTTCGATGAAGGCGAAATGATTGCCGCATATGCCCGGCTGTACGGCGCCGCGATGGGACGGCCTGACGCACTGCAATAACGAATGTTGCTCGCTTGTTGTCGCCGATCCGTCTAGCGTCGCCCGAATTTTTATTGGAGGTACTGTGTTCAAGGGTCTGTCTCCCATCCTGTACAACGGCCGCGAGGTCTGGCCGATCGTCGAGGGGGGAAAAGGCGTGGCTGCCACCAACCACGCCAGCGCAGGCGCCTGGGCCGCCGCGGGCGGCATCGGCACGGTCTCCGCGGTCAATGCCGACAGCTATGACGCCGAGGGCAAGATCATCCCCCAGATCTATCGCGCGCTCACCCGCCGCGAGCGCCACGAGGAACTGATCCAATATGCGATCGAAGGCGCCGTCCAGCAGGTCAAGAAGGCCTTCGAGATCGGCGACGGCAAGGGCGCGATCAACATCAACGTGTTGTGGGAAATGGGTGGTGCGCAGCGCGTGCTGCACGGCGTGCTCGAGCGCACCAGGGGCATGGTGGCGGGCGTCACCTGCGGTGCGGGCATGCCTTACAAGCTCAGCGAGATCGCGGCGTCGTACAACGTCAACTACCTGCCGATCGTCAGCTCGGGCCGCGCCTTCCGTGCGCTGTGGAAGCGCGCCTATTCCAAGGCGAGCGAGTGGCTGGCCGCGGTGGTATACGAGGATCCCTGGCTCGCCGGCGGGCATAACGGCCTGTCAAACGCCGAGGACCCGCTCAAGCCACAGGATCCCTATCCGCGCGTCAAGGAACTGCGCGAGGTGATGCGCGAGGGTGGCATCGCCGATACCGTGCCGATCGTGATGGCCGGCGGCGTCTGGTATCTGCGCGACTGGAACAACTGGATCGACAATCCCGAGCTCGGCGCGATCGCCTTCCAGTTCGGCACGCGGCCGCTGCTGACCCAGGAAAGCCCGATCCCGCAGGGCTGGAAGTCCAAGCTGATGGAGATCGAGGAAGGCGAGGTGCTGCTCCACCGCTTCTCGCCGACCGGCTTCTATTCGAGCGCGGTCAAGAACCCGTTCCTGCGCAACCTCGAGGCGCGCTCGGAACGCCAGATCCCCTATTCGACCGAGGCGGCGGGCGACCACACCTTCCAGCTCGATGTGGGCGTGAAGGGCAAGAATTTCTGGGTGACGCGCAACGACCTGCTGCGCGCCCGCCAGTGGTTCGGCAACGGCTTCACCTCGGCGCTGAAGACGCCGGACAACACGCTCGTCTTCGTCAACGAGGAAGAGAAGGGCATCATCCGCAAGGACCAGGCCGATTGCATGGGCTGTCTCAGCCAGTGCGCCTTCTCGTCCTGGGCGGATACCGAGACCAATTCGACCGGGCGGCTGGCCGATCCGCGCAGCTTCTGCATCCAGAAGACGCTGCAGGACATCGCGCATGGCGGCCCGACCGACGAGAATCTGATGTTCGCGGGGCACGCTGCCTATAACTTCAAGCGCGATCCCTTCTATTCGAACGGGTTCGTGCCGACGGTGAAGCAGCTGGTGGACCGGATCCTGACGGGCGACTGATCGCCGGCCTTGCTGGAATGGGGTGCGAACCCTTGGGGTTTCCGGTGCGGCTTCGGCCGCATCTCGGGGAGTCTCGGTTGGTTTCGGTCAGACTTGCCAGAGCGTGATCGCGGCGCAGGCGCCGGCGAAGACGATGGTGACGCCGGCAAGCAGCCAGCCGATCATCGCGCCGGAGCTGTCGGCATCGGGCGGGGAGGCGGTTTGGGCAGTGGCGTGCGTGGCGGACGGCGCGTGGACCTGGCTCGCCGCCCAGCCTTCGTTCGCGGCGCGGAGCAGCGCGTTGAAGTTCAGCCGCTCGATCAGCTGGATGCCGAGCGTCTTGCCCTTCACCCAGATCACCCGGCCGACCAGCGCCAGCGATGCCTTGCGGACCTCGACGACGGAGCCCGGCTTGGGCGGGAAGGGTGCAAGCAACATCATGCCGTGCGGCGAGATGTTGCGGATGGTGACGTCGCTCCATCCACTTTTACTGCGCATCTGGGCGGGGATGACGACTTCCCGCCGGGATTCTCTTGGTAGCATGTCGGTGGTCCCCCAACCGCGTGCCCTAGGTGGCATTGCGTAGGGAGAATTACGCAGTCCGGCGGTTTCCAGCTGCCTACCGACCCTGGTTAACGCGAAGGATGCTGATCCGTATTGGATGCTTCTCGGCAAGTAGTTCCAAGTATTTATAAGATAAACTAGAGCCAGCCATCGAGGACCTGGTCGGGCGGGCGATGCCCGTCGGACCAGGCGCGGATATTGGCGATCACCTTGACCCCCATGTCGTCGCGGCCCTCGAAGGTGGCGGAGCCGAGATGGGGGAGCAGGACGACATTGTCGAGCGCGACCAGCCGCGGATCGACCGCGGGCTCGTTCACATAGACATCGAGCCCGGCGCCGGCGATGCGGCGCGTCGTGAGCGCGGCGATCATCGCGTCATTGTCGACGATCTCGCCGCGGGCGGTGTTGATCAGCCATCCCGCCGGGCCGAGCAGGTCGAGCCGACGGGCGTCGATCAGGCCGGCGGTGGTCCCGGTATGCGGGGTGTGGATCGTCAGGATGTCGGCGGCCTCGAGCAGGCTGTCGAGCTCGGCATGCCAGGTGGCGCCGAGCTG
Source organism: Sphingomonas sp. KR3-1 (assembly GCF_040049295.1). NCBI lineage: Bacteria > Pseudomonadati > Pseudomonadota > Alphaproteobacteria > Sphingomonadales > Sphingomonadaceae > Sphingomonas > Sphingomonas sp. KR3-1. The sequence goes on from NZ_JBDZDQ010000003.1 coordinate 57,189, forward strand.
CGCCTCGGGCACCTGGGGCAGGCGGTGGCGGTTGTGGTAGTGGATCTGCAGCCCGAAGGCGCGGGCGCGCATCGCCACTGCCTGGCCGATCCGGCCCATACCGAGGATGCCGAGCTTCTTGCCGCCGATCCGGTGGCCGCGCATCGAGGTGGGCGACCAGCCCGTCCAGCCCCCGGCGCGGACCAGCTCGTCGCCCTCGACCAGCCGGCGCGGCACGGCGAGGATCAGTGCCATCGCCATGTCGGCGGTGTCCTCGGTGAGCACGCCCGGCGTGTTGGTGACGGTGATGCCGCGCTCGCGCGCCGCCTTGAGGTCGATATGGCCGACGCCGGCGCCGTAATTGGCGACCAGGCGGAGGCGGTCGGGCGCGGCGGCGAGCAGCGCGGCGTCGATCCGGTCGGTGACGGTGGGGACGAGCACGTCGCAATCGGCCATCGCCGCGGCAAGCTGCGCCTGCGTCAGCGGCGTGTCGGTGGGATTGTGGACGACGTCGAACAGCTCGGCCATCCGCGCCTCGATGCCGTCGGGCAGCGCGCGGGTGACGATCACCCGGGGACGGGAGGGGCGCGGGCCATGTGCCATAAAGGGCGGCTTGGCGGGTGGCGCGGCGCCAGTCAACGGTTGATGGCGAGGCGCAGGTCAGGGTAAATGGTCCGCACACACGAATTGATGGGGGTCGCATGGGTTTGGGGAAATGGGTCGTGCTCGGCGTCGTCGCGCTGGGGCTGGCCGTTCCTGCCTTCGCCCAGCGCAAGACGCCCTATTTCGTCTCGATCAAGGCCGAGAAGGCGCGGATGCGCACCGGCCCGGGGCGCAACTACCCGTCGAACTGGCTCTACCAGCGCCGCGGCCTGCCGCTGCGGGTGATCGCCACCTACAGCGAATGGCGCAAGGTTGAGGACCCGGACGGCACCCAGGGCTGGATGCTCGCCAACCTGCTCGACGACGTCCGCACCGCGATCGTGATCGGCACGGCGACCGAGATGCGCGACTCCCCGCGCTTCAACGCCCGGATCAGCTGGCGCGCGGCGCCGGGCGTGGTCGGCCGGGTGAGCCGCTGCGCGAGCGGCTGGTGCTGGTTCGACGTCGCCGGGCGTGGCGGCTATGTCGAGCAGAGCCATATCTGGGGCACCGACCCGGGCGAGACGCTGAATTAATTACCCAGATCGGGTGCGAAAGGTCACGAAAGCCTCGACGCGCATGGGGTGAAGATCCTGTCCCTAGCGGTGCAGGCTTTTTACCCGAAACGGGTTTACGTTTGCGCACGAGATCCCGGGTTCGCCAGGACAATGGGCGACGAGTGAGAATCTTCGCGATGAGAAAGAGCCCGCCAAGGGTGACAGGCAAAATGCTACATTGGAAGCCCCCAGGGCATCGGCTGGCACTGAGAGGGTTCGCACGCGTTCGACGAATGAGGAGATGCGAATGACCTTCCGACTTGCCGCTGCCGTTCTTGCCGCGTTGCTTATCGCGGCGGGCGCCCATGCGCAGAGCGCCGGTGCCTTCATGCACAACCCGGCCTTCAAGGATCCCGCGCCGGCGAGGTGTGAGACGACCTTCGACATGCAGCATTGCGCGGCGCACGAGCTGCGCATCGCCGATGCCGCGATGAGCGCGCGCTATTCAGCGCTGCGGGCGCGGCTGGGCGCCTCGGCCCGGCAGCGGCTGCTGGTCGAGCAGCGCCAATGGCTGGCAGCGCGCGACCGTGACTGCGTGGCGATGGGGGACCGCTATCGCGGCGGGACGATGGCGCCGGTTGTGGTGGCGCAGTGCTGGGTAGAGCGGACCAAGGCGCGCGCGAAGATTCTCGCGCGGCGCTAGGCCAGCTTGTGGGGCGTCGGATCGCCGCGTTCCTCGATCAGCTGGCGACGGCCCTCGGTACGAGCCTCCTCGAACCAGGCGCGGGCTTCGTCGGGCAGGGTGGCGAGGATCGCTTCGTCCGATTCGGTGGCGATGCGCGGGACCAGCGCTGCGGCCTCCACGCCGAGCAACGGCGCGAGCAGGCGCAGGGTGCGGGCGCGCAGACGGAATTCGAAATCGTCGAGGCGCGCCGATTCGACCTCGGCCTTTTTGAGCAGCGCGCCTCGCAAGTCGAAGACCATGTCGCTCTCCTCGCGTCATCCCGGCGAAAGCCGGGATCTCGTGCGACTCCTGTCCTGGCCATCGCCTGAGATCCCGGCTTTCGCCGGATGACGGGCGTGTTTCTAGTCCAGCAACTCCACCGCCATTGCCGTCGCTTCGCCGCCGCCGATGCAGAGCGAGGCGAGGCCGCGGCGGGCGCCGCGGGTCTCCAGCGCGGAGAGCAGGGTCGCCAGCACGCGCGCGCCGCTGGCGCCGATCGGGTGGCCGAGCGCGCAGGCGCCGCCGTTGACGTTGAGTATGCCGTGATCGAGCCCGAGCTCCTTCATCGCGATCATCGCCACTGCCGCGAAGGCCTCGTTGACTTCGAACAGGTCGACATCGCCGGTCGACCAGCCCGCCCTGGCCAGCGCCTTCTTCATCGCGAAGACGGGCGCGGTGGTGAAGCGCGCCGGGGCATGGGCGTGGGCGGCATGCGCGACGACGCGGGCGACCGGGGTGAGGCCGAGCTTTTCGGCGACGCTCATCCGCGTCATCACCAGCGCGGCGGCACCGTCCGAGATCGAGGAGGCGTTGGCCGCGGTGATCGTGCCGTCCTTCGAGAAAGCGGGCTTGAGCGTCGGGATCTTGGCCGGATCGCCCCTGGCGGGCTGCTCGTCGAGCGTGACCGAGACCAGGCCCTTGCGCGTCTTCACTTCGACGGGGGTGATCTCGCGGTCGAACGCGCCGCTCGCCTGGGCGGCCTTGGCGCGCTCGAGGCTGGCGATGGCGAAATCGTCCTGCTGGCCGCGGGTGAACTGATATTCCTGCGCCACTTCCTCGGCGAAATTGCCCATCAGCTTGCCGGGCTCATAGGCATCCTCAAGCCCGTCGAGATACATGTGGTCCTTGAGCACGTCGTGCCCGATGCGCGCGCCGGCGCGGTGGCGCATCGAGAGATAAGGCGCGTTGGTCATGCTCTCCATGCCGCCCGCGATCAGCAGGTCGACCGAGCCGGCGGCGAGCGCCTCGGCCGCCATGATCGCCGCCTGCATGCCCGATCCGCACATCTTGTTCACCGTGGTGGCCTCGATGTGGTTGGGCAGGCCTGCCTTGAGCGCGGCCTGGCGGGCGGGCGCCTGGCCGAGGCCGGCGGGGAGGACGCAGCCCATGTAGATGCGCTCGATCGCGTCGCCCTTGAGCCCGGCGCGCTCGACTGCGGCGCCGACGGCGGCGGCGCCGAGATCGGTGGCGCTGGCGTCGCTCAGCGCGCCCTGGAAGCTGCCCATCGGCGTGCGGGCATAGGAGGCGATGACGACATCGTCGGCGGACATATTGGATCCTCTCGGTTGTTGGGGCCGATCTAGTAACTGATGCGACGGTTTGCAAAAGCCGTGGCACCCGGCATGACAGGCGCCAACATGAACCTGGTCGAGATTCTCAAATGGTATGCCTCGATCAGCGGGATCATCGCGGCCTTCCTCGTGTCGCTCGATCTCGGGCGGCGCTGGACCGGGCGGGGCTTCCTGCTGTTCGTCACCTCGAGCATCGCGTGGATCGCCGGTGCGCTGATGACCAAGGACGAGCCGCTCTGGACGCAGAATATCGTGCTGTTCGGCGTCAATTGCTTCGGCGTGTGGCGCTACCTGATCCGCAAGCGAAAGCCGCGGCATGACGATTGATCCCGCCTGGGGCTGGGCAGTGCTGCTCGGCGTGCTGGGGCTGGTCTTCGGCAGCTTCATCGCGACGCTGGCGATCCGCTGGCCCGAGGGAAGGGCGATCACGCGGGGCCGATCGGAATGCGACCGCTGCGGCAAGGGGCTGCGCGCCGGCGAGCTGGTGCCGGTGCTCTCCTATCTGCTCCAGCGCGGGCGTTGCCGAGGCTGCGGCGCGCCGATCCGGATGAGCCATGTGCTGACCGAGCTGATCGGCGGCGCGATCGGCGTGGCCGCGGCGATCGTCTCGCCCGATCCGGCAGGCGCTGCGGGCGCGGTGTTCGGCTGGCTGCTGCTGACGCTGGCGGCGCTCGACGTCGCGGCGCTGTGGCTGCCCAATGCGCTGACCGCGGCGCTGGCGGCGGCGGGGCTGGTGACCGGCCTGCTCGGGCTGGGGCCGCCGCTCGAGGAGCGGCTGATCGGCGGCGCGGCCGGGTTCGGCGTGCTGTGGCTGGTCGCCTGGGGCTATCGCCGGCTGCGCGGGCGCCAGGGGCTGGGCGGCGGCGACCCCAAATTGTTCGGCGGGATCGGGCTGTGGCTCGGCTGGCACGCGCTGCCTTTGGTGCTGCTCGCCGCCTGCCTGATCGGGCTGGCCGGCGTGCTGGGGCTGATGCTCGGCGGGCGGCGAGTGACCGCGACCGACCGACTGCCCTTCGGGGTGATGCTTGCGGCGGCGGCGTTCGCGGTGTGGCTCGGCTTGGCGATCGGGCCGTTGCCGGTCTAGGCTCGCGACAAAGCAGGAGGAGAGGGTGATGCGGAGCGTGATGCTGGGGGCGGGCGTGCTGTTGGGGGCGTGCCTTGGCGGCGGCGCAGCGGCGCAGGACCGGCCGCGGATCGACATCGGTGCGACCGGAATGGTCGAGGTGCCGCCCGAAGTCGCGACGATCTCCTACATGGTGCGCGGTGAGGGCCAGACCCCAGACGACGCCACCCGCGCGCTCAACAGCCGCAAGCAGGCGATCGAGACGATGCTGGCGGGGCTGCGCGGCACCAAGGTCGAGCTGCACACCGACAATATGCGCGTGCGCGAAGTGCGCGGCCCGGAATGCCGGTCGCCCGAGATGACCCAGTCGCGCAGCGCGACCGGCCTTTGCGCGGTGCAGAGCTATATCACCGAGCTCCGCGTGGTGATCCGGGTTTCGCCGCCGGCGAGCGCGGGGACGATCACCGGCGCGATCGCGCAGGCGGGAGGCAGCGAGGTGACGCTGGGCGGCTTCGACTTGATCGATCGGGCGGAAGCGCGGCGCAAGGCGGTGGCGATGGCGCTCGCCAATGCCAAGGCGCAGGCCGAGGTGATTGCAAGCGCATCGGGCGCGAAGCTGGGGCCGATCCTGCGCGTCGTCGATGGCGACCAGCAGCGCTATTCACTGGCGTCGAGCGACATCGGGGCGATGCCGAGCGTGTCCGGCTCGGTCTCCGCGCCGGTGGCGGTGAAGCTCGCACCCGACACGGTGAAGGTCTATGCGCAGCTGACGGTCAGCTACGAGATCGTGCGATGACCATGCGCGAACTGCTCGATGCCCAGCGGGCTGCCTTCATGGCCGAGCTGCCGGTCTCGCTCGAGGCGCGGCGCGACCGGCTGAAGCGCGCGATCGCGATGGTCTCGGACAATGCCGGGCGGCTGTGCGACGCGCTGAGCGAGGATTTCGGGCATCGCAGCCGCGAGCAATCGATGATCACCGATGTCGCTGCCTCGGTGGGGCCGCTGCATCATGCGCTCAAGCATCTCAAGGCCTGGTCGAAGCCGGCACGCAAGCCGGTGATGTTCCCGCTCGGGCTGCTCGGCGGGCGCGGCTCGATCGAATATCAGCCCAAAGGCGTGGTGGGGATCATCGCGCCGTGGAACTTCCCGGTGCAGCTGGTGATGAGCCCGCTTTCGGGCGTGTTCGCCGCGGGCAACCGGGCGATGGTGAAGACCAGCGAATATACGCCGGCGGTGGCGGCGCTGATGGCGGATCTGGCGGCGGGCTATTTCGATCCCACCGAGCTGACCTTCGTCAGCGGCGGGCCGGACGTGGGCAAGGCCTTTGCCGAGCTGCCCTTCGACCATCTGCTCTTCACCGGGGCGACCGGGATCGCGAAGCACATCCTGCACGCGGCGGCGGACAATCTGGTGCCGGTCACGCTCGAGCTGGGCGGCAAGTCGCCGGTGGTGGTGGGGCGATCGGCCGATGTCGCGCAGGCGACCGAACGCGTGGCACTCGGCAAGATGCTCAACGCCGGGCAGATCTGCCTGGCGCCCGACTACATGCTGGTGCCCGAGGAAAAGGAAGGCGCGGTGGTCGATGGGCTCGTCGCCGCGGCATCGCGCATGTATCCGACGCTGCTTTCCAACCCCGATTATACCGCGGTGATCAACGACCGGCATTATGCGCGGCTGACCGACTGGATCGAGGATGCGCGGGCCAAGGGTGCCGAGGTGATCGCGGTCAATCCGGCAAACGAGGATTTCACCAGCTCGAACAGCCGCAAGCTGCCGCTCCACATCATCCGCAACCCGACCGACGACATGATGGTGATGCAGGAGGAGATCTTCGGACCCGTGCTGCCGGTGCGCAGCTATCGCGGCGGGATCGAGGAGGCGATCGGCGAGGTCAACCGGCGCGACCGGCCGCTGGCGCTTTATTATTTCGGGCAGGACAAGGCGGAGAAGCGCGCGGTGCTCGACCGGACGATCTCGGGGCGCGCGACGGTGAACGACGTGATCTTCCATGTCAGCCAGGAGGAGCTGCCGTTCGGCGGCATCGGGCCGTCGGGCATGGGCGCCTATCATGGCGAGATCGGTTTCCGCACCTTCAGCCATGCCAAGGCGGTCTATAGCCAGCCGAAGATCGACGTGGCCAAGCTCGCGGGGATGAAGCCGCCCTATGGCAAGGCGACCCAGGCGACGATCAGGCGGCAGATGAAATGACCCAGTGGCTGGTGGCACTTGGCGTCGTCTTGCTGTCGTTCGCAGCGATGCCGTGGATCGTGCGCTGGGCGAAGAGCGCGGGCGGCAAGGGCAAGATGGGCGGCATCGCGATGGGGCTCGGGCTGGTCTTCGCGATCCTGTTCGATCCCGCAAAGCGCGAGGCGATCGAGAATATCGAGGACCAGAAGGCGCGGCGCGAGGAAGCCGGACAGGGAGAGAAGCTCGAGTGAGGCCGTTCTGGCGAAAGCGCCCGCGATTGGAACTGATACCTTTCGCCGATCAGAAGCCGCACAGCTTCAACGAATTGCTGTGCGACGGCGTGGCGGCGCGCAACCTCGGCTCCTTCGCGGCGCTGCTTGCGCTCCACGCGCAGCTGCAGGCGGAACACCCCGAGATGCGCGTGCTCGCGTCGCTCGATGACCGGGGGCAGGCCGAATATACCTCGGCGCATACGAGCGAGACGAACGATCTCGACAATGTCGAGGGCCATGACCTCTCGGCGCTGACACCCGAGGCTTTCGAAAATGGCGTGCATCGCGGGTATCTGAGCACGCCTGCGGAGTTCCCGATCCGCCTTGCCAATCTGCGCGCGCGGGCGGTGCCGGTCGAGGAGGTGCGGGGATGCCTGGCCTGGGCGACCGACGGGGACCGCAACGACCCGCTCGTGGTCAATCGCGATCCCGACGCCAAGCTCCGCATCGACATGGAAAAGGAAGTGCTGTTCCAGTTCGTACCCGTTGCGGCGGCGGCGGACGCGCTTGCCGCATTTCCCAACGCCTATTTCACCTCCGACCTCGATCCGTTCGAGACGCACGCGCTGGCGCGGCACATGGAGGCCGAATATGGCCTGGCGCTGTTCGGCGTAGGCGCGGCCTATCTCGGGTTCCGGCGGGCGGACCCGTTCGATGCGGCGACGGCGCAGCGGCTGGCGGAGGATATCGGCACCTTCTACGCGCATGCGCAAGGGCATGCAGTGGCTGCGCTCGCGGCGCTGCTGACCGGCCGGGACTGGCTGCTCTTGCGCTACACCGAGAGCTGAGCGATTCGATTGGCGCAAAAAAAGGCCGCCCCGAAGGACGGCCGTGAAAGTCTTAGGAGAGGATGCCTGAAAGGCCCGATCTTTGTGCATCGCAGCGGATCATATCGCAAGTGCGTAATGTTACCGGTAGCAGTGCAAAAAATGCAACTGTCCAGCGTTGTCAGTTGCGCGCGACAAAATACGATAAATAGGTTCACCATATGACCGCACTGACCCTCGACGATTTCCTGCCCTATCGCCTGTCGATCGCGTCGAACGCGGTGTCCGATGCGGTAGCGAGCGCCTATCGCGCGCTGTTCGGGCTCAAGATCCCCGAATGGCGGCTGGTGACGATCCTCGCCGAGGGTGGGGCGATGAGCCAGCAGGCGCTGTGCGGACGGACGCGGATGGACAAGGTGACCGTCAGCCGTGCCGCGATCGCGCTTTCCGAGCGCGGGCTGATCAGCCGGGCGAGCAACCCGGGCGACCAGCGCTCGCACCTGCTGGCGCTGAGCAAGGCGGGCTGGGAACTGTACGAGGAGATCGCGCCCAAGGCGATCGAGCTCGAGCGGCAGGTGTTCGCCGGCTTCACCCGCGAGGAGCGGCTGCAGCTGCGCCAGATGCTCGATCGGATCGAGGCGGCGGTCGAGGCGCTTGAGGAGAAGCCTTGATCCGGGGCACGGCTATCGCCTAAGCGGGGCATGCCCTCCCCAGGCGACGCTGCAGTATCGTGCCCAGGAGGATTTTTCATGACCGTCATTCGTTCCGGCCTGTCCGTCGCCGAGCCGCTCGCGCGCTTTGTCGAGACGCAGGTGCTGCCGGGGCTCGACATCGCGGCGGAGGGCTGGTGGGCCGGCGTGGCGGAGATCTTCGCGCGGTTCGCGCCGGAGAATCGCGCGCTGCTGGCGACTCGCGATGCGCTGCAGGCGATGATCGACGTCAATCCGGAGCTGTCGGGCGACGAGGCGTTCCTGCGCGAGATCGGCTATCTGGTCGACGCGCCGGCGCCCTTTGCGATCGGCACGCAGAATGTCGATGCCGAGATCGCGACGATGGCCGGGCCGCAGCTGGTGGTTCCGGCGCTCAACGCCCGCTTCGTGCTCAATGCGGCGAACGCGCGCTGGGGCAGCCTGTATGACGCGCTCTACGGGACGGACGCGCTGCCCGGGGCGGCGACGCCGGGCGGCTATGATGCGGAGCGCGGGGCGCAGGTGATCGCCTATGCCAAGGCGTTCCTCGACCAGGCGGTGCCGCTGGCAAGCGGAAGCTGGGCCGATCTTTCGGGCGAGCCGGTGCTGGCCGATCCGGGCCAGCAGATCGCACCCTGGCTGTTCCGGCATAACAGCCTGCATATCGAGGTCGTGATCGACCGCGATCATCCGATCGGCCGCGATGACCCCGCCGGCATCGCCGATGTCGTGCTGGAGAGCGCGCTGACCGCGATCGTCGATCTCGAGGACTCGGTCGCCGCGGTCGATGCCGAGGACAAGGTCGTCGCCTATGCCAATTGGCTCGGGCTGATGCGGGGCGACCTGGAGGAAAGCTTCGACAAGGGCGGCAGGGCGCTGACCCGGCGGCTCAACCCCGATCGCGGCGGGCTGCCGGGCCGCTCGCTGCTGTTCGTCCGCAATGTCGGGCATCTGATGACGACGCCGGCGCTGCACCTCGCCGATGGCCGCGAGGCGCCCGAGGGCGTGCTCGACGCGATCCTGACCAGCACGATCGCGCTCTACGACATTCGCGGGCTGGGCAAATATCGCAACAGCCGGGCGGGCTCGATCTACATCGTGAAGCCCAAGATGCACGGGCCCGAGGAATGCGCCTTCACCGACCGGCTGTTCGATGCGGTCGAGGACCTGCTGGTGCTGCCGCGCCACACGATCAAGGTCGGCGTGATGGACGAGGAGCGGCGCACCTCGGCCAATCTCGCGGCGTGCATCCACGCGGTGAAGGACCGCATCGTCTTCATCAACACCGGCTTCCTCGACCGTACCGGCGACGAGATCCACACCAGCATGCGCGCCGGGCCGATGGTGCCCAAGGGCGAGATGAAGGGCGCCGCCTGGATCAAGGCCTATGAGGACCGCAACGTCCGCATCGGCCTGGCCTGCGGGCTCTCGGGCAAGGCGCAGATCGGCAAGGGCATGTGGGCGGCGCCCGACCGGATGGCCGACATGCTCGAGCAGAAGATCGCGCACCCCCTGTCGGGCGCGAACACCGCCTGGGTGCCGAGCCCGACCGCGGCGACGCTGCACGCGCTCCATTATCACCAGGTCGACGTGTTCGAACGCCGCCGCGCGATCGCCGAGGAGGCCATTCCCGGCCTGGCGCCGCTGCTCAGCGTGCCGCTGGCGATCGGGCGCAACTGGGCGGCCGAGGAGGTGGCGCAGGAGCTCGACAACAATGCCCAGGGCATGCTCGGCTATGTCGTGCGCTGGATCGACCAGGGCGTCGGCTGCTCCAAGGTGCCCGACATTCACGATGTCGGCCTGATGGAGGATCGCGCGACGCTGCGCATCTCCTCGCAGCACATGGCGAACTGGCTGCTCCACCGGGTAGCGAGCGCGGAGGATGTCGACGCGGCGCTGACCCGGATGGCGGCGAAGGTCGATGCGCAGAATGCCGGCGATCCGCTTTACCGGCCGATGGCGGGGAATGCGGATACGAGCCTGGCCTTCCAGGCGGCGCGCGCGCTGGTTTTCGAGGGGCTGGAGCAGCCCAACGGCTATACCGAGCCACTTCTCCACAGATTTCGCGCTGAAGCGAAGGCCGTAGCACGCTGAAATCCCAGCCCTTTCGCAAATAGCGGGACCCAAAGTCCTTTTGGGTCGTTACGCATGCGAGAGGGCCGGGCTAGGAACACGGCTCGAAAGGGAGCCAGTTGCGTAAAGGGGTGAAGCGGATTTGGCTGGCGGCGCTCGCCGGCACGGCATTCGTGCCGGGCATTGCGCATGCCCAGATTTCAGACCCCAAGCCCGGGCAGGGCGCGCCCACGTCCGGCCTCGCGCCGGCCCCTTCCGCCACGCCGACGCCCACCCCGATGCCCGACAGCAGCGTCGTCGTGGCGCCCGCGCCGGTGGACGAGAGCCCGATCGTGCCCGACGCCCAGTTCGAGGCGGCGATGCCGAAGATCGAGGGCGACATCAACGCGCCGCTCGAAGCCTTGCCCAAGCCGACCGGCGGCACCCCGCCGCCGGTGCCGACCACCCAGGGCCAGGCCACCCAGCAGGTCCAGCAACAGGCGGAGGAGACCTTCGCCGCCGCGCCCGCCGAGGATGCCGAGTTCGCCAGGCCGCTGCCGCCGCTCGCCGATTTCAAGGTCGAGCCGGCGGTCGAAGACAAGGTGGCCGACAAGAAGGCCGTGACGATCCGCTACACCACGGCGGAGGAGGGGCTCTCCGCCGTCGGGCTCGACGACCTATTCGAGGATCTCTCGGCGCTGAAGAATGGCGGCGGGCGCGCGGCGAACGCAGCGATGGTCGCGGCGCGGGCGCGCGAGGACGAGAAGCTGGCGATCCGCCTGCTCAGCTCGCGCGGCTATTATGACGCGACCGCACTCTCGACGATCGACCAGGAGCCCGGCAACACCGGCCGGGTGAAGGCGACGGTGAGCGTGACGCCGGGGCCGCTCTACCGGCTGGGCGACGTGAAGGTGGACAGCGAGCCGACGATGCCCACCGGCCTGCTGCTGCGCGAGCTCAACCTCAACCCCGGCGACCCGATCGAGGCCGAGCGCATCCAGGGCGCCGAGGCCAATGTGGCGCTGCGGCTGCCGCAACAGGGCTATCCCTTCATCAAGGTCGGGCAGCGCGACATCCTGCTCGATGAGGAAACGCATATCGGCGACTATACGCTGCCGATCGATCTCGGCCCGCGCGCGGTGTTCGGCGATGTGCGCACCGAGCTCGGCTCGGTGAACATGGCCGGGCGCGGCGACGGCAATGCGCGCAATTCGGCCCGCAATGCGCAGAACGGCGAACGCCGCCAGCGCCGCCAGCGGCGACCGCGCGCGCTCGCCTTTGACGCCGATCACATCCGCGTGCTGCGCCGCTACAAGCCGGGCGAGCTCTACGACGTGCGCGCCGTGGACGACCTGCGCGCGGCGATGATCGCGACCAGCCTGTTCTCCACCGTCTCGGTCGAGCCGGTGCGCACCGGCCAGCCCGGGCCGGACGGCACCGAAGTGGTCGACCTGCTGGTGCGGCAGAACCCGGGGCCCGCCCGCACGCTCGCCGCCGAGATCGGCTATTCGACCGGCGAGGGCATCCGCCTGACCGGCAGCTGGACGCACCGCAACCTGTTCCCGCCCGAAGGCGCGCTGATCGTCTCGGGCGTGATCGGCACGCAGGAACAGGGGCTGACCACGACCTTCCGCCGCTCCAATGCCGGGCAGCGCGACCGCACCTTCCAGGTCAGCGCGGCGGCGAACCACAAGGATTACGACGCCTACGAGGCCTATACCGGCACGCTGGCGGTGCGCTGGTCGCGCGATTCGACCCCGCTGTGGCAGAAGCGCTGGACCTATTTCTATGGCGCCGAGCTGATCGGCACCAATGAGGACCGCTGGAACTACAATACCAACCAGCGCGATCGCGGCACCTGGCTGATCGGCGCGCTGCCGCTGTTCCTTGGCTATGACACGTCGGACAACCTGCTCAATCCGACCCGCGGCTTCCGGATCAAGGCCAATGCCAGCCCCGAGGCGTCGGTGCGCGGGGCGACGCGGCCCTATGGGCGCTTCATGCTCGAGGGCACCTATTACCAGCCGCTCACCAACAAGATCGTGCTCGCCGCGCGGGCGCGGGCCGGATCGATCGTGGGCATCGCGCGCGACGACCTGCCACCCTCGCGGCGCTATTATGCCGGCGGCGGCGGATCGGTGCGCGGCTTCGGCTATCAGGAGCTCGGCCCGCATTCGCCCGACGGCAAGCCGGTGGGCGGGCGTAGCCTCAACGAATTCGCGCTCGAGGCGCGCTATCGCTTCGGCAATTACGGGATCGTGCCGTTCATCGATGCCGGCCAGGTCTATGAGGGCATCTACCCGACCGGGCAGAACATGCGCTTCGGCGCGGGCATCGGCGGGCGGCTCTACACCAATTTCGGCCCGATCCGCGTGGACGTGGCGACGCCGATCCACCGCAAGCCGAACGAGTCCAAGATCGCGCTCTACATCTCGATCGGGCAGGCCTTTTGATGGCCGAGGACGCGCCCGAAGCCGTGGCCGAGCAGCCCGAAGTCGTCGTGGTTCGCCGGCCGCTGTGGCGGCGCGCGGCGAAATGGGCGGGGATCACGCTCGCCGGGCTCTCGCTGGCGGTGACCGCGCTGCTGTTCGGAGTCGATACCCAGCCGGGGCGCCGCTTCGTCGCCGATCGGATCGCGGCGCTGACGCTGGGATCGGGGCTCAATTTCCGGATCGGGCGGATCGACGGGTCGATCTATGGCGCGATGATCCTGCGCGACGTGCAGGTGCGCGACACCAAGGGCGTGTTCGCCACCTCGCGCGAGATCCGGCTGGACTGGCGGCCCTTCGCCTATCTCAAGAACCGCATCGACGTGCGCAGCGCCACCAGCCCCGAAGTGAAGCTGCTTCGCCTGCCGGCGCTCAAGCCCTCGGGCGATCCCAACGCGCCGCTGCTGCCGGACCTCAACATCGATGTCGGGCATCTCGACGTGGCGCGGATCGACATCGCCAGGGAAGTCGATGGCCGCGCGCGCTATCTCGGCCGGCTGGCGGGCAAGGCGCATCTGGCCGACGGGCGGGCGCAGCTGGTGCTCGACGGCGGCACGCTGAGCGCGCCGGGCGTGGCGGGCGGCGACAGGCTCGCGCTCCGGCTCGACGCTACGCCGGACAAGAACCTGCTCGACATCGACCTCAAGCTCGCCGCACCCGCCAAGGGACTGGTGACCGGGCTGGCGGGGCTCGACGCACCGCTGACGCTGGCGGTGGCCGGCAAGGGCGATTGGGCGCGCTGGCAGGGCAAGGCGCTCGGCACGCTGGGCGGGGCGGAGCTCGCCAATCTCGACCTGGTCGCGACCAACGGCCGCTTCCAGCTGCGCGGGCCGCTGCATCCGGGGCTGTGGCTCAAGGGTCCGGTCGAGCGGCTGGCCGCGCCGCAGCTCGCGCTCGACCTCGACGCCAAATGGGCGGACCGTATGGCAGACGGCACGCTCAAGCTGCGCTCCGATGCGCTGTCGGTCGAGGCGACGGGCAAGGTCGATCTCGGGCACAACCAGTTCCATGACCTGAAGGTCGATGCGATGCTGCTCAAGGCCGGATCGATCGCGCCGAACCTGGTCGGGCGATCGGTGCGCGCCTCGCTGGCGCTGGACGGCGCGTTCAACCGGCCGGTGGTCGACTACAAGCTGTCCGCCGCCGCGCTCGGCTTCGGCGAGACGGTGGCCGAGAAGCTCTATGCCGAGGGGCGGGCGCGGGTGGATGCCGATCGCATCCTGGTGCCGGTGCGCGCGCGGGCGGCGCGGGTCTCCGGGCTGAACGCCGCTGCCGGAGGCCTGGTGACCAATCTCACCGTCAACGGCGACCTGGCGATTTCGGGGCAGCAGATCCTCTCGGACAATCTGCGCCTGCGCTCGGACAAGATCGACGCGACCGCGATCATTGCCGCCGATATCGGCACCGGCCGCTATACCGGCGCGCTCAAGGGGCGGGTGAACGACTATCAGATCGACGGTGTCGGCGTGGTCGACCTCAAGACCGATGCGCAGCTCTACGCCGCGCGCGGTGGCGGCTGGGGGATCAAGGGGCATATCGCAGGCACTTCGCGCAGGATCTTCAGCGACGGCGTACGTCAGTTCCTGGGCGGCAATGCGGTTGCCTCGGCGCGGCTGGTGCTCGATCCCAAGGGCGTGATCAGCATCAGCGACGTGCGGATGAAGGCGCCGCAGTTCCGCGTGCTGCGCGGCTCCGGGCGCTATGATCCGGCGGGGCCGATCCTGATCAACGCCGATGCGGTCTCCGACAAATACGGCCCGCTCACCGCGCGGGTGACGGGGACGCTCAACGCACCGGTGGTGCTGCTCAAGGCGGCCAAGCCGGGGCTGGGGATCGGGCTCGCCAATCTCGAGGCGCAGGTGCGCGGGCGCGGCAATGCCTGGGCGGTGCTGGCCAAGGGCGACACCGATTACGGCCCGTTCAACGCCGATGTGCTGGTGCGCACCGGCAACCGGCTGGCGATCGACATCAATAGCGGGCGTTTCGCCGGCATGGATATCACCGGCAAGCTCGCGCAGACCGCCGCCGGGCCGTTCGAGGGCGAGCTGGCGTTCAACGGATCGGGCGTGGTCGGCAAGGCGGCGCTGTCGGCGCAGGGCAAGCTCCAGCGCGCGGACGTGCATGCGACGGCCTCGAACGCCAAGATCCCCGGCCAGGCCGGGCTGACGATCGGCCGGGCGCTGATCGACGGCAGCGTCGTGCTGGCCGACACGCCGGAGGTCACCGGCGACGTGCAAGTGGCGAACCTGCGCCAGGGCAAGTTCGTGCTCAAGACCGCGCGGGCCAAGATCGCCTATGCCGGCGGCAGCGGCACCGCGCAGGTCTTCGCCAATGGCTCGACCGGCGTGCCGTTCGAGGTCGCCGCCAACGCCCGGCTGACGCCGAGCGAATGGCTGGTCGCGCTGCAGGGGCAGGGCAGCGGGGTGAAGTTCCACACCGCCGATCCGGCGCGCATCGCGATCCGCGACGGCGTCTATCACCTGCTGCCGAGCAAGGTCGATTTCGACCGCGGCAGCGCGCGGCTGGCGGGCAGCTATGGCAAGGGGCTGGTGCTGCAGACGCGGCTCGACAGCCTCGACCTGGCGCTTGTCAACGCGTTCGTCCCGGATCTCGGCATCGGCGGCTCGGCGAGCGGCAGCCTCGATTTCGCCCAGACCTCGCCCAGCGCCTTCCCGAGCGCCGATGCGCGGCTGGAGGTCAAGGACTTCACCCGGGCGAGCCTTTCGACCGTGTCGACCGCGGTGGACATCAGCTTCGTCGGCAAGCTTCTGCCCAATGGCGGCGACGCGCGTGCGCTGATCCGTCGCGGGAGCACGACGATCGGGCGGGTGGTGGCGACGCTGAGCCCGCTCGGGCCGGAGGCGGGGCCGTGGACCGAGCGCATGCTCGCCGCGCCGCTCTCGGGCGGCGTCCGCTACAACGGGCCTGCGGCGGTGCCCTTCTCGCTGGCCGGGCTCTCGGGCCAGCAGCTCGACGGGCCGATCGGCATCGCGGCGGACTTCTCGGGCAAGGTCGCGCAGCCGCGCCTCGCCGGCGTCGTGCGCGCGAGCAACCTCCATTACGAGAACGAGAATTTCGGCACGCGGCTGACGGCGGTGCAGATCGACGGCACCTTCTCGAACGACGAGTTCCTGCTCAATTCGCTCTCCGCCAAGGCCGGCGACGGCACGGTGAAGGCGCAGGGCAAGGTCAGCCTGTCTTCCGCGAACGGCTATCCGATCGCGATCACCGCCGATTTCGCCAATGCCCGGCTGGCGCGCAGCGACGCGCTGGGCGCGACCGCGACGGGCAGGATCACGATCACCAAGAACCCCCAGGTCTCGAAGATCGAGGGGCGGCTGACCATTCCCGAGGCGCATTACCAGATCATCCGCCAGGGCGCCGCCGAGGTGCCCGAGCTGACCGGCGTGCGGCGCAAGAGCCCGACGGGGGAGGTCGAGGAGCCGAGCAAGGTGATCGCGCGGGCGTTCGGCGACTTCGACCTCAATCTACGCATCGATGCCGACAACCGGCTGTTCGTCAGCGGCATGGGGCTCGAATCGGAGTGGCGCGCCACGGTGCGGGTGGGCGGAACGACGCTGGCGCCCGATGTGCGCGGCAACCTCGACATCGTGCGCGGCACCTACAGCTTCGCCAGCCGGCGCTTCACGATCAGCCGCGGCACGATCCGCTTCCAGGGGGCGCAGATCAGCAACCCGACGGTGGATATCGAGGGTACCACCACCGCGGAGGGCGTCACTGCGATCCTCAACGTGTCGGGCACCGCGCAGCAGCCCCAGATCGCGTTCACCTCCTCGCCGAGCCTTCCGCAGGAAGAAGTGCTGTCTCGCCTGTTTTTCGGCACGAATGTGACCAATTTGACCGCAACAGAGGCCATTCAGCTCGCCGCCGCCCTCCAGTCCCTGAGCAGTTCAGGGGGCGGGCTCAATCCGCTTGGGCAGCTCAAGTCGGCGACCGGCATCGACCGGCTGCGCATCCTCGGTGCCGACGATGTCAGCGGGCGCGGCACCGCGCTGGCGGCGGGCAAGTACATCACCGACAATATCTATGTGGAGATCATCACCGATGCGCGTGGCTTCACCGCCACGCAGCTGGAGATCTCGCTGAGCCGCACGCTGAGCCTGCTCTCCTCGGCCGGCACCTTCGGCGGATCGAGCGCCAGCCTCAAATATTCCAGGGATTATTGAGCCCGGGCGTTTTCTGTTTACACTGGTGTAAACAGACCGCCAGGAGAGACGCGTGGCCGAGCATTTCGACGTGGTGATAGTGGGCGCCGGCATCTCAGGCGTCGGCGCGGCCTATCATCTCCAGGCGAACAGCCCGGACCGCAGCTTCGTGGTGCTGGAGGGGCGCGAGCGGCCCGGCGGCACCTGGGACCTGTTCCGCTATCCGGGCATCCGATCCGACTCGGACATGTACACGCTCGGCTTCTCCTTCCGGCCCTGGACCGAGGCCAAGGCGATCGCCGACGGCCCTTCGATCCTCAATTATCTCGACGAGACGATCGCGCATTACGGCATCGGCAAGCATATCCGCACCGCGACGCGCGTGACCGCGGCAAGCTGGTCGAGCGCGGAGGCGCTATGGACCGTCACCGCGGAGCGGGGCGGGGAGGTGCTGACCTTCACCTGCGCGTTCCTGTTCCTGTGCACCGGCTATTACAATTACGACCGCGGCCACACGCCTGACTTCGCCGGGATCGCGGATTTCCAGGGCCGGATCGCGCACCCGCAATTCTGGACGCCCGATATCGACTATCGCGGCAAGAACGTCGTGGTGATCGGCAGCGGCGCGACCGCGGTGACGTTGGTGCCCGAGCTCGCCAAGCAGGCGAAGCATGTGACGATGCTCCAGCGCTCGCCGACCTATATCGTCTCGCGCCCTTCCGAGGATGCCGTGGCGAACTGGCTGCGCAAGCGGCTGCCGGCGATGACGGCGTACGGCCTCACGCGCTGGAAGAACGTGCTGCTCCAGCAATTCTTCTTCCGGCTGGCCCGCAAGAACCCGGACAAGGCCAAGGAGCGCATCGTCGACATGGTCCGCCAGGAGCTGGGGCCGGACTATGATGTCGGCACGCATTTCACGCCCAGCTACAATCCCTGGGACCAGCGGCTGTGCCTGGTGCCCGATGCCGACCTGTTCGCCGCGCTGCGCGACGGCAAGGCCGAGGTGGTGACCGATAGGATCGACCATTTCACTCCCGCCGGCATCAAGCTGGGTTCCGGCAAGGAGCTTGCGGCCGACCTGGTCGTCACCGCGACGGGGCTGGAAGTGCAGCTGTTCAGCGGCATGCCGATCACGATCGACGGCAAGGCGTTCGAGCCCGCCAGGGCGATGACCTACAAGGGCATGATGTTTTCCGACGTGCCGAACCTGGCGATCTCGTTCGGCTACACCAATGCCAGCTGGACGCTGAAGAGCGACCTGACCGCCAACTACGTCACGCGGCTGCTCAATGCGATGAGGAAGCGCGGGATGCGCCAGGTGACCCCGCGCCTCGCCGCGCCGGTGGAGGAGGCGCCGTTCCTCGACTTCACCTCGGGCTATATCCAGCGCGTGGCGGACAAGCTGCCGCGGCAGGGCACGCGCAAGCCGTGGCGGCTCAACCAGAATTATGCACGCGACGTAATGGCGCTGAAGTTTGGCGGGATCGACCAGGAGATGGAATTCTCCAATCCGGTGCCGAAGATGGGGAAGGCGGCATGAAAGCCCTTTCCCTTTGGGAGAGGGTTGGGTGAGGGCGACCTCTCCGCAAGCGTTGTCATTCGAGGCGCGCCCACCCTCATCTTTCGCACCCGCTTTGCGGGCCGGCCCCTTCCTTCTCCCAAGGGGAGAAGGAGCTTAGCCGAGCAGCGCCTTCGCCGCTGCGACGCCGGTGTTGTACGCCCCGTGCGCCGTCGAGAATTCGCCGTCCGAGGTGGCTTCCCCAGCAAAGCGGATGCGCGGGTCGACGCCTTCGCGCAGAACCGCGCGCGCGCCGTGCTGGCCGGGGCGGGCCTGGCTGTAGCCGCCGAGCACATGCGTCTCGCGGCCCCAGGCCGATCCGGCGACGAAGCGCAGCCGCTTGCGCCACTCGCTGCCGAGCAGGCCGGTGAGCTCGCCGAGCGCGAATTCGGCGGCGCCGTTCAGCCCT
The DNA here is from genome assembly GCF_040049295.1 of Sphingomonas sp. KR3-1. Taxonomy (NCBI): domain Bacteria; kingdom Pseudomonadati; phylum Pseudomonadota; class Alphaproteobacteria; order Sphingomonadales; family Sphingomonadaceae; genus Sphingomonas; species Sphingomonas sp. KR3-1. The sequence goes on from NZ_JBDZDQ010000003.1 coordinate 76,254, forward strand.
TCCTTCTCCATCGCCCGTGCGCCCTCGCCGCCGAGCATGCACTCGACCACCGGGCGGCCGAAGGGCCTGAGCGTGTAGGTGCCGGTGATCGCGCTGCGCGGGTGGCCGAGGATATGGGCGTTGTCGGGAATGTCGCCTTGCGTTTCGAGCGTGAAGAACAGCTTGTCGGCCAGGCCCAGCGGGAGTTCTGCGGCGGCGTGGAGGATCGCGTCATGCCTTGGCAGGCGGATCGCACCGCTGGCGAGGACGTTGCTCGAGACCGTGACGATCGCGGCATCGGCAGTGATCGCGCCGCGCGGCGTCTCGATGCGGAGCTGCTTGGCCGAGGTGTCGATCGCCGAGACCGGGGTGGCGAGCGCCACCGGCACCCCGGTCGCATGCGAGGCGACCAGTGCGCCATAGCCGTCGCAGACCCGCCAGTTCACGTCCAGCGAGGCCTCTTCATAAGCCAGCCAGTCGGTCACCGACATCTCGCGCATCGGCGCGCCGTTGATGAAGCCGGAGAGCGCGTCGAGATAGGGCGCCCATTCGCTGTCCGCCGGGATCAGGTCGGTGGCGAGATCGCTCGGCGGGGGCGTGTGCATCGCCTGCATGAAGGCGCCGAACGCCGACCAGGCGGCCTGCTGCTCGGCCTTGGAGAAGCCGAGGTCGCGCCATTGCTCGCCCCAGCGCGCCGGGCTGCGATAGACGGCGAAGCCACGCGCCTCGGCGATCTCCACCCAGGGGTTCTTGGGCGCCGAATGGAGCCAGCCGGCACCCATGTCGATCGGCATGCCGGCAATGTGGACGGTATGGGCGCGGCCGCCGAGCCGGTCCTGCGCCTCGAGCAGCAGCACGCTCTTGCCGGCATCCGCCAGCGTGCGCGCGGCGCCAACCCCGGCCGCACCGCCGCCGATCACGACGATGTCGGCATGGTCCTTCATGCGGCGGTCCGGCTCTTGAGCAGGGCGGTGCGGGTGCACTCGCAGACGACTTCGCCCCGCTGGTTCAGCATGCGGTGCTTCCAGGTGACGATGCCCTGGCCGGGGCGCGACTTGGACGGGCGCAGCTCGGTCACTTCGCTTTCCGCGCGCAGCGTGTCGCCGATGAAGACCGGCTTGGGCATGCGCAGTTCGTCATAGCCGAGATTGGCGACGAGCGTGCCGGCGGTGGTGTCGCCCACGGTGATGCCAACCATAAGCGCGAAGGTGAAGGTGCCGTTGACGAGGATCTGGCCGAACTCGCTCGCGCGCGCAGCCTCGGCGTCGAGGTGGAGCGGCTGGGTGTTGTGCGTCATCGTCGAGAACAGGAGGTTGTCCGTCTCGGTTACCGTGCGGCGCAGCTCGTGGACGACCGTGTCGCCGACCTGCCATTCGTCGTAGAACCTGCCTGCCATTTTTCCTCCAGATCCCGCCGCACCTGTTCCCCAGCCTTCGCCGGGAACAGCTAGTCGCTCTTCTCGACCTTCACCAGCAGCGTGCCTTCGCTTACCTGGCTGCCGGCCGCAACGTTGAGTTCGGCGACGGTGCCGTCGAACGGCGCGGTGAGGCTGTGTTCCATCTTCATCGCCTCGAGCGTGACGAGGCGCTGGCCCTTGGTCACTGTCTCGCCTGATATGACCTCAACGGCAGTGACCCGGCCCGGCATCGGGGCGAGGATCGCGCCGTCGCCGGCAGCAGCGCCGGTGGAGCCGGAGGCGCGGGGCAGCGAGGCAAGGAAGGAAAGCCCGTCGTCGTTCACCGCCACGCCGTCGGATAACGGCTCGCCGACCACCGAAGCAGACTGCCAGTCGACGGGAAGCTCGGTAACATGGAGCTTGCCCTCGACATTCACTGCGACCTTGCGGTTTGCGGGAGCATTCAGGCGGAAGCCAAGCGCGCCGCGCCAGGGATTGGGTTGAGGGCTGGACAGCAGATCCTCGTCCCAGAAGGACAGCATCGTCGGCTCGCCATAATATTCCTGGACGAGGATCGCCGCAGCGGCTTGCCTGACCATGTCTTCGGTCGGCTCCGCAGGAGGAAGCAACGCCTCACCCCGGGCGGCAATGAAGCCGGTGTCGATCTGTCCGGCGCGGAAATCTGGATCGTCGAGCGCCCGCCACAGGAACGGCGCGTTGGTCTTGACCGGATAGATGTCGGTGGACGCACAGGCGCGGGCCAGCGCTTCGCACGCCTCGTCGCGGGTTTCCTCGTGCACGACGATCTTGGCGATCATCGGATCGTAGAAGGGGCTGATCTCGGCGCCTTCATAGACCCCGGTTTCGAGCCGGACATCGCTATGCGGACGGAATATCTCGAGCGTGCCAATGCTCGGCAGGAACCCCTTGGCCGGATCCTCGGCGTAGAGCCGCGCTTCCATCGCCCATCCGTCGATCGCGAGTTCGCCCTGCCGCTTCGGCAGCGGCTCGCCGCTCGCCACCCGCAGCTGCCATTCGACCAGGTCCTGGCCGGTGATCTCCTCGGTCACCGGATGCTCGACCTGGAGGCGGGTGTTCATCTCCATGAACCAGATGCGGTCAGCGCGCAGGCCTTCGCTGGCATCGGCGATGAACTCGATCGTGCCGGCGCCGACATAGTCGACTGCCCTGGCGGCGCGGACCGCAGCGGCGCAGATCGCCTCGCGGGTTTTGGCGTCCATGCCGGGGGCAGGGGCTTCCTCGATCACCTTCTGGTGGCGGCGCTGGAGCGAGCAGTCGCGCTCGAACAGGTGGACGACGTTGCCGTGGCTGTCGCCGAACACCTGCACCTCGATGTGGCGCGGCGAGAGGATGTACTTCTCGATGAGCACGCGGTCGTCGCCGAACGAGGACGCGGCCTCGCGCTTGCAGCTGGCAAGGGCATCGGCAAAGTCGTCCGCGGCATCGACGCGGCGCATGCCCTTGCCGCCGCCGCCGGCAACGGCCTTGATCAGCACGGGGTAGCCGATCTGATCGGCCTCGGCCTCGAGGTGGGCGGGATCCTGGTCCTCGCCAAGATAGCCGGGGGTGACGGGCACGCCGGCGGCGATCATCCGCTCCTTGGCGGCGTCCTTGAGGCCCATGGCGCGGATGCTGTCGGGCCTCGGGCCGACCCAGACCAACCCGGCGGCGATCACCGCCTCGGCGAAATCGGCATTCTCCGAGAGGAAGCCATAGCCGGGGTGGATCGCCTCGGCACCGGTCGCCTTGGCGGCGGCGATGATCTTCTCGCCGACGAGATAGCTCTCACGGGCGGGCGAGGGGCCGATATGCACCGCCTCGTCGGCCTGGCGGACATGGAGGGCCCGGGCGTCGGCATCGGAATAGACCGCGACGGTGCGGACGCCCATGGCGCGGGCAGTGCGGATGATGCGGCAGGCGATCTCGCCGCGATTGGCGATGAGGAGGGACTGGATCATCGAGATTCAACCGACTGGTTGCGCATTTCGTTGACTCCGTTGACGCGCGCTTCGTGTGGCTTCCTGACCCCGGCCATCGCCGCAATGTTCGACTCGAGCATGAAAAATCCTACATTTCCAGCGCTTAAGGGTGGCGTTCCGGAAAACCGTGACGCTCGGCCAATGCGGCGAGCAACGCCTCTATCTCATTGGCGAAACCACCGTCCCACACGAGCGCGGGCAGGTTCTGGTTCTCCTCGCCGAGCGCTTCGACCACCGCGGCGCGGGGACGAGGCCAGGCGACGCGGACGACGTCGATGTGCTTCGCGCGCTCGGGGAAGGTGGCGAGCAGGCCCTCCACGATCATCGAGTCCTTGCAGTAGAAATGCCGCTCGCCGCCCAGCGCCGGATCGGCCCAGTCGGTGTCGAGCAGGAAGAGCGTGTCGCGGTTCATTGGGCAGGGCAGCCGGTCTTGCGCTGCGTCCAGGTGACGCTCAGCACCTTCCAGGCGCCCTTTTCGCGGACCAGGTCGAAATGATCGACGCCGCAATGCTGCACCTTGCCGTCGATCAGGAAGACATAGGGCGACCAGACCATCGCGATGTCGCCGTCGACTTCGATCGCCGGCATGGTCAGGCGCTCTTCCATGCGCTCCGGGCCGGGCTTGATGCCGGCAGTGAACTCGTCCCAGCTGAGATGGCGGAGCGTGCGCGCGCCATCGGCCTGCTCGATCGCGACGGTGGCGCCGCCTTCGGGCCGCACCTGGGCGAGGATCGCGGCGCCGTCGCGCGCGGTGAGGCCGGCGAACATCGCGTTGATCGGCGCGAGCACGGCGGCGGCCTCGGCGTCCTCATAGGGAAGCGGGTTGGCCGGGGGGAGCTTGGGGGTGGGGGTGGTCGGACCCGATTGCGCGAGCGCGGGGAGGGGAGCGAGGAACAGCGCAGCGGCGACAACAAACTTCATAGCGGACCTTTCAATTCCTCCCCGAGCTAGTCTCGGGGAGGGGGACCATGCGAAGCATGGTGGAGGGGCGGGCGCGATGTTCAAGGATCATTCGCCGAAGGGAAGCAAACGGGCCGTGCAACGGGCGCGAGCGCGGCGGCGCGAGATGAGTTTGCCCGAGGGACCGCTGTGGCGGGAGCTTCGCAAACGGCCGGCTGGCCTCAAGTTTCGGCACGAGCATGCGACGGGCGAATTCAGCCTCGATTTCTATTGCAGCGATGCGCGGCTGGCGGTCGAGGTGGATGGCGAAGCGCACGATTTCGGGACGCGGCCCGCGCGGGATGCGCGGCGCGATGGGTGGCTGGCCGAATGCGGGATCGCGACGTTGCGCGTGCCTGCGGCTGAGGTGTTGCGCGATCTCGACGGGGTTTTGCGTGGGGTTGTGGCTGAAGCGCTGTCGCGCTTGCCCCTCCACCACCCGGCTGCGCCGGGCGGTCCCCCTCCCCGAGACAAGCTCGGGGAGGAATGAAGAAGGGGCAGTCTCGCCCTCCATCACATCCGGAACACGCCGAAGGCGGGGCGCTCGGGGATCGGGGCGTTGAGCGTTGCGGCGAGCGCCAGGCCGAGGACGTCGCGGGTCTGGGCCGGGTCGATGATGCCGTCGTCCCATAGCCGCGCGGTGGCGTGCCAGGGATTGCCTTCGTCCTCGTAGCGCTGGCGGATCGGGGCCTTGAAGGCTTCGGTTTCCTCCGCGCTCCACTTGTCGGCGTCGCGGTGGACCGTTGCCAGCACGCTCGCCGCCTGCTCGCCGCCCATCACGCTGATCCGGCTGTTGGGCCAGGTGAACAGGAAGCGGGGACTGTAGGCGCGACCGCACATGCCGTAATTGCCGGCGCCGAAGCTGCCGCCGATCAGCACGGTGAGCTTGGGCACGGTCGCGGTGGCGACGGCGGTGACCAGCTTTGCGCCATGTTTCGCAATGCCTTCCGCCTCATATTTGCCGCCGACCATGAAGCCGGAGATGTTCTGGAGGAAGAGCAAAGGCACGCGGCGCTGGCAGGCAAGCTCGATGAAATGCGCGCCCTTCTGCGCGCTCTCCGAGAACAGCACGCCGTTGTTGGCGATGATGCCGACCGGCATGCCCCAGATATGCGCGAAGCCGCAGACCAGGCTGGTGCCGTACAGCGCCTTGAACTCGTGGAACTCGCTGCCGTCGACGAGCCGCGCGATGACCTCGTGCACGTCATAGGGCGCGCGGACGTCCTCGGGGATGATGCCGTACAGCTCCTCGGCAGCATATTTGGGCGCGCGCGGATCGCGCAGCGTGAGGTCGGGCGTTCGATCGGCGGGAAGGTGGCTGACGATGTCGCGGACGATGGTCAGCGCATGCTCGTCATTCTCGGCGAGATGGTCGACCACGCCGGACTTGCGGGCATGGAGATCGCCGCCGCCGAGATCCTCGGCGGTGATGACTTCGCCGGTAGCGGCCTGCACCAGCGGCGGGCCGGCGAGGAAGATCGTGCCCTGCTCGCGGACGATCACTGTCTCGTCGCTCATCGCCGGGACGTAAGCGCCGCCGGCAGTGCAGCTGCCCATCACGCAGGCGATCTGCGGGATGCCCTTGGCGGACATGTTGGCCTGGTTGAAGAAGATCCGGCCGAAATGCATGGCGTCCGGGAAGACATCTGCCTGGTGGGGCAGGTTGGCGCCGCCGCTATCGACCAGGTAGATGCAGGGCAGGCGGTTCTGCTCGGCGATCTCCTGGGCGCGGAGATGCTTCTTCACCGTCATCGGATAATAGGTGCCGCCCTTCACCGTCGCGTCGTTGCAGACGATCATCACCATGCGGCCCGAGACGCGGCCGATGCCGGCGATCACGCCGGCGCCGGGCACTTCCCCTTCGTACATGTCACAGGCGGCGAGCTGGCCGATCTCGAGGAACGGTGCGCCGGGATCGAGCAACCGCTCGACGCGCTCGCGCGGGAGGAGCTTGCCGCGCGCGACATGGCGCTCGCGGGAAGCAGCGCTGCCGCCCAGTGCCGCCTCGGCGACATCGGCGCGGAGCTTCTCCGCCAGGGTGCGGTTATGTGCGGCGCGCGCGCGGAAATCCTCCGCGTCCGCCGCAACCCTCGAATCGAGCACCGGGGCGCTCATAGATAGGGCATCCTTCCTGTCCTAGTTTTCCTCTCCCTACACCGGCGAGACTGGCATGGGAAGGTGCTGGCGCAAAGGGATAAGCAGGAGTAGCACCCCAGCCATACAGTAATACAGGAGAGTCGCCTTGAAGACCCACGCACTCCTCGTCGCGGCATTGCTCGCGACCACCGCCTGCACGCCCTCGGGGCCCGGCACGGGCACCACCGCTTCGGCGGGCACCGGACTGGGCGTCGACATGGCCGGGCTCAACAAGCAGGTGAAGCCGGGCGACGATTTCGACGAATATGCCAATGGCGGCTGGCGTGCGAAGACCGAGATTCCGGCGGACCGCAGCTCGACCGGCATGTTCCTGACCGTGTTCAACAAGGCCGAGGCGAACAACAAGGCGATCATCGATGCCGCGCTGAAGGCCAATGCCGCGGTGGGCACCGACCAGCGGCGCATCGCCGACTGGTATAACGGCTTCACCGACACCGCGGGGATCGAGGCGCGCGGGCTGGCGCCGCTCAAGCCGCAGCTCGATGCGATCGCGGCGATCAAGGACGGCAAGGGCCTGTCGACGATGCTCGGCGGCAATGTCCGCGTCGATGTCGATCCGCTGAACGCGACCAATTTCCACACCGAGAACCTGTTCGGCCTGTGGGTGACGCAGGCGCTCGAGAAGCCCGACGTGACGGTGCCCTATGTGCTGCAGGGCGGTCTGGGCCTCGAGGACCGCGACTATTATCTGTCGCAGACCGACGCGATGAAGAAGGCGCGCGAGGGCTACAAGGCATATCTGCTCAAGATCTTCACGCTCGCCGGGATGAGCGATCCGGCGGCGCGCGCGGCGCGGGTGTTCGACCTCGAGACCAAGATCGCGACCGCGCATACCGATCTCGTCGCCAGCCAGGACCCCGCCAAGGCGAACAACTGGTGGAAGAAGGCGGACTTCGCGGCCAAGGCGCCGGGGATCGACTGGGACGCGTTCTGGAATGCCGCTGGCCTGGGCAGCCAGCAGGACTTCATCATCTGGCATCCCGAGACCACGGTGAAGCTCGCCAAACTGGTCGCCAGCGAGCCGATCGCAGCCTGGCAGGACTGGCTGGCCTTCCACCAGATCAACCAGGTGACCGCGGTGCTGCCGACGAAGTTCGACCAGGCGAGCTTCGACTTCTTCTCCAAGCAGCTGCGCGGCCAGCAGGTGATGCGCCCGCGCGACAAGCGCGCGATCGCCAGCGTGAACGGCAATCTGGGCGACGCGGTCGGCCAGCTCTACGTGAAGGACTATTTCCCGGCCTCGTCCAAGACCGACATCCAGAACATGGTGAGCAACATCAAGGCGGCGTTCGACAAGCGCGTTGCCGGGCTCAGCTGGATGGACGAGGCGACCAAGGCCGAGGCGCGCAAGAAGATCGAGACGATGCGCGTGGGCGTGGGCTATCCCGAGACCTGGCGCGACTATTCGGGCCTGGTGGTGAAGGCCGATGATCCGGTGGGCAATCTGCTGCGCGCCGACCTTGCCGAGACCCGGCACCAGCTCGCCAAGCTCGGCAAGGCGCCGGACAAGGGCGAATGGTGGATGACGCCGCAGACGGTGAACGCGGTCAATTTGCCGCTGCAGAACGCGCTCAACTTCCCGGCGGCGATCCTGCAGGCGCCCTTCTACGATCCGAAGTCCGATGCCGCGGCGAACTATGGCTCGATCGGCGCGACGATCGGCCATGAGATCAGCCACAGCTTCGACAATACCGGTTCGAGCTTCGACAGCGCCGGCAAGCTGCGCAACTGGTGGACGCCGGCCGACCTCAAGCACTTCCAGGAGGCGAGCGCGGCGCTGGCGGCGCAGTATAGCGCTTATGAGGTGCTGCCGGGGTTGAAGCTCAACGGCAGTCAGGTGCTGGCCGAGAACATCGCCGACGTCGCCGGTCTCACCGCCGCGTACGAGGCCTATCACGCGTCGCTCAACGGCAAGGAAGCGCCGGTGATCAACGGGCTGACCGGCGACCAGCGCTTCTTCCTCGCCTTTGCCCAGAGCTGGCGCGAGAAGCAGCGCGAGGAGGCCCTGCGTGCCGAAGTGGCGACCGACGGGCATGCGCCGGGCCGCTGGCGCGCTATGACGGTGCGCAACCTCGACGCCTGGTATCCGGCGTTCAACGTCCAGCCGGGCGAGAAGCTGTACCTGGCGCCCGACAAGCGCGTGAAGATCTGGTGAGATGTAATTCCTCTCCGAGTCGAGCTCGGGGAGGGATTTCCCAGCGTGCCCGCGCCATCACGGAGGCGCTGGTAAAGTAAGACTGATCTGATAATAGTGGCGGCAAACAGGCAGGAGAGAGCCATGCGCCGGAAGTTGCTGGGAGCGGTTTTCGTACCGCTGCTATTTGCCGCCACCATTGCCGAGGCCCGGCCAGGCCCCGACGGCTGGACCCCGGCCTGGACTGCGAGCATGTGGCAGGCGACCCAGCCTGCCCAGCGCGTCTCGGTGGAGAATGCGACGCTGCGGATGCAGGTGCGCGTGGGGGCCGCGGGCAGCAAGATCCGCATCCGGCTGGCGAACGACTATGGCCCGCTGATGAAGATCGGCGGCGCGACGGTGCGCCTGCCCGGCGGCAAGCCGGTGCGCGTGACGTTCGACGGGCAGGGCGCAACCAGGCTGCGCGCGCTGGCGCCGCTGGTGAGCGATCCCGTTGCACTGCCGGTCAAGGCGTTCGACCTGGTCGAAGTGTCGATCTACCTGCCCGAAAAGGTCGATATCGACACGGTGCACGGCGCGGGCGGCGCGAAGACGGCGATCTCGCCGGCAGGGGATTTCACCGACAGCGATTTCACGCCGGCCAGCCAGTCGAACCCGCGCCCGCTGCTCGCAGAAGTCGATGTGCTGGGCGCGAAGCAGCGGCCGGTGATCGTCGCCTATGGCGATTCGATCACCGACAATACCAACTGCGCGAACGACGCGGTGCCGGTGTGCCGCTGGGGCGACGTGCTCGGCCGGCGGATCGCGGCGGCGGGCATGCCGCACGTGGTGGTGACCCAGGCGATCTCGGGCAACCGCATGCTGCAGACCGGCGCCGGCCCGAGCGCGGTCGCCCGCTTCGACCGCGACGTGCTGGCGCTGCCGGGGGTGACGCATGTCGTGATCCTCGAGGGTGTCAACGACATCGGCAATTCGGGCAAGAAGGACAATCCGGTGGTGACCGCGGACGAGATGAAGGCGGCCTATCGCCAGCTCGTCCAGCGCGCGCACAGCCGCGGGATCAAGATAATCGCGGCGACGATCCTGCCCTATCAGGGCGCCGGCTATCACACCCCGGACGGCGAGGCGCTGCGCGTCGAGATCAACGGCTGGATGCGCACCTCGGGCACGTTCGACGGGTTCGTCGACATGGAGAAAGCCGTGGCCGATCCCGCCAACCCCAAGGCGCTGACGACGGCGCTGCAGGGCGGCGACCATCTTCACCCGAACGGCGCCGGCGAGACCAGGATGGGCGAGTCGATCCCGCTTTCTCTTTTCAAGTGAACTGAAATTCCCGCTCGCCTTGTGGGAGGAAGCGCAAGGCGCGGACGGGTTAGGGGGAGTGAGACTCACGTCCCCCTCATCCTTCTCGGCTTCGCCTCGCGGGCCCCTTCCTTTTCCCACAAGGGGAGAAGGAGCTTGGGAATTAGCTCGCCAACCGCCTGCACACTTCGGCGGTGTGCGCGTCGGCGGGGAAGGCGCAGTCGATGCGGAGCTCGTCGAGCGTGACGTCGCGCGGGGCGGCGAAGGTGGTGATCGTCTCGAAGAAGCGCAGCGGCCCCAGCGGGCTTGCAAAGGCGAGCGTGACGATCGGGGAGGGCGTCGCGGCGATGTCGCGGGTGCGCCAGCCCTGTGGCACTTCCGGATAGGCGAGCACGTCGTCGAGCAGCGCGCGGGCGCGGGCGTCGAACGGGGTGGCGAGCAGCTCCTCGTGGAGCTGGCGGATGAAACGCGCGGCAACCTCGGGCCAGTTGAGGATCACGCGGCGAAAGTCGGCGGGATCGAAGATCTGGTGGAGCAGGTTCGCATGGACGCTGGGCCTGTCGCCCATGACCAGCGCGTTGACCCGCATCGCGGCCTGGTTCGCGCCGAGCACGTCGAAATGGCGATTGAGCACGAAGGCGGGATAGGGCTCCTGATGCGCCAGGATCAGGTCGATCGCCTGGCGCATATGCTCGAGCGCCGGGGTGGCAAGCGGACTCTCCGGATGGTGCGGGGCATAGCCGGCGGCGAGGAGCAGCGCGTTGCGCTCGCGCAGGGGTACGCGCAGCGCATCGGCGAGGCGCGCGACCGTCTCGCGGCTGGGCTGGGCCTTCCCCGTCTCGATGAAGCCGAGATGCCGCGCGGAGAGATCGGCCTCCAGCGCGAGGTCGAGCTGGCTCATCCGCCGCGCCCCGCGCCATTCGCAAAGCAGCATGCCGAGCGGAGGGCGGTTCGCGTCCATTGCTAGTGGCGTGGGCCCGGCAGCAGGATGCTGGCGATCAGTCCGCCGATCGCGAGGACGAAGGCGATGCCGATCAGCCAGGTGAGCAGGCCAATCGAGAAATTGCCGGGGCTGCTGGTCGCGGGATAATAGAGCTTCCCGAAGAAGCTGCCATAAAGCATGCCGACCGCGACGCCCCAGCTTGCCGAGAAGAAGCTGCGCGTCGCGAAGCTCTGGCGGCGGACCAGGATCGCGGCGGCGATCATCATCGCACCCGCCAGCATGTCGTCCATCCAGAACGCCGCCGGGCGGCCGGCACCCCAGGAGCGATAGCCTTCGCCTGCCATCAGCAGGATCGCGCCGATCACGCCCAGGATGCGGAGCGCCTTCATGCCGCGCCGATCAGCTCGCGCCCGATCAGCATGCGGCGGATCTCGTTGGTGCCGGCGCCGATGTCGAGCAGCTTGGCGTCGCGGGCGAAGCGCTCGACCGGCCAGTCCTTGGTATAGCCGGCGCCGCCCAGCGCCTGGATCGCCTCGAGCGATACCTTCACGGCGTTCTCGGAGGCGAGCAGGATCGCCCCGGCTGCGTCGAAGCGGGTGGTCTTGCCGGCGTCACAGCTTTTCGCGACGGCATAGACATAGGCGCGGGCGCTGTTGAGCGCGACGTACATGTCCGCCACCTTGGCCTGAATCAGCTGGAAATGGCCGATCGGCTGGCCGAATTGCTTGCGCTCGCGGATGTACGGCAGGACGACGTCGAGACAGGCCTGCATGATGCCGAGCTGGATGCCCGAGAGCACGGTGCGCTCATAGTCGAGGCCCGACATCAGCACGCCGACGCCGCCGTTGAGCGGGCCCATCACCTGCTCCTCGGGCACTTCGCAATCGTTGAACACCAGCTCGGCGGTGGGCGAGCCGCGCATGCCCATCTTGTCGATCTTCTGGCCGATCGAGAAGCCGGGCATGTCCTTCTCGATCAGGAAGGTGGTGATGCCGCGCGAGCCGTCGCCGGTCTTGGCGTAGACGACGAGCGTGTCGGCATAGGCCGCGTTGGTGATCCAGAATTTGGTGCCGTTGAGGACATAGCCGCGGTCGGTCTTCTCGGCGCGCAGCTTCATCGAGACGACGTCCGAGCCGGCGCCGGCTTCGGACATGGCGAGCGACCCGACATGCTCGCCCGAGATCAGCTTGGGGAGGTACTTGGCCTTCTGCTCGGGGTTCGCCCAGCGGCGGATCTGGTTGACGCAGAGGTTGGAATGGGCGCCGTAGCTGAGGCCGATCGAGGCCGAGGCGCGGGCAACTTCCTCCTGCGCGATGACATGCTCGAGATAGCCGAGACCGAGGCCGCCATATTCCTCTTCGACAGTAATGCCGTGCAGGCCGAGCTCGCCCATCGCCGGCCACAGCTCCTCACGCGGGAACCAGTCGTCCGCATCGATCTTCGCAGCGAGCGGCTCGATCCGCTCCCTGGCGAAGCGCTGCGTCGTCTCGCGGATCATGTCGGCGGTTTCGCCAAGGCCGAAATCGAAATCGGGAGTCATGGCCTCTCTCCAAAGATGGTCAGTAGTGCTGACTTATTATCGCTTCTAATCCCGCATTTCACCGGCGGGTGCAAGCGCGATCAGGCAGTGACGATCTTGCCGTCGACCAGCGCCACCGGCCAGGTGCGCAGCCGCGCGCCGGTGCACGGGCCGCCGACGCAGACGCCGTCCTCGATCCGGTAGAGCGCGCCGTGCCAGCTGCACTGGATGTGGCTGCCATCGGGGGTGAGATAATCGTCGAGCTTGTTCGAGAGCGGCAGTGCCATGTGCGCGCAGAGATCGAGATAGCCGTGCACCTGTTCGCCCTGGCGGACGACGAAGCCGTGGAAGCGGCCTGCGCGCATCTCGAGGACGAAGTTGCGCGCCTTGCCGTCGGGGATGAGCTCGAGCGGGCCGAGGGTGACGTTGGCTGGGGTTTCGGTGAGGCGTTCCATCTAACTCCTCCCCGGAACGGGGAGGGGGACCGCGACGCGAAGCGGCGTGGGGGAGAGGGTGTGCCTGTTGGGGAATCGCTCGCGGAGAGCCCCCTCCACCATGCGGCGCATGGTCCCCCTCCCCGTGCCGGGGAGGATCAAGGAAGCTGCGCCTTCGGAAACCCTGCCCACGCAGCGTCGTAATCGGGCTGGGCGCGGTCGAGCGCGTACTGCGTCGGCTTGTAGGGCCAGCAGGTCTCGACCATGAACGCCATCGTGCCCGCGATCTTGTGCGGCTTGAGTTCGGCGTTGCTCGCGCCCTGCCAGCTGGTCACGTCGGGGCCATGGCCGGCCATGAGGTTGTGCAGCGACAGGCCGCCGGGGGCGAAGCCTTCGGCCTTGGCGTCATAGGCGCCGGTGATCAGGCCCATCGCCTCGGACATGATGTTGCGGTGGAACCAGGGCGGGCGGAACGTGTCTTCGGCGACCATCCAGCGCGGCGGGAAGATCACGAAGTCCGCATTGGCGCGGCCGGGCACGTCGCTCGGCGAGGTCAGCACGGTGAAGATCGAGGGGTCGGGATGGTCGAAGCTGACCGTGTTCATCGTGTTGAACCGGGCGAGATCGTAGCGCCAGGGGGCGAGATTGCCGTGCCAAGCGACGACGTCGAGTGGGCTGTGATCGAGCGTCGTGGTCCACAGGCTGCCCAGATGCTTCTGGATGACCTCGAAGGACACGTCGCGATCCTCGTACCACGCCACCGGCGTCTCGAAGTCGCGCGGGTTGGCAAGGCCGTTGGCGCCGATCGGGCCGAGATCGGGCAGGCGGAACAGCGCGCCGTGGTTCTCGGCGACATAGCCGCGTGCCTCGCCATCGGGCAGCAGCGCGCGGAAGCGGACGCCGCGGGGCACGAGCGCGACCTCGCCGGGCTCGATGTCGATCCTGCCCAGCTCGGTGAGCAGCGTCAGCCGGCCGGCCTGCGGGACGAACAGCAGCTCGCCGTCCGCGTCGAAGAAGACCCGCGTCTCCATGTCCTGGTTGGCGGCATAGACATGCACTGCGACGCCCTCCAGGTCCGCGGGATCGCGGTTGGCGAGCATGGTGGTCATGCCGTCGATCAGGTCGGTGCCGGGGGCGGCGGCCTCCACGGGATTCCAGCGCAGGCGATTGGGGGGGAGGGGACCGTCGACCGTGCCCGGGGCGAAGTTCTGCGCGCCCTGGTAGCGGGTGAAGGGCGGATGCTCGGCACTCGGGCGCAGGCGATAGAGCCAGGAACGGCGGTTCTCATGGCGCGGCGCAGTGAAGGCGGTGCCGGAAAGCTGCTCGGCATAGAGTCCGAAGGCGGGCTTCTGGGGCGAGTTGCGCCCGACCGGTAGCGTGCCGGCCACCGCTTCGGTCGACACATGGTTGCCGAAACCGGGGAAATAGTCGGTCATCGGCCTCTCCTAATCCATCCGACCGTGCGGGGGAACGGATGAGGGGGCGTCACGCGAGCCCCCTCATCCTCCTGCGGTGTGTGGGCCAGGTTGGTCCCGGCTCCCCTCTCCAAACTCTACAACTCGCGAGCCCGTCGGTCCCGGCAAAGCCGGGCCCTCTGGGCCCGCTTGCCGTGCCGTCCGGTCGACGGCGGCGCCTTCGCGCCGCATCGCGGATCAAGCACGGCTTGATCCTTGATCAGGCGTCGACCTTGATCACGCCGCGGCGGATCTGGTCGAGCTCGATGCTCTCGAACAGCGCCTGGAAATTGCCGTTGCCGAAGCCTTCATTGCCCTTGCGCTGGATGATCTCGAAGAAGATCGGGCCGAACATGTTCTCGGTGAAGATCTGCAGCAGGATGCCCTCGTCGCCGACATTGCCGTCGATCAGGATGCGGTTCTTGCGCAGGCGCTCCAGGTCCTCGCCGTGGCCGGGGACGCGCTTGTCGACCAGCTCGTAATAGGTCTCGATCGTGTCCTGCAGCTTCACGCCCCTCGCACGGAGCCGCTCGACCGTGTCGAAGATGTCCGGGGTGGTCAGTGCGAGGTGCTGGATGCCTTCGCCCTTATACTCGCGGATGAATTCCTCGATCTGGCTCTTGTCGTCCTGGCTCTCGTTCAAGGGGATGCGGATCGCCTTGTCGGGCGCGATCATCGCCTGGCTGAACAGGCCGGTCGCCTGGCCCTTGATGTCGAAATACTTCTGCTCCTCGAAGCCGAAGAGCGTCTTGTAGAACTCCGACCATACCCGCATCTGGCCGCGGCGGACATTGTGGGTGAGGTGGTCGAGCAGGTCGAGGCCGACATGGTTCTTCGCTTCGGCTTCCTGCCAGCCCGGGAACTCGGCCCAGCTTTCGTACAGGTCGATCTCGTCCTGAATGAAATAGAGGTAGGAGCCGCCGATGCCGAGGATGACGGTGTCGTCCTCGTCGGTGCGCTTGGCGCCGTGCTCCAGCGCCCATTCCATCGCCTTGGCCGGATCGGCGACGCGGAAGGCCATTGCGCTGGCCGAGGGGCCGTGCTCGCCGCGGAAGGCGGCCACGCGGCCGGCCTCGTCGCGGTTGAGCATCAGGTTGATGCGGCCCTGCTTGTAGCGGGTGACGTTCTTGGTCGGGTGCCGGTGCGTCGGCACGAAGCCGAGCATCTCGAACTGCTTCCCCATCGCCTCGGGATCGGGCGAGGTGAATTCGACGAACTCGAAGCCGTTGAGGCCGAGCGGGTTTGCAGGATCGGTCATGGGTGCACGCTCCAAGGATGTAACGCGCGGGCTAGTCCCAAGTGCAGTTAGTGTCAATTGATACTAGTTGCCCGGATGCTTGCAGGCGATCCGACGAGCGGGCAGGGCGCGTGCATGCAAGCGAAGCGATATCGCCCGATTCCGGGCACCATCGGTCTGTTTTTCGGCGGCGTCTGGGGCGTGTTCGGCGCGCAGGCGCTGTCGCAGGACTGGCGATCGGCGGGGATTGCCGGCGCGGTGCTGGTGACCGCTGTCCTGATCGCGCTGCTCTGGCGGAGCGGCGGTGGCACAGGAGGTGGGCTGTTCCGGAAACGGACCTATTATCTCGCCGTCGCGCTCGAGGTCGCGGCGATAGCCGCTGCCAACCTGCTGATGCCGCGCCTTGGTCTGACGGGGTACGCGCTCCAGATACTCGGCCTGATCATCGGGCTGCATTTCATCGGGCTGTGGAAGGCGAGCGACATGGCGCGCTTCCTCGGCATCGCGGCGGGGATGACGGTCCTCTCGCTCGCCGCCTGCGCGTTGCCGGCACCGCTGCGCGACATGGTGACCGGCTTCGGAAACGCGCTGGTGCTGTGGATCGGCGCGGCACGGGTGCGGCCCGAGCGCTAGGGTCCGTACTCGAGGCCTGCCCGCAAGGCCGTCCGGAGCCGTTACCTCCGATTGCGATCAGATTCCCGCCGGAGTTACCGTCAAGTCTGCTAAAGATGAGCGGCGCGATGCCGCGCGTCGAGGAGCGGGAGGTTGCAATGGTTGCAGATACTGCCGAAGCCGGTTTTCAAGTCGTCGAGAATACTCTTGACTGGCAGTTCCAGATCGGGCCGACGATCAACGGTAACCTGGATGGCGTAATTAATTCGACCCGGGGCTATTTCTACGTTTCGGCGCCCGGACCGAACATCACCTACGTCAAGCTCTCGCTCGATAATGGCGGCAGCTGGTATTCGATGCCCAATAACGTAAACGTCAGCGCTTCGGGCAATGCCGACATCATCTACACCGTGCAGGTGCCGGCCGGCGAGACGATCAAGTTCCTGATCGCGCTGAATTAGCGGAGGCGGGGCTGTATCCGCGCGGCTACAGCCCTTCGCCGCCGACCCAGTGCGCGTTGGAGAGGCGCCGGGCGACGCTCCAGGTCTGGGTGCGGATGTCGGGCACCGCGACGATCTCCCAGAAGGCGCCGCGAGTCATCGGGCCTAGCGCGTAGAGATTGCCGTTGGGCTTGCCGCTCGCGTTGATCGTCTGGCCCTGGTTGTCGACATCGATGCCGAGATGCGCCGCGTCGGGGCGGATCACGCCGCGTGCGGCTAGCTTCTGGAGCAGCGGCTCGTCGGTGCGGTTGAGGTCGCCCAGCGGGCCGGTGCAGTTGACGATGCGCTGGACGCACAGCGTCTCGGTCGCGTCGGCGCCGCGGCGGCGGAGCTGGACTGCGATGCCTTCCGCCGTCTCTTCGAAGCCGAGCGTCTTGCCGGCGATGACTTCGAGCTGACCGCGCTCGATCACCGCCATCAGGCGGGCATGGACTTCGGGAGCGAGGCGGTGACGATGGACGTCCCACCAGGGGCGGAGATGGCGCAGGAAGCGGCCGCGCTCGGCCTCGCTGGCATTGCCCCACATCGCCTGGGTGAAGGGGCGCAGCTCGTCTACGGCGTTGCGCCAGCCGATCGCTTCGCCGCGCGCGCGCAGGTCATGGACGAGCTGCGAGGCGACCGTGGCGGGGCGCTCGGCGATCTTCTTCCAGTCGCTGCCCGGCGCGTGGCTGCGCGGAAGCAGGCCGCGGCGGGAGAGGGCAATGATCTTGCCCTTGAAGCCGCGCGCATCGAGCAGCAGCACGACGTCGATCATCGTCAGCCCGGTGCCGATCACCAGCACGGTGTCGCTGTCGCCCAGACCCTCGGGCACGCTCGCGGCCCAGGGATCGCCCTTGTAGCGTTCCGCCGAGAGCCTTTCGGGGTCGAGGCCGGGCGGATCGTGCGGCGGCAAATTGCCGACGGCGAGCACTGCGGCGTCGGCGGCGATCGTACGGTTCTTGAGGCGCACCGTCACGCCGTCGGCGAATTCGAGATCCTCGACTTCGTCGCGCACCAGCTTGAGCCGGTCGGGATGCTCGAGCAGCGCGGCATCGAGCAGTTCGCGCAGATATTCGCCATAGGTGACGCGCGGAATGAAGGCACTGGGCGCGTTCTCGACGCCGCGGGCCTCGAGCCAGCGGACGAAATGTGCAGGATCGTCGGGAAAGGCGCTCATGTTGGCGGCACGGACGTTGAGCACATGGCTCGGATGCGCAGCGCCATAGGCGAGGCCGAGGCCGGCGACCGGCGCGCGCTCGATCAGCGTGGCGCGGGGGCCTTCGTGGCGGAGCAGGTTGATCGCCTGCAGCGTGCCCGAAAAGCCCGCGCCGATAATGGCGACGTGCTCGATCATTCGCTCAGATTTCGTATTCGATCTGCCACTCGGGCTGTTCATAGGCGGGCTTGCGCGCGGCCATGCCCGGCTGTCGGGCGAGCATCTGCCCATAGAGCCGCTTGACTGCGTCGCTTGCGGTGCGGGCGAACAGCGCCGGGAAGATCGAATGCACGACGCAGGCCGCGCCGCCGATGATCATCGTGAAGCCGAATCGCGCGGCGGTGGCGGCATGCTCGCCATAGCTTTCGCCGACGGCGCGCGGATGGGAGAGGAAGAAGCGATCGAACATGCGCGCGGTCTATCGCACCGCAGCACGCGTGTGAAGTAGAGCTTTTGCCTGCCCAAGCTGGGCTTTGCCCGCATTGTGCTTGCAATCGCATGCCGCAATGGCCGAACCTGCGGGCGAGGCATGCCGAAGAGCATGCGCAGCGACGGGGATATCCACCACAGGGGAAATGTGGTTGGTTAGCGCTAACAATAAGAGGGGATGACAGCTTGAACCAGGATGCAGGGACCGACACCCCGTCGGCGCCTTTGGGCGAACATCATGTAGCCACCGGCAAAGAGAAGATGGTGATCGCGGCATCGTCGCTGGGCACCGTGTTCGAATGGTATGATTTCTACCTCTACGGGTTGCTCGCCACGACGATCTCGGCGCAGTTCTTTGCCGGGGTGAACGACACCACTGCCTTCATCTTCGCGCTCGCCGCCTTTGCCGCGGGCTTTGCCGTCCGGCCGTTCGGCGCGCTCGTCTTCGGGCGGATCGGCGACCTGGTCGGGCGCAAGAACACCTTCCTGGTGACGATGGGCATCATGGGCGGATCGACCTTCGCGGTCGGCCTGCTCCCCAATTTCGCCACCGCCGGCGTGTTCGCGCCGATCCTGCTGGTGACGCTACGCGTGCTCCAGGGCCTGGCGCTGGGCGGCCAATATGGCGGCGCCGCGACCTATGTCGCCGAGCATGCGCCCAACCACAAGCGCGGGCTCTACACGAGCTGGATCCAGACCACCGCGACACTGGGCCTGTTCGCCTCGCTGCTGGTGGTGATCGGCACGCGATCGGCGGTGGGCGAGGCGGCGTTCAGCGCCTGGGGCTGGCGGATCCCGTTCCTCGCCTCGGTGTTGCTGCTCGGCGTGTCGCTCTGGGTGCGGCTGCAGCTCAACGAGAGCCCGGTCTATGCCCGGATGAAGGCGACCGGCAACACCTCCAAGGCGCCGCTGACCGAGGCGTTCCTGCGCTGGGGCAATCTGCGCATCGTGCTGATCGCGCTGTTCGGCGCGGTCGTCGGCCAGGCGGTGGTCTGGTACACCGGGCAGTTCTACGCGCTGTTCCTCCTCGAGAAGACGCTCAAGGTCGACGGGATGACCGCGAACGTGCTGATCGCCATCGCGCTGGCTCTGGGCACGCCGTTCTTCGTGTTCTTCGGCTGGCTGAGCGACAGGGTCGGCCGCAAGCCGATCATCCTGGCGGGATGCCTGCTGGCCTCGCTGACATACTTTCCGCTGTTCCATGCGCTGACGGAAGCGGCCAATCCGGCGCTGGCGGAAGCGCAGAAGCGGGCGCCGGTGCTGGTGGTCAATTACGGCACGCATTGCTCGTTCCAGTTCGATCCGATCGGCAAGAACAAGTTCGACGGCAGCGCCTGCGATGTCGCGAAGTCCTACCTGGCCAAGGCCGCCATTCCCTATCGCGATGCGCACGACACCGGGACGACCTGGGCCGGGTCGAGCGGTTGGGTGGGCGTGAAGGTCGGCGACGAAGTGGTGATGATCACCGATCCGGCCAAGACGGGTCCCTCGGTCCGCAAGGCCACGATCGCTGCGCAGACGGAGGCGATCAAGGCAGCGGTGACGCGCGCCGGCTATCCCGCCAAGGCCGACGACGCCCGGATCAACAAGCCGCTGGTCATCGCGATCCTGTTCGCGCTCGTCGTGCTGGTGACGATGGTCTACGGCCCGATCGCGGGCATGCTGGTCGAGCTCTTCCCCAGCCGCATCCGCTACACCTCGATGAGCTTGCCCTATCACCTGGGCAATGGCTGGTTCGGCGGCTTCCTGCCGGCGACGGCCTTCGCAATGGTCGCGGCGACGGGGGATATCTATTACGGGCTCTGGTACCCGGTGGTGGCCGCTGCCTGCACCTTCGTGCTCGGCCTGTTGCTGCTGCCCGAGACCTTCCGGAAGAGGATCGAGGATTGACCGTCGAAACCGTGCGCGCGTGGCTTGCCGAACATGCTCCCGATCTCCGTCTGATCGAACAATCGGCAAGCACCGCCACGGTGGCGGAGGCGGCAGCGACGCTCGGGGTCGAGCCCGGGCGCATCGCCAAGACGCTGGCGCTCCGGGTGGGCGGCGAGGTGATCCTCGTCGTCGCGCGCGGCGATGCGCGGCTCGACAATGCCAAGACCAAGGCCGAGTTCGGCGGGCGCTCCTCGATGCTCGGCGCCGAGGAGGCCGAGGCGCTGACCGGCCATCCGGTGGGCGGGGTCTGCCCCTTCGGGCTCGCGACGCCGATCCCGGTCTATTGCGACGTCTCGATCCGCGATTTCGCCACGGTATTCCCTGCGGCGGGATCGCGCACCGCATCGGTGGAGATCGCGCCCGAGCGCCTCGCGGCGCTGGTTTCGCAGCGCTGGGTGGATATCTGCAAGCTGGCCTGAGCTTGCCTGGCGCAGTTGAATTGACGTCGCGCGATGCTAGAAGCTTCGGCGCCGCGCACTTCCAGGGAATAGCATGATACGAGAGTCCGCGGGGCCCGCGCCTGCACCCGAGCCTGCATTGCGCCATGGCCGATCGTCGCTTCCCGCCAAGCTTGCGCTGGCATTCTGCGCCTGGGCCGCGTCGATCCTGATCGTCTTCCGCGACAGCTTCGCAAGCGGGTTCGACCTGGGATTCGGCAATCGCGGGGATGCGCTGATCGAGATCAGCATCCTCGAGCATTGGCGGGCAGTGTTCACGGGCCTGGCAGCGTGGAACCAGCCGATCTACTTCCATCCCTATGGCGACACGCTCGGCTATAATGACGGCTATTTCCTGTCGGGCCTGATCTATGCGTTCTGGCGGATCTGCTTCGATCCGTTCGTCTCCGACACGCTGACGGCGATGACCTTCCGCACGATCGGCTTTGCGGCGGCGCTCTGGCTGGTGCGGGGCGTGCTGCGCTGGAGCTGGGGCACGGCGATCCTGGTCGCTGCGCTGTTCACCATCTCGAACAACATGTTCCTGCAGGCCGGACATGCCCAGATCAACAGTCTGGCGCTGTTGCCGCTGCTCGCTGGGCTCGCGGTCCTGGCGGTGCGCGCCGAGATCTCTGGACGGCCCGTCGCGCTCCTGTTCGCGGCGCTGGTGGCGCTGGTCATGGGCCTCTGGCTGATCACGGCATTCTATTTTGCCTGGTTCACGATCTATTTCACCGTGGTGTTCGTGCTGTGCTGGCTGTGGGTGTCGGGCAATTACCGGCCCCGGCGCCTGGGCGCGCTGCTCGCGGCGCATTGGCGGACCTTGGCGACCTTCCTGGCCGTCGCCGCGGTGTCCGCGATCCCGTTCCTGCTCGTCTATTTGCCCAAGCGGCTCGAGACCGGCGGCCATGGCTATATGGTCTCCTATCTCGTCCAGCCGGTCGATCTGGTGAATGTCGGCGAGCGCAACGGCCTGTGGGGCTGGATCGCCACCGGCATCCGGCTGATCGTCCAGGCAGTCGCGACGCCGGGGGGCAAGTTCGAGAAGTCCTTTCTCGGCTGGGAGCACCATTCCGGTTATCCGCTGCTGCTCTTCGCGCTGACCTGTGCCGCTGCCTATCGCTTGATCCGCGACCCGAAGCGGGTGGTGGAGCGGGCGGTCGCGCTGGCGGTGGTGGTGAGCTGGGCGCTGACGCTGCGGATCTGGCAGATCTCGCCCTGGATCCTCGTCCATGCCCTGTTCCCCGCGGCCAGCGGCGTGCGCGTCGTGCTGCGCTACCAGCTCTTCCTCGTCCTGCCGGTGCTGCTGCTCGTCGGCCTGGCCTATCGCGACAGGCTGCGCGACTTCCGCCAGCGCCATCCCTGGCTGGCGGTCCTGCTGGTCGTGCTGCTCGTCGGCGAGCAGATCAGCTTCGCCCAGCCCGCCGAGCTGAGCCGGCGCGCGCAACGCGCCGAGCTCGACGCCATTCCGGCGCCGCCGGCCGGGTGCAGCGCCTTTTACGTGGTGACGGTGCGATCCGGCGAGGCTGCCTTTGTCGATGACCGTGTCGATGCGCTGTACCCGCACAATGTCGATGCGATGTTCCTGGCGGAGAAGTGGCGGGTTCCGACCGTCAACGGCTATTCGACCTTCAATCCGCCGGACTGGGATTTCGCCGCGCCCTACGCCAGCGACTATGACGCGCGCGTGCGCAGCTATGCCGGCAAGCATGGGGTGCGGGAGCTGTGCCGACTGGATACCCGCTCGCCACAAGCCTGGACGCGAATGGATTAGATCGCGCGCATCGCCGCCCGGCGATCTGCGTGTCCGCTTCGGCGATCGTCTCCCGTTTCCCTCTTCGATCGCCCCTTTCCGGGGCGGATGCGGCGAGGGAGCACGGGATGTCGAGGAGAAGCATGTCGGCGATAGGGCTGGGCCTGTGCGCCTTGCCCCTGCTCGGAATGGCGGTGCCACCGGTGCCGGCATCCTCCGCGGCCTGGACGCTCGCGGCGGACGGGCTGATCCACAAGGACGCAGACGGCAAGCCGCACAAGCTGGCGTTCGGGCAGACGCGCGGGGCGGCGATTGCGGCGGTCACGGCGGTATCGGGCAAGCCGCTCGTGACCGGCATCTATCCTGATTGCGGGCAGGGCACGCCGATGGGCCATGCCGATTTCCGCGGCGGGCTCTCACTGTTGTTCCTCAAGGGGCGGTTCACCGGCTGGGAAGTCGGCGACAAGGGCGACCCGATGCTGCGCACCGCGCGCGGCATCGGCATCGGATCGACCCGCGCGGCGCTGAAGGCCGCCTATCCTGGCGTCGAGATCGCCGAGGATTCGCTCGGCGTGCTGTTCAGCGACGAAGGTGCGCCCTCTGGCTTTCTCGATGAGGACAGCCCGAAGGGGCGTGTCGCCTCGCTCTATGCCGGCGAAACCTGCGCGATCTCCTGATTTCGCGCGCCGAATTTCCATCGAAAGGTCCCACATGACTCATATCCGTATCGCCCTTGCCGGCGCCGCGCTTTCCGTGCTCGCTGCGTGCGGCAGCGGCTATGATGCCGCCGGCCCCACCAATGCCAGCGTCGCCAACACCACCGCCACCGCGGCGCCATCTCCGTCGCCGAGTGCGACGGCCAGCCCGGTGCCGACAGTCGCGGGGTTCGATCCGGAAAAGGCACCGGTCGCCAACCCGACGCTGGGTGCCTGGCCCTATTTCGGGATCATGGACGGCTATGAACGGCTCGACGCCGTCAACATCGCCGGCAGCGAGCAGAAGCGCTTCCTCGAGGATGTCGCCTATGATCGCTGGGAGTTCTTCGACGGGACCAAGCTGATCCCGGTCGAGGGCCGCACGATGACCACCGGGGGCAAGGGCGACGGCGCGTCGTTCTTCCAGGTCCAGAAGACCTATGAGAAGCTGGTCCATGATCTGGGCGGCGTCACCGTCTATGAGGGCAGCGGCAAGCCGCTCAAGGACAAGGGGCTGATGTTCGCCGACAAGCGCTTCCGAGCGAATTACATCGTCGAGGAAGACCAGATGGGCGTCTACATGCTGCGCACGCCCAGCAGCCAGATCTGGGTCGAGGTCTATCATCCCTGGGAAGACAATAGCCGCAACTACTGGCTGACCATCGTCGAGAAGAAGGCGCTCGAGGTGAAGGTCAAGCTGATCCCCGCGGCGGAGATGAAGCAGGGGCTGGATACCGCCGGCCATGTCGCGCTCTACCTGAACTTCGACACCGACAAGACCGCGATCAAGCCGGATTCGCAGCCGGCGATCGCCGAGATCGTCAAGCTGATGAAGGCCGATCCGGCGCTCAAGCTGACGATCGAGGGCCATACCGATAATGCCGGCGCGCCCGCGCACAACCAATCGTTGTCGGACGGGCGCGCCGCTGCGGTGATGGCGGCAATCGTCGCCCAAGGCATCCCCGCCAGCCGGCTCCAGGCCAAGGGCCTCGGCCAGAGCAAGCCGATTGCCGACAATGCGACCGAAGACGGCAAGGCGAAGAACCGCCGCGTCGAACTCGTGAAGCGCTGAACGGGCGGGCACGCAAAAAAGGGGGGCGGCAGGTTGCCGTCCCCCTTCTCGTTTCCAGCAGCAGTTCGTTACCGGGCGGGCAGCTTCTCGAGCAGCTTGGTGGCGACGGCGACGGCGATCGCGCGCTTGTCCTTGGTGGCGATGAGCGGATAGCCGGAGTGATTGGCCGGATCGTGCATGAACGGCGGCGTCACTTCGATATAGGCGTCGCCCTTGCGCACCACCAACGTGTTGTTGGCAGACCACATCGCCTCGTCGCCGAGCGCCGGCGTGGCGGACTTGTCTTCCTTGAGCTGGTTGGCGACATCCGCGCCGGCGCCGCCCTTGTCGGCGACCGAGGCGCCCATGCCGCCGAGCAGCTTGGCGCTGCGGTGCATGATCTCCATGTGTTTCGCGCCCTCGGTGACGTAGACCGTCGTCTGCACGCCGTCATCGGGATTGGCCTTGTAGGTGCAGCTCGCGTCGCGGCGATCGAGGCTGTTGACCTTGTCGGTGGTGATTGCGGTCATCTCTTCCGCGGTGATCAGGCTGCAAGGGTTGAAGTCGGCAGCCGCGACCGCCGTCGTACCTTCGCTTGCCGAGCCCGTCTCGCTCCCGTTCGCAGCCTTGCCCCCGCCACAGGCAGACAGTGCCAGACCGGCAGCGGCCACCACTGCGCACATCTTCATCGAATCCCGCATCGATACCCTCCTCGCTTGTTCGGCAGGATTGCCGTCACCGCGTTAGACGCGGTGGGCGTCGCGGACCGGACAGGCAGCACGGCGCTTCATTTCGACCGATCCGATCGTCGACGTGCCGTTCAGCACCACCATTTGCGCAGTTGCCTGGCTGGCCAGCAGCGCGAGCGGCGCCAGCCGAAGGACATGAAGCGTCTTGGCCATGATAGTCTCTCCGTCTTTTCAAGGAGAAAGACGGGCGCGCGCCAATGAAACGAACAGTACCAAAATATTTCTTCGGCGGCGTCCGCTCTCGCGGTTAGGCTGCGTCTAACGGGGCATTGGGGGGTAGATATGCAGGCAAGTGGCGAGCCGGATCTGGCACAGGTTCTCGAAGCATTCGATGCGATCGAGCCGCTCGAAAGCGCCGCACGACAGGCAGCGCTCGCGCGGCTTTCGCCGGCGATCGCCGAGCGGGTGAGCGCCCTCCTAGAAGCCTCCACCCGGCGCGGCATCCTGGATGCCCCGGCGCCGACGCTGGAAGATGCGCAGCCGCTGGCACGTGCGTCGCTGGCAGCGGGAACGCGGGTCGGCGGGTTCGAGCTCGAAGCGCTGGTCGGCCGGGGCGGGATGGGCGAAGTCTATCGTGCGCGCCGCGCCGATGTCGGCTTCGAGCAGCAGGTCGCGCTCAAGCTGCTCCGCATCGACGCCATCCCCAACGAGGCGCTGTTCGCGCGCGAGCGCCGCATGCTGGCGCGGCTCGACCACCCCGGCATCGCCCGGCTGATCGACGGCGGCGTCACTCCGGAGGGGCGCCCCTGGATGGCGATGGCGTTCGTCGAGGGGCAGCCGATCGACCAGTGGGTCAGGGCCGAGCGGCCGTCGCTCGAGGCGCGGTTGCGTGCGTTCCGCGATATCTGCGACGCGGTTGCCTATGCGCACGCCAACCTGATCGTCCACCGCGACCTCAAGCCCTCGAATATCCTGATCGACGCCCGGGGCCGCATTCACCTGCTCGACTTCGGCATCGCCAAGCTGGTGGAAGAAAGCGGCGACGATGCGCGGACCGTCACCGGCGCGCTGATGACGCCCGACTACGCCGCGCCCGAGCAACTCGGCAACGGCGTGGTGACGGTCGCGACGGACGTCCATGCCCTGGGTGTGATCCTCTACCAGCTGCTCGCGGGCGCGACGCCGTGGAGCGGGGAGGGGGGCACGCTGTCGATGCTCGTCCGCCGCGTGGCGCAGGAGGATCCGGCACCGCCGAGCCGCACCGCGGCGAAGCAGGATGCGGCGGTCGCGCCGTCGCGCATCCGCGGCGATCTCGATGCGATCGTACTCAAGGCGCTGCGCAAGGATCCGGCGGCGCGCTACGGATCGGTGCCGGAGCTGGCCGAGGATATCGAGCGGTTCGAGGGCTCGTTGCCGGTGCGCGCGCGGGCGGGTTCGCGGCGCTATCGCTTCGGCCGCTTCCTGCGCCGCAATCGCTGGTCGGCCGTTGCAGCAGGCGCGGTGGTGCTTGCCCTCGCCGGCGGCGCCACCGGCATCGCCGTGCAGGCGCATCGCACCGCAATCGAGCGCGACAATGCAGTGGCTGAGGCGGCGCGCTCCGATTCGATCGTCCAGACGCTCACCCTGATGTTCGCCCAGGGCGGCTATTCGCGCGACCTGACGCTCAAGCATACGCTCGACGAGTCCGCGCTGCGCATGCTCGCGACGCTCGATCGCACCGCGCGATCGGGCGCCGCGGTCAATGCGCTGAGCGACCTCTACGTCAACATGCAGGATGCCAAGGGCAGCTATGACCTGCTCAAGAGCGCGCTCGAGCACGGCATCGGCGCGGACAGTCCGGACACCACCGCCAAGATGCAGGCCAATCTGGCCGACGCGGCACTCGCGATCGGGGCGAAGGAGGATGTCGCGGCGCTGCTCGACAAGGCGCAGGCGACGCTCGCGCGCAATCCCGAGCGCAACGGTGCCGACCTGTTGCAGATCGTGCGCACCCGGGCGGCGATGGCGCGGCGCAAGGGCGACTATCCCACTGCGATCAAGCTGCTGACCGACAATCTGCCGCAGGCGGAACACGCGCTCACCGCAAACGAGAGCGCGCTGCTGACCATGTACAACAATTTGCTGGTCTACATGATCGAGGCGAACCGGCTGGCCGACATGGACGCGATCTTCGCGCGGGTCGATCGGGTGCTCGCACACCCTGGGCAGCGCGATACGATGCAGGCGCTAGGCATCGACCAGCTGCGTGGCGCCGTCCGGCTCCGGCTGGGGGATGCGGCGGGCGCGGAGCGGATTTCGGCGAGCAACGTCCAGCGCCGCCGCCGCCTGTTCGGCGATACGCCGGGGCTCGCGGCCGATCTCTCGCAGCTCGCCAAGGCGCAGATGGCCAATGGCCGCTTCGCCGACGCACGGGTTTCGCTGCTCGAGGCCCGGCCGCTGGCCGTCCGCTTCCTTGGCGAGCATGCGCTGCCGGTGATCGTGATCGACTTGGCATTGGCGCAGGCGCTGGCGGAGCTGGGCGAGACCGCGGATGCGGCGAAGCAGCTCGGCGAGGCGCGTGCCGGGATCGACCTGATGCCCAAGCCCAACCCGCTGATACCGCAGCTTGCGCTCACCGAGGCGGTGCTGGCGGTGAAGCAGGGCGACAAGCCGGCGGCAAGCGCTGCGGTTGCGCGGTCGCGGGCCGGCTTCGCGGCGATGGGGCCAGCGGGCGCCTATGGGATGCAGGCCATCTCCAGGGTTGCCATGCGGGTCGCCGCGATGCGCTGAGCTAGGCGGCGGGCTCGCGCATCTGGTCGTAGATCCAGGCGCGCGCGCGAGTCCACCAGCGGCGGACGGTGCGATCGGTGATTCCCAGCACCTCCGCCGTCTCCACTTCGTCGAGCCCGATGAAGAAGCGGCAATCGACGACCTTGGCGAGCAGGGGATCGTGGCGCGCGAGTTCCGCCAGCGCGTCGCCCAGGCAGAGCAGCTCCTCGTCGTCCCTGGCGCCGCTGGCGATCTCGGCGAGGGCTACGGTGAGGCTCTCGCGCTCGCCGGAACGCTTCGCCGCCAGCCGGGCGCGTGCAGCATCGACCAGGACGTGCCGCATCGCCGTCGCCGCGCAGCCGAGGAAATGCGACTTGCTCTGCCAATCGGCGCGGTTCTGGATCCGGAGATAGACTTCGCCGACCAGCGCGGTCGGCTGGAGCGTCATTGGGCTCCCGGCCCTGCGATATTCGCGCCGAGCGATCTGGTGGAGCTCGCCATAGAGCTGGTTGACCAGCTCGTCGGAGGAACCGAGCGCGCCGGACTGGATCGGGTCACTCGCCATCACGCCCCCCAAAGCACGCGTGCAGCCTATCATGAGAAACCGCCCGCAAGCTACGAAAAGATCAGGCCGGACGAGAGCGTGAGCCCGGTTGTTTCGCCGCATCCGGCACCGCCTGCATAAATATTTCGTCCGGCCTGTCCGGTCTTCCCCGCAAATTCCCGTCTCCGCCTTCGACACGGGAATGCGTGACCGGCTTGGGTCGTCGGCATGCCGGGCGGCAATCGCCCGATCATTTCCCGCACCGTCGCCAGGGATAGCTACGAAGGGGAACAGCAATGACGATCAACCGGATCAACAGCCGCACCGCGCTGCGCGCACTTGTCAGCGTATCGATGGGCGCCATCGCCATGATACTCGCCACCGGGCAGGCACACGCCCAGAACGTCCAGTGCCGCGACGCCGCCAACAATCCGGTGGGCACGCTGCAGCCCGGATCGGACGACAATGCGGTGTGCGGCGACGCCACCGTCAACGGCGATTCGAACGTGGCGATCGGCGAAGCGGCGGTCGTGCAGGGGCCGGGCAATACCGCCGTGTTCGGTTCGGTGGCGATCGGCTATTCGGCCGACGCGACCGCCAGCACCTCGGTGGCGATCGGCGCGGTTGCGGAAGCGACCGGCGCCAGTTCTACCGCCGTCGGCTTCGGGGCCAATGCCTCGGGCACCGAATCGCTTGCCCTCGGCCTGGTCGCGCAGGCGGCTGGCAACCAGTCGCTGGCATTGGGCGCGGCGAGCGTCGCCAATGGCAATTCCTCAATCGCGCTCGGCCGCGCCGCCGCCGCGCAGGGCGCCTTCTCGATCGTGATGGGCGATGGCGCTTCGTCGGTGCTGGGCGACAGCATCGTCCTCGGCCGCAACGCCAAGGGCACCAACTACGGCTCGATCGCGCTGGGCTATAGTTCCGAGGCCGGCGACCAGGCGACCGCAGTGGGCTTCATCTCCTCGGCGACCGGTGACAGCGCCTCGGCCTTTGGCCTCGCCGCCTGGGCGGTGACAGACTACAGCACGGCGATCGGCTCCTCGACCTATGCATCGGGCGCTGCCTCGGTCGCGCTGGGCTTCGCCTCGACGAGCAGCGGCGCCAACTCGATCGCGCTCGGCACGACCAACGCTGCCGGCAACGCCTATACCACCGCGAGCGGCGCCAACAGCATCGCGATCGGATCGGCGAGTTCCGCGGGCGGCCTCGGCTCGATCGTCCTCGGCGCCAATGCGACGACCAACGACCAGGACTCGATGGCGCTGGGCTACAATGCCTTTGCCGACAGCTTCAATTCGACCGCGGTGGGCTCAGGCGCCTATTCGATCCGCTCGGCGACCGCGCTCGGCCAGAATGCCTATGCCGGCGGGCAGGGCAGCGTCGCGCTCGGCCTGGGCGCGACCACGACCAACCCGTTCGCGGTCGCGATCGGCTTCACTTCGGCGGCGAGCGGCGAGCGCTCGGTGGCGCTGGGCCTCAATTCCACCGCGCTCGGCACCCAGTCGATCGCGATCGGCGGCCAGGACGGCGGCGGCGTCTCGACCATGGCGACGGGCGTGCGCAGCATCGCGATCGGCTCGACCGCACAGGCGAGTGGCACCGACAGCGTCACGCTCGGCTATGGCAGCTTCGCCTCGGCCAACAGCGCCGTCGCGCTGGGCGCCGGATCGGTGGCGGACCGGGCCAACAGCGTCTCGGTCGGTGCCGTGGGCGCCGAGCGCCAGGTGACCAACGTCGCGGCCGGCACGGCGGCGACCGACGCGGTCAACTTCGCCCAGCTCAACGCGGTATCCGCGACGGCGAACACCGCACTCGCCAACGCCGCCACCGCGCAGGCAACCGCATCCAACGCGCTGGCGGCAGCGACCGCAGGCGGCGCGACCGCGAACCAGGCGCTCAACGCAGCCAATGCGGCGCAGGGCACGGCGAATACTGCGCTGGGCAACGCGGCGACCGCGCAGGGTACTGCCAACACCGCGTTGGCGAACGCGGCGACGGCACAGGGCACTGCCAACAGCGCGCTCGCCAATGCGGCGACCGCGCAGGCGACTGCCGACACCGCGGCGGCAAACGGCGCCTATTTCCGCACCAACATGAGCGGGGCAGGGCCGCAGGCGACCGGGGCGAACTCGATCGCGGTGGGTAGCAACTCGGTCGCGGGCGGTGAATCTTCGGTGGCGATCGGCAATGGCGCGCGCGCGGTGACCGGCCAGGCCGTGTCGATCGGCGCGGGCAACACGGCGAGCGGCAACGGCGCGGTAGCCATCGGCGATCCGAACACCGCCACCGGCCAGGGCGCGGTGGCGCTCGGCCGCAACAATACCGCGACGGGCCAGGGTGCGGTGGCGCTGGGCAATGCCAGCACCGCCAACGGTGCCTCGGCAGTGGCGCTGGGTGACGGCGCCAATGCCGGGGCCGCGGGCAGCGTCGCGATCGGCCAGGGCGCCGTGGCGACGCGCGCCGGGCAGGTGGCGCTGGGCACGGGCAGCTCGACCTATACGATGGCGGGGATCAACTCCTCGGCGAGCCGCGCGGCGCAGCAGGGTGCGCTCAGTGTGGTGACCAGCGATGCTGCCGGCAACCTTGCCACGGCGTCGATCGACCTGACCGAGCTCGGTACACTCGGCACCCGCATGACCAACGCGGAAGGGCGGATCGATCTGAACGCCCGCCGCGCCAATGGCGGGATCGCGGCGGCGATGGCGCTGGCGGGCACGACGATCCCGTCGGACATGCACGTGGCGGTGTCGTTCAACCTCTCCACCTATCGCGGCGAGCAGGGCTTCTCCGGCGCAGCGGTCGCCAAGGTCGACGACCATGTCTGGGTCAGCGGCGGCTTCGCCGGCTCGACGGTCAAGGGCTCGACCGGCGGCCGGGTCGGCATGACCTTCGGCTGGTAAGGGCTGGGGCGGCGCTGCCATCGGGCAGCGCCGCCCCGCTTTTCGTCAATCCGCGGCCACCGTGTGCTGGCTCGGCATCGGCTTGCGCGCCAGCCAGGTCACCAGGATCAGTCCCAGCGCGAGCCAGCCGCAAATCCAGAACAGCTCGAGCGACGAGAGCAGATAGGCCTGGTTTACCACCTGCCGCATCACCGCGCCGGCCGCCTGCAGCGGGCTCATCCCCGCCGCCTGGAGCTGGTCGACGGTCTGTCGATAGACGGGGGAATAATCAGTCCCCACTTCACTCAGCCGGGTCTGGTGCAGCGCCTCACGGCGGTCCCAATAGGTGGTGATGATCGACGCGGCGAAGCTGCCCGCGGTAATGCGCGCGAAGTTGGAGATGCCGCTCGCCGAAGGGACACGTTGCGGCGGCAGTCCGTCGAACGAGATGGTGATCAGCGGCACGAAGAACATGCTCATCGCCAACCCCTGGAGCAGCAGCGGGAACATCAGCGTCCAGAAGCTCGCATCGGGCGTATATTGCGAACGCAGGAAATAGGACGCGCCGAACGCCAGGAACGCCACCGTGGCGAGCCAGCGCATGTCGACCTTGAGCCGCGTGACGAACGGGGTTGCGAGGACCGCCACGATGCCGCTCGGCGCGGCGACGAAGCCCGCCCAGGTCGCGGTGTAGCCCAGATGCTCCTGCAGCCAGAGCGGCAGCAGCAAATTGTTGGCGAAGAACAGCGCGTAACCCAGGCACAAGGCGAGCGTGCCGAACAGGAAGTTGCGGCGCAGGAACAGGCTGAGGTCCACCGCCGGCGCGCCGTCGGTCATTTCCCAGATCACCCAGGCGATAAAGCCGACCACCGCGCAGATCGCGAGCGCCACGATGAACGGGTTGTGGAACCAGTCGCGGTCCTTGCCGAGGTCGAGCATCGTCTGCAGGCTGAACACCCAGAAGGCGAGCAGCATCAGCCCGACGGTGTCGACCTTGAGCTTGCGCGTCGGCGTTTCGCGGCTGGCGAGCGAACGCCAGCTGATCCCGGCGGCGATGATCCCCACCGGCACGTTGATCAGGAAGATCCAGCCCCAATGGTAATTGTCGGAGATATAGCCGCCGAGCACCGGGCCGAGCACGGGCGCGACCAGCGTGGTCATCGACCAGATGCCGAGCGCGGTGCCACGCTTGTGATCGGGGAAGATCGCGATCAGCAGCGCCTGGCTGCCCGGGATCATCGGGCCGGAGACCGCGCCCTGCAGGATGCGGAAGCCGATCAGCGAGGGCAGGCTCCAGGCGATGCCGCACAGGAACGAGGCGATCGTGAACAGCACCACCGACGCAGTGAAGGTGCGCACCACGCCGAAGCGCTGCATCAGCCAGCCGGTCAGCGGCACCGTCACGCCGTTGGCCACCGCGAACGAAGTGATCACCCAGGTGCCATTGTCGGTCGACACGCCGAGATTGCCGGCGATCGTGGGCAGCGAGACATTGGCGATCGTGCCGTCGAGCACCTGCATGAAGGTGCCGAGCGCCAGCGCGACCGAAGTTACCGCCAGGGCGAGGCCGGCCAGCGGCGCGGCCTGGCCGCCCGCCGGGCCGCTCACCGCGCCCGTCCCAGATTCTCGGCGATGATCCGGCGGATGCGGGCCTCGACCGCGGGGCCGCCGTCGAGGCTCTGCTGGATGCCGCCAGCGGGCGGCGCGCTGCCGGCCACCATCGGGCCCGAGCGATCGCTGGTGTCGACCGTCACGTCGGCCGAGAGGCCAACGCGCAGCGGGTTCCGCTTGAGCTCGTCAGGATCGAGCGCGATGCGCACCGGCACGCGCTGGACGATCTTGATCCAGTTGCCCGAGGCGTTCTGCGGCGGCAGCAGTGAAAAGGCGTTGCCGCTGCCGGCACCCAGGCCGAGCACCTTGCCGTGGAACGTGACGTCCTTGCCATAGACATCGGCGTGGATCGTCGCGCGCTGGCCGACGCGCAAATGCTGAAGCTGGGTCTCGCGGAAGTTCGCGTCGATCCACAGGCTGTCGAGCGGCACCACCGCCATCAACGGCGCGCCGGCGGCGACCTTCTGGCCGAGCTGGACGGTGCGCTGGGCGACGACGCCGGAGACGGGCGCGACGATCTTCATGTGGCTGGAGTTGATCGCGGCCTGGCGCAGCTCGGCGATCGCCGCGAGCACCTGCGGGTTCTCCGAGACGCTGGTGCCGGCAACGGTGCTCGCTGCCTGGGCCTGCTTGGCGCGGGCGAGGTTGAGCGCGGCGCGCGCCGTGGCGACGGCGTCGGCCGCGTGGCTGACCTCTTCGCCCGACACCGCGCCGTCGGCAGCGGCCCCGCGGCGGCGGGCATAGTCGTTGAGTGCCTTCGATAGATCGGCGCGCGCCTGGGCGATTTCCGCCCCAGCCTGGTCGACTTCGGCATTGTTCGAGCGGACCGCGCGGACCGCACGGCCTAGCGCGGCCTCGGCGGCGGCGAGCTGGACGTCGGTCGAGGCCGGATCGAGGTCGATCAGCGGTGCGCCCTGCGTCACCTGCTGGGTATTGTCGGCGTGCAGCGCCAGCACCGTGCCGCCATCGCGCGCGGTAACCGCGACGATGTTGCCGCCGACATAGGCGTCGTCGGTTTCCTCGCTCGGCGGCGCGGTGAGCACCATCACGGCATAGGCGATCACACCGATCAGGATCACCGCGCCGAGGATCAGAAAGCCGATCTTGCGCGCGCGCGACTTGGTCTGGGGCTGGGGCGGGGCGGGCGGAGGCGGCGGTGGCGCGGCGGCGGGTTCCGCCGGCTTGGCGTCACCCTTTTGCGCCGGCGTTTCGGCGCTGTCCGCCTTGGTCTTCCAATCGACGGGGCTGTTGTCGGTCATAGGTGCGTGTCCGCTGGGGCCGCGGAGAGCGGCGGGTTTGGAACGAAGCCACCGCCCAGGGCGGCGATCA
This sequence comes from Sphingomonas sp. KR3-1, assembly GCF_040049295.1. Taxonomy (NCBI): domain Bacteria; kingdom Pseudomonadati; phylum Pseudomonadota; class Alphaproteobacteria; order Sphingomonadales; family Sphingomonadaceae; genus Sphingomonas; species Sphingomonas sp. KR3-1. The sequence goes on from NZ_JBDZDQ010000003.1 coordinate 110,152, forward strand.
GCTGGATGCGGCGCGAGAGCGCGTCGGCCTGGAGCCCGACCAGCGCCTGCTCGGCCTCGAGCAGGCGGAAACCGGACTCGATCGTGTCGAGCCGCGAGCCGAGCCCAGTCGAGACGCGTACGCTGTCGAGCCGCGCGGTCTCGCGCAGGCCCGCGACGACGCGGTCCTGGTCGGCAAGGTCCTTGTCGGCGGCGCGGACCAGGGTCAGCGCGTCGGCGGCATCGCGCACCGCGCCGAGCACTGCGCCGTCATAGTCGGCGACGGCCTGGTCGAGATCGGCGGTGGCGCCGCGATATTGCGCCTTGAGCTTGCCGCCCTCGAAGATCGGCAGGTGGATCGCCGGGCCGGCGCCATAAGTCCGCGCCCCGGGATCGAAGAAATTGCCGAGGCCGAGCGCGGCGAAGCCGGCGAGCGCGGTGATGTTGACGTTGGGCAGGAAGTCGGTCCGCGCTACCTGGCGCCCCGCCATCGCGGCGTCGATCCGGGCCTGGCCGGCGAGCAGGTCGGGCCGGCGGCCGAGCAGGTCGGCGGGCAGCGCATCGGGCACGCTTGGCGGCGTGTTCAGCGCGAGGCTGGGCGTCGTGATCTCCGGGTAGAAGTCGGCGCCGCGGCCCACCAGCGCGGCCAGGCTGTGGACGAGCAGCTCGCGCTGCGCCTGCGCGCGGGTTCGGGCCTGTTCCGCCTCGGCGAGCAGCGTCTCGGCCTGGCGCAGCTCGAACTGGCTGGCGAGCTGGTTCTTGATCCGCGAATGGACGTAGCGCAGCGCCTGCTGGCGCGTCTCGACAAAGCCGTTGGCGACCTGGACCAGCCGTTCGGCCCGCGCGAGCCCGACATAGGCCTGGGCGATCGAGGTCGAGATTGCCAGTCGCGCCGCCGCCGCATCGAGCCGGGCCGCCTGGGCGCTCGCCTGGGCTCCAGCGACCAGCGCCTTCTGGCGGCCGAACAGGTCGAGGTTCCAGCTCAGATTGGCTTGCAGCGTCGTGATCGGCCAGGCCGCGCCGGCATAGGGCGGCGGATAGATGTATTTCTCGGGGAAGCGCTGATAGGTCGACTGGCCGTCGGCGGTGACTTGCGGGAGCTGCTCAGCGTGGCGGATGTCGACAGCCGCCTCGGCGGCGCGGACGCGGGCGAGGGCGCCGTCGAGCGTCGGGTTTCCGGCCAGGCCCATCGTGATCAGTCGATCGAGTTGCGGATCGCCGAACGCCGTCCACCAGGCGGCGTCGATCGTCGGCGTATCGGTGCCGAGGCCCAACGACTGCGGTTGGAGCTGCGCTACCTGCGGCGGATCGTGCGGCACGGTGGCACAGCCGGCGAGAAGCAGCGCGGTCAGCGCCGCGAGGCCCACGGAGCGCGTCATGCCTCGATCTCCCGGTTCGCGAGCGCACTGTCCGCCACGCGCTCGGCGGCGCCGAGCAGCCGGGTCAGCAGGCTCACCAGCGTCGCGGCTTCCTCCTGCGTGAAATCGGCGACCACTTCGTTCCAGGAGGAAACGACATGGCCCTGGAGGCTGAGCACTGCCTCTCTTCCCGCCGGCGTGATGACGAGCTGCACCACCCGCCGGTCCTCGACGCTGCGATCGCGCGCAATCAGTCCGCGCGCCTCGAGCACGTCGATCATCCTGGTGGTGGCACCCGTGGTGATGCCGAGCTCGCGCGACAGCTCGCCGGCATTGCTCACCGTGCCGTCACGCACGACCTTGAGCGCGATCCATTGCTGGAAGCTCAGGTCGTGCCCTTCGAACTTCGATTCGACATAGGTCGACATGATCTTGTCCAGTCGCCGTACGAGGCGGCCGGGGGACCGACTTGCGGCACAGTCTTCAAGGTTGAATACAGCCATTCATCTCACCGGGCATTATCTGCATCTGCAGATATTACGCGCTCGTGATCTGTCAAGGGGCGCAAGCTTGGCTGTGTCGAATATCGCTACCGCACGCGCGCGAAAACCAGACTGACGCGCAGGCCCGGGCCTGCGTCGCCTATCTCGAGCCGGGCGCCGTGCAGCTGCGCGATTGCGCTCACCATGGCGAGTCCGAGCCCCGCGCTCCCGGCGCTCCGGCTCGGATCGACCTGGTAGAAGCGGCGGGTGAGGTGGGCGCGCTCGGCGGCGGAAACGCCGGCACCGTTGTCGATCACCGAGGCACGAAACCCTTCTTCCACGGCTTCGACGTCGACGCGGACCTGCGTGCCGGCCGGGGTGTGGAGGATCGCGTTTTCGATGAGGTTGGCGAAGAGTTGGGCAAGCAGTTCGGCGTCGCCGGAGATCGGCGCCGTTTCGGCTATCGGCGCGGTCAGGACGTGTTCGGCGTCATGGGCGACCGGCTCATAGGTTTCGACCAACCCATGCAGCAGCGCGCCCAGATCGACCGACTCGAACGGCGCCCGGCGGCCGCCGCCTTCGATCTGGGCCAGGCGCAGGATCGCGCGGAAGGTCGCCAGCAGCTGATCGGCCTGGGCGATCGCCGCATCGATGCCGGACACGGCCTCATCGCGCTGCGCCGCTTCGCGTGCGGCCTCGAGCATCTGGCGCAACCGCGTGAGCGGGGTCCGCAAGTCGTGCGCGACGTCGGTGGAGACCTGGCGCAGGCCCTCCATCAGGCCATCGATCCGTTCGAGCATGCGGTTGAGGTTGCGCGCGAGATCGTCGAGCTCGGGGGCGAGGCCGATCATCGGGATGCGCTGCTCGGTGCGGCCGGCCATGATCCGGTCGATCGCCGAATTGGCCGCGCTCAGCCGCTTCAGGAACAGCCATGCGGCAGCCCAGCCCGCCGCCAGCGCGAGCAGCGTGACGGTTACCGCCCAGGCGATCATGAACCGGATCATCTGCCCACGGATCCAGCCGATGTCGAAGCTGTCGGTCGCGACGACGAGCAGCGCGCCGTCGGGCAGGCGCGTGCCCAGGGTAGCGAGCTCCTCCGGCTCGAACCGGCCCGGCTCGCGCATCGAGATCCGGCCCTGGCCCGGCCTGGCAGCCGACATTGGTATCGTGCCGACAAGCTGCCGGCCGTGCGGATCGACGAGAAGATAGAGGAACGTGCCGTCCGGCGTGGCGGCGGTGCGCAGACGGATCTCTGCGGGAAGGTCGGCGCGATTGCCGGCGGTCAGCGACGCGGTCTCGGTTTTGAGCGCCCCGATCGTTGCCTGTTCCGCATAGCTGCCAATCTGCTGATAGACCTGGTCGAGCAACAGGAACGACGCGCAGGCGAAAACGGCAGCGAAGATCAGCGCGAAACGGAAGGCGCCGCTGTTGAGCGCGCTGCGGCGCCGTTGCACCGGCTCAGCCATCGATCCGGTAACCAGCGCCGCGCACCGTCTGGATCAGCTCCTTGCCGAAACCGCGATCCACCTTGGCGCGCAGCCGGCTCATATGGCTTTCGATCACGTTGGTCTGCGGGTCGAAATGGAAGGACCAGACATTCTCGAGCAGCATCGTTCGCGTTACGACGGCGCCGGCATGCTGCATGAGATAGTCGAGCAGCTTGAACTCCTGCGCCTGCAGTTCGATGCGCGTGCCGGCACGGGTGACGGTGCGCTTGAGCCGATCGATGACGAGGTCGCCGACGGTGAGAGTGACCGCGACGTCGGCGATCGGCGGGCGGCGCGAGAGTGCGTTGATCCGGGCGAGCAACTCGGCGCCGGCAAAGGGCTTGACCAGATAGTCGTCGGCGCCGGCCTCCAGGCCTTCGACTCGGTCGTCGATCCCCTCCATCGAGGTGAGCAGCAGCGCCGGCGTACGGATGCCCGCGGCGCGCAGTGCCTTGAGGACCGACAGACCGTTCAGCCCCGGCACCATCCGGTCAAGAATCAGGACGCCGTAGTCGCCGTCGCTCGCCATGAAGAGCGCGTCGTTCCCCGAGCTGCACGCCTCCACGACATGCCCGGCCGCAGTGAGCATGCGCACCGCCTGCGTTCTCGTGGCCTCGTCGTCTTCGAGCAACAGCAGCTTCATATCGCCTGAGGTCCAGTTTCCACGCCGCAAATGGGTCCGATCGCCAGCGACCGGCAAGTTGGCGATTCCCAATGTTCGGCCAATGCTGGGCCAATAGCCACCCGTCCATAGTCCGCCGCTATCGAGAAGTGGGAGCGCGAAGTGCGGCGAGGCGGAATGCGGGTGTTTCTCTGCGCGAGCGCTGCTGCACTGCTGGCGAGCGGCTGCGCATCCTATCGCGCGGCGCCGCTCGCCGAACCGGCGGCAGTGCTTGCAGCGCCGGACATGGCCATCCTCTCGGCGGATGCGCAGAAGATCGACCGGCCCTATCTCACGCCCGAGCCAATCGATTGGACTAGGCCGCTGACGCCCAATGCGCTGGCGATCGTCGCAGTGCTCGAAAATCCCGATCTCAAGGCACAGCGGGCAAAGTTGGGTGTCACCGACGCGCAGGCCTTTGCCGCGCGGCTGCTCCCTGATCCGACCTTCCAGGCCAATTTCGACAAGCTGGTGTCCGGCCCGGACCCGTACAACGCATTTGGCGGCCAGCTGGCGTTCGACCTCAACCAGCTGCGTACCGCCAAGGTGTCGCGCCAGAATGCCGAGGCGAGCAAGCGGCAGGTCCGGCTCGATCTGGCCTGGGCCGAGTGGCAGACTGCCGGCCAGGCGCGCCTGCAGGGCGTGCGGATCGTCGCGCTCGAGAAGCAGCTGGCGCTCGCCAGGGCCAGCGCGGCTTCGGCGCAGACGCTGTTCGAGCATGCGCGGCGCGCGGCAGGAAGGGGCGATATCGCCGCTGCCGATCTCGATACCCGCCGCACGGCCCTGACCGATGCAAGCGAGCGACTGGGCACCGCCGAGACCGAGCTTGCCGCCGCACGGGGAGACCTCAACAAGCTGCTCGGCCTGCCGCCTGAGACGGTACTGCTGCTTGCCCCGCCGCCCGAGCCCGCGGTCGCGCCTGCCGCGGCGACGCTGGTGGCGCAGGCGCTGGAGCGGCGGCTTGACCTCCAGGCACTCCGCGCGGGCTATGCGGTCGGTGAGGCCGAGCTGCACAAGGCCGTGCTCGACCAGTTCCCGACGCTGGCGCTCACCGTCGCCGGCGCCCGCGATACCAGCGGTAACACCACGTTAGGCCCGGCGATCGATTTCACGCTGCCGCTATGGAACCGCAATCGCGGTGGCATCGCCGTCGCCAAGGCGACGCGCGAGCAGTTGAAGGCCGAATATGAAGCGCGCCTCTTCCAGACGCGCGCCGAGATCAGCGCCGCGGCGGAGGCGATCGGCCTGCTGCGGCAGCAACGCGCCGCACTGCTCGCGCAGATGCCCGCCAGCCACGCCTTCGCCGATAGTGCGGCAAGGGCAGCGAAGCGCGGCGATCTTGCTCCGGCCACCGCAGCTACTGCCGAGCAGGCGCTGCGCGACCGCGAACTGCGCCTGGCCCAGCTCGACCAACAGATCGCCGAACAGACTATCGCCCTCGAGCTTCTCTCGGGCGGCCCCAGCGAAGGATGGACCCGATGATGCGGATGACCGCGCTGCTTCCGCTCGCCCTGCTTGCCGGCTGTGGCGGCCCTGCGGCCGATGGCGGCGAAGAGGCGAAGGCCGAGCCGGTCGCGCAGGTGAAGACCGCGCCGGCGGAGCTGGGGGCGACGGCATCCGAAGTCGCGGTCTACGGTGTGGCCGAAGCCGGACCCGGCGGCGAGCATGCGCTGGTCGCACCGGCAGAGGCGATCGTCGATCGGATCGTCAGCCCGAACGGCACGGCGGTGCGCGACGGACAGGTGATCCTGACGCTGCGGCCCAGCCGCGCGACCGCCACCGACCTCGCCAAGGCCGCTTCCGACGCGCAGGCCGCCGATGCCGCCCTTGCCCGCGCCAAAAGGCTGCGCGCCGATGGCCTGGTGTCCGACGCCGAGGTCGAGACGGCGCGCGCCGCCGGGCAGGTCGCCCACGCGACGCTCGGCAATCTCGGCATGTCGCGCGGCGGCGTGGCGCTGCGCGCGCCGGTATCGGGCGTCGTGCAGGGCTTGACGGCGAAGAATGGCGACCAGCTCGCGGCGGGCACCACTGCTGCGGTCGTGGTGGCGCAGGGCAATCTGCGTGCGCGCCTGGGAGTCGATCCCGCCCTCGTCCAGCGCGTGCATCCGGGCCAGCCGCTCCAGCTTCAGAGCGTTTCCGGCGATGCGCGGGCGAGCGTGACCGTGGCTGGTGTCGACGGCCAGGTCGATGCGACGACCCGGCTCTCTGCCGTCTACGCCAATCTTCCCGCCGCCTTCCCGGTCGCGCCGGGCGAGGCACTGCGCGGTTCGCTCGTGCTGGCGCAGCAGGCGAGCGGGATCACCATCCCCTATGCCGCGCTGCTCGACGATGGCGGCAAGAGCTACGTCTTCGTCGTCAAGGGCGGCGTGGCGCACCAGCAGGACGTGCTGCCGGGCAGCTCGTCGGGCGACCGCATCCGGATCCTGAATGGGCTGGCCCAGGGCGACAGGGTCGTCACCGAGGGCGGCACCGCGCTCGAGGACGGTGCCAAGGTGCGCGAGCAATGAGCGACCTGATGCATCGCCACGCGCGCTCGATCTGGCTGGGCGTCTTCCTGATCACGCTCGCCGGCCTGTTCGGCGCGCTGAAGCTGCCGGTCACGCTGTTCCCGCACATCGACTATCCCCGCGTCGTCGTCTCGATCGATGCCGGCGAACGCGACGCGACGCAGATGGCCGCAGATATCTCGCGCCCCACGGAGATCGCGCTGCGCGAGATCCCGGGCGTCACCCAGATTCGCTCGACCACCAGCCGCGGCGCCGCCGAGATCGCGCTGAGCTTCGGCTGGGGCGACGACATGACCAACGCGACGCTGGCGACGCAGGGCGCGCTCGCCACGATCCTGCCCGATCTGCCGGCTGGCACCCGGTTCAGCGTGCGCCGTTCCGATCCGACGATCTTCCCGGTGCTCGGCATCTCGCTGACCTCCGACAAGCTCGACGGCGTGGCGCTGGCCCAGCTCGCCCAGCTTCGCCTGCGCCCGCTGCTTTCGACAGTGCCGGGCGTCGCTGGCGTCGATGTGCTCGGCGGCGCACCGCTTGAAATGGAAGTCGAGGTCGATCCGGCCCGGCTGCAAACGCTTGGCCTCACCCTGGCCGATGTCGCCACCGCGATCGGTGCGGCGAACAGCGTTTCGGCGGTCGGGCGCATCGAGGATCGCCACCGGCTCTATCTCGCGCTAGTCGATGACCGGCTGACCAGCGAGGCCGATATCGCCGCGATCCCGGTAAAGGCCGGCACGGCGGCGGGCGCCGGGGTGGTCACGCTCGGCCAGGTCGCAAACATCCGCCGCGCCCCGGCGCCGGCGTGGGTGCGCGTCACCTCGAACGGCACCAACGCCGTGCTGGTCAATATCCGCCAGGCGCCGAGCGCCGATGCGGTGAAGCTCGTCCAGGAGATCACCGATCGGCTGAAGGGCGCGAAGCTGCCCGCCACGGTCAAGGTCAGCCCGTTCTACGATCAATCGGAGCTGGTGGTCGGCGCGGCTGATGCAGTGCGTGAAGCTATTCTGCTCGGCGCATTACTTGCGGGCGTGGTGTTGTTTGTGTTTTTGCGGTCGTGGCGGCTCATGGTGATCACCGCGCTGCTGCTCCCGGCGGTGCTTGCAGCGACCTGTTTGGCGCTATTTGCGCTCCATATGAGCTTCAACATGATGACTTTGGGCGGCATGGCCGCTGCCGTGGGCCTGGTCGTCGACGATGCCGTGGTGATGCTCGAGCACCTGATGCGGCGGCTGCAGGACGGGCGCGGGGAGGCCGAGCCGCCTTCGATCCTCGCCAGCGCGCGCGAGATGTCGCGCCCGCTGTTCGGATCGACCCTGGCGACGATCGTGGTGTTCCTGCCGCTCGCCTTCATCTCCGGCGTGACCGGGGGATTCTTCAAGGCGCTGGCCGTGACGATGGTCGCCGCGCTGGGCGTGTCGCTGCTCTACGCGCGCTATGTGCTGCCGCTGGTCGCGCAGCGCTGGCTGACGCTCGGGGACGTGGCGGCCGCCGACAAGGCCGAGCGGATGACCGGTACGCTGGCGCGCTGGTACGGCAGGTTCGGCGCCCGCGCGCTGGCCCGCCCGGCCCTCGCCGCCGGGCTGACCGCGGCGCTGCTCGTCGCGGCGGGCGGCTTCGCCTGGACCCGCCTCGAATCGGGCTTCATGCCGGTGATGGACGAGGGCGGCTTCATCCTCGACTACAAGGCCAAGTCGGGCGCGGCGCTGTCCGACACCGATCGCCTGCTGCGCCAGGTCGAGACGATCATCCGCGAGACCCCCGAGGTCACCAGCTATTCGCGCCGCACCGGCGTCCAGCTCGGCGGCGGCCTGACCGAGGCCGACGAAGGCGACTTCTTCATCCGCCTGAAGGGCGGGAGCCGCCGGCCGATCGGCGAAGTGATGGCCGAGATTCGCGACAAGGTCGACAAGCAGGTGCCCGGGCTCGAGATCGAGACGGCCCAGCTGATGGAAGACCTGATCGGCGACCTGACCGCAGTGCCCGAGCCGATCGAGGTCAAGCTGTTCGGCGACGACGATGCCGAGCTCGTCGCGTCCGCGCGGAAGGTCGCCGGGGCGATCGGCAAGATCGGCGGCGTGGTCGAAGTCGTCGACGGCCTGCGGGTTGCGGGCGATGCGATCGAAATCCATGTCGACCGCGCCGCGGCGGCGCTGGTCGGGCTCGATCCCGATGCCGTTGCCAAGCAGGTCGAGGCGCAGGTGGGCGGCACCGTCGCCACCCAGATCCTCGCGGGCGAGCAGGTGCTCGATGTGCGCGTCCGGCTGCCCCAGGACCTGCGCAGCCGCGCCGATGCGCTGGGCCAGCTCCTCGTCCGGGCAGCCGATGGCCGCACCACTGCGCTGGGCTCGATCGCGACGATCCGCATCGCGGCGGGGCAGCGCCAGATCACGCGCGAGGACCTTGCGCCGTTCATTCCGGTCACCGCGCGGCTGGAAGGCAAGGATCTCGGCACCGGCATGCAGCAGGTGCAGGCCGCCGTGGAGGCGCTGCATCTGCCGCCCACGATCCGCGTCGATTATGGCGGCCTCTACGCGCAGCAGCAGCAGAGCTTCTCGGACCTGATCGCCGTGTTCGTCGCCGCACTGTTGCTGTCGGCACTGCTGCTGACGCTGCTGTTCGAGCGCTGGGCCTATACGATCGCGGTGATCGGCACCGTGTTGCTGTCGACAGCGGCGGTGTTCCTCGGGCTGTGGCTGACCGGGACCGAGCTCGACATCTCGGCGCTGATGGGCCTGACCATGGTGGTCGGCATGATCACCGAGCTTGCGATCTTCTATCTTGCCGAACTGCCGACGGGCGCCACGCTGACCATCGAGGAGCTGCTCGAGGCGGGCAGGGCGCGGCTGCGGCCGATCCTGATGTCGGCGCTGATCGCGGTGCTGACGCTGCTGCCGCTGGCGCTTGGCATCAGCCGCGGCGCCGGGCTGCAGGCGCCGCTCGCCACCGCGATCATCGCGGGGCTCGTCATCGGCGCACCGCTGGTGCTCGCATTCCTGCCGACGCTGCTCTTCGCGATCAGCCGCCGGCCATCGACCAACCAAAACGGGGAGTGAAGCGGATGAAGTTTCTGGGACGATTGCTGACCACCACGATCGCATGCACCGGCATGTTCGCGCTCGCCGCGACGGCCAGTGCGCAGACCGCTGCCCCGGCGCCCGCGCCCGCCGCCAGCGCCGCGCCGGCACCCGGCTATCATATCGTCGATCGCATCCCGATCGGCGATGGCTGGTGGGACTATGTCAATGTCGAGCCGGTGCATCACCGTCTGTTCGCGGCGCGCGGCAACGGCGTCTTCGAGATGGACCTGGACAGCGGCCTGATCGACAACCGCTTCATCCCGGGTTCCGAAGGCCGCGCGGTGATCCCGCTGCCGGGCGGCGATGCGATGCTGACGACGATGGCCGGCTACAGCTCGGCAATCCTGTTCTCGACGGTCGAGGGCAACATCATCAAGCTGGTCGAACTGGACCAGGCATCGGATTCTGCCGTCTACGAGCCGGTCGGCAAGCGCGTCTGGGTGATGGGCGGGCACGGCAAGGCCGCGGCGATCGATCCCGCGACCAAGGAAGTCGATGGCACGATCGAGCTCGGCGAGCCGCTCGAATTCTCGCAGACCGACGGCCGCGGCCGCGTGTTCGTCAACGCCTCGGAATCCGCTTCGGTGATCGTGTTCGACGCCGTGAAGCGCAAGCTGGTCGGCAAGTGGAAGATGACCGGGTGCGAGGATCCCTCGGGCATGGCCTATGTCGAGGGCGCCGATGTCATCCTGTCGGTGTGCTTCAACAACATGCTCAAGGTGCTCGACGCGAAGACCGGCGAGGAACTCGCCACCCTGCCGGTAGGCAAGGGCGCGGACGCCGTGATCTACGACAAGGTGCGCAAGCGCGCCTTCGTGCCTTCGGCCTATGACGGCGTGCTGACCGTCCTCAAGGTCGACGGCAGGCGCGACATCCATGTCGAGGAAGTGGTGCCGACGCAGATCGGCACGCGCACGGGTGCGGTCGATCCGACCACGGGCACGCTCTATCTGCCGACGGCGCGTTTCGGCCCGTTGAACAAGCTGGGCTGGCCCGAAGCCATTCCCGGTACCGTCCAGATGCTGGTGATGAAGCCGAACTGAGCGGCACCCGGGCGGCGGATCCGAATGGTCTCCGCCGCCCGAGGCCCGAACTCGCGATCGCGTTCAGCCGAAGCGCAGCCAGCCGCGCGTGCGCGCTGCGTCGAGCAAGACCGCATCTGCCTGTCCTATACTCGCTCGCATCACCGATGTGCCGAGCAGCGGCGCGATCAGCTGGGCAAATTCCAGCGCGCGTGATCGGCCGAGCGCGGCAACGAGCGGGCGTGCCTGGATTTGCGGGGGAATCGACGCGGCGATTTCGCCGGCTATCCGGTCGAGGACATGATCGACCGTGTCGAGCATGTCCTCGACCAGCGGGCGCAGCGCGTCGCCGGCCGGCGGCTGCGGCCAGTCGGGGCGATCGTGCGGGCTGTCGAGCAATGCCTGGAAGCGCGCCCGGGCTTTGGCGCCCAGCGCGATGGCTGGCGGGGGCGGCGGCTCGCGTTCGAACGGTACGCGCGCCTCGAGCGTCCTGGGCCGCGTGCCGAGGAGCGGGGCGAGGAATTTGTCGCGGTTGCTCGGGGAGGTATCGGGCAGCTGCACTGGCGGGTCGAGCCGCGTGGAAATCGCTGCGACGGGCGCCAGCGGCGCCTTGCGCCATCGCCAGCGAAACCGCGCCAGATACCGGCGCAGGCGTTGCCATCGCCTGGCGATCCGGCGACCGGGAAACAGCCGCCGCCTAAGCCAGCGCCACCGGCGGCGGCGTTGCGCGCGGTGCGCTGCGGCAATCATGCCGGGATGTAGAAATATTGGGAGATGAGGTTCCGCTGCTTGTCGCTTAGGTCGGGATTGGCGTGCAGGCGCTCCCACTTCGCGCGGAAGCCACAGGGGATCGGGCGCTGATTCATGCCCCATTGCTTGATCTGCCCGGCATAGGACCTGAATTTGGCCGGCGTGAGCGCACTCGATCCGGTCAGGTCGGTGAGCCCCGGAACCGCGGCCAGCCCGGCGGCTTCGCTTGGCGCCCAGGCGGGGTGGACCCGGAAGTTGCCATTGCCGAGCATGTCGATCGTCAGCAGGAACTTGGCGTTGACTTCGCAGGGGGGCAGGTCCTTGCCGTGGCTGTTGGGATCGGCATCCAGCTTCGCCTGAAGGAACTTGCTCTGCGCCTGGCTGGCGTCCAGCTGCAGCGCCAGGGCGTTGAGCCTCTCCATCACCTGGTCATATTGCGTCCTGGTCAGCATGATCCGGTCATTGGCGACGGCGGTGCCGGTGACCTGGTTGATCAGCCGGCGATTGGCTTCGGCGACTTCCTCATATTTGCGCTTGAATGCCTCTCGCTCGCCGCGCAGCCGCGAAATGTCAGCCTTTGCGTCCTTGAGCTGGCTCTCGAGCTTGTCGATCTGCGAGCGGAGCTGATCGACCGCGGTGTGCCGCGGGTCCTTCTGGAAGAAGGCGAAGGCGATCGCCAGGAACACCAGCAGCACGAACAGCTCGATCAGCATCGTCGTATGCACCCGCTCGCGGCGGATGCGGAGCATCGCTTCCGCGGCGGCGGCGCTGCGGCGATCGGCATCGGCGCCCTCAGTCACGCAGGCGGGCCAGCTCTTCGCGGAATGCGGTGACGGCCTTTTCAAAGTCGCCGAACGACGTCTGCAACTGGTCGGAGAAGGCCGCGGCCCGGGCCTGCGCATCCCCCACAACCCGCTGGCCAGCCGTGCCGAGCTGCTGGCCGACATCGTCGGCGGCGGCATCAAGCGCCTGGGTGAACTCGGCTCGCGTGCGCTCGATCTGCTCGGACAGCTCCCTGGCGCCGGTTTCCAGCCGCGTCCCGATCTCCGACGCGTGGCGAACCGCCCCGTCGCTCGACTCGCGCACGGCATCGAGCCGCGGGCCCAGCGCGGCGATATCGCTGCCGATCCCGTTGATCGACTGCAGGATCTGCGCGCCGTCCTTCATCCCCGCGGACAGGCCGTGGAGCATCTCCAGATTCTGGTCGAGATTGGTGCGGTAGGATGCCGACAGGCTCCGCACCGCGTTGCCCGCATCGGTCAATTCCTCGCGCAGCGCCTGGTTCTGGGCCGCCATCCCCGCTGCGGCGTCGGCGACGCTCTTGTCGAACGCGTCGCGCCGTTCGGCGAAGGAGCCCATGCCGGTGCGCACCGTGGCGTCATAGCCGTTCAGCGTTGCGCCGACGCTGTCGAGCTGCGTCGCCAGCCGTGCGTCGATCTGGCTCGGGATGTTGCGGAACTGTCCGATCAGCCCGTCGAAGTCGCGCACCACTTCGCTGATGGTGCCGGTGAGCTGGCGCGCGACGCGGGTCAGCTCGTTCTGCGCGGTCTCGCTGACTTCGGCCGTGGCGGACGAGGTCTGGATGAAGAAGGTGCGGGCGATCAGGCCGATCAGCGACGCGCCCACCGCCATGCCGAAGAAGCGCAGCACCGTCTCGGGCGTGATCTGCGTCGCGTCGGAGAAGGTCGCCGGCGCGAACGAGAAGAGCAATGCCGCCTGGGTGAAGATGAAGCCGAGATAATAGCAATTGTCGGCGAAACGCTCGATCAGCGCCGGCCGCCGGGGCCAGCCCGCCATCACGCCGATCAACGGATAGGCGATCACCGAAAGGAAGATGCCGAAGACCGAAACCACGTGGAGCAGCGGCGCGGTGCTCATCCCCAGGCTGGCGAAGACCAGGCCGATAACCATGCAGATCAGGAAGGCGAGGCTGACCTGGCGCTGCCCCGGCACCCCCAGCCCGGGGATCGCAGGGCCGCTGGCGGCGGGTGCGCCGGGCGCCTCGAAGGACTCCGCGGTCGCGGCATCGCCGGGCGGTGGGGGCGCAGCGGCGGCGGTCCTGACGCTGCGCTTGCGGCGAAGGGGAGGGGCGGGATCGGCGGCGTCGGTCATTTGCCGATTCCCTTGATGAGATAGTCTGCGATCAGCTGGCGCGACAATGCCGTGTCGGGGACCTTTTCCACCTTCGCGTGGCGCTCCGTCATGAGCTGGCGCCATTCGTCCATGCGGATCCGCATCGATGCCGGCATCGCGAAGTCGGCACTGACCGGGCGGTAGATCAGCAGCACTTCGAACCCGGTCATGTCCGCGGGCAATTCGCTCGGCGCGTCGGTCTCCTCCAGGAAGTCGCTGAGGACGAGGAGGATGCGGCGCTTCGCGCCCCGGCCCGGCCAGTCGCCGACCGACAGCAGCGCGCTGGAAATCTCGGTGTCCTGCTCCGGCGGCAGGCCGAGCACCTTGCCGTTGCAACTGTCGCCGTTGAGATAGGATGCGAGCTTTCGGGTGTTGTTGACTTCGTTGGGCGCCGACGAGGCGATCGGGGCAATCGTGGATTTCAACCGGACATGGCAGAGCAACAGGCGCTCGAGGCTCCCCGATCCGATCGCGCGCTCCTGCACTTCGATCGGCTGGTCCACGCTGCTGTCGTTGGCCGCCTGGACGATGCCGGCCATGGTCTCGGTCAGCGCGTTGCGGTTGCGCTCCTGCTGGCCGGGGTTGAGCCAGGTCTTCGACAGATCGACGAGCACGAAGATCTGCGTGGCCGCTACCGGCGACGAATCGCTGCAGCTTGCGGCAAGCAGGAACGCCAGCGCTGCCGTGCGGAGCCAGCCCCGGCTCACGCCGCACCGATCGACGAGAGCGCGGCATGTTCGGGGCGAAGCCATTTGCGGATCTGCTTCCACGGCAGCGCCAGCACTTCGAGCAGCCCCAGGAACAGCGCGATGAGCAGCCAGGCGAGCGCCATCAGCGCATAGGTCAGCACGGCGCCGGACAGGAAGAACGCCGCGAGCGCGATGGCGAGGGCGGTCGCCGCGGCATCGACCAGGCCCATCAGCGCCCGCTCGATCGAATAGCCGAGCACCGCCAGCACACCGGCCGAGGCGACCATCAGCAGGCTGAAGGGAAGGGCGTTCGTCCCGCCCCAGCGCAGGCCGAGCCAGATCAGCGCGGTCACGATCATCGCACCCAGTGCCCCCGCTGCCGCTTGCTGCCAGGGTTCGCTCCGGTGCGAGAAGACCCGGGTCTGGCGGTGATCGACCATCTGGATGCGCGCGAGAACCGGCAGTCCGAGCAGATAGCAGCCGATCGCGCCGAGCAGGCCGATCGCCCAGGCGGGATAGCCTTGCAGCCCGGAATAGACGCCGCCCACCTGGATCGACAGGCCCCAGGCGAATGCGCCGATCACTGCGATGCTGAGCGCGGCGATGCCCACGCTGGCGGCGCGATAGAGCCGGGCGTCGCCGGCAGCGCCGTCCAGCCATTGCCGCCAGTCGTCGGTGCGCGCGTTGGCGAGCGCCTCGAGCACCGCATCGCGCTCGCGGGTGACGGCGTCGACCGAGCCGGTCAGCGCCCCCGATTTGTTGCCGAGCGAGGCGACATATTGGCTGATCGCCGATTCGGCGCCATGCGCCTTGGCGCGGATCTGGTCCCAGTGGCGCGGCAGCTCGCCGGTCAGCTTGTTGAGCGCGCGGATCTCGCGGCGCAGGCGAAGCGCCGCCTTGTTCGCGGTGATCGCGTCATGGGACTGGTGCAGGAGATATCCGATGATGAACGTCGCGGTGACGAAGATCAGCCCCAGCGGCGCCATCCAGAATTTGAGGATCGGATAGGTGTCGAAATACTCGATATCCAGATCGAACCCGCTGCTAACCAGCCCGAAGATGATGGCTTCGAACAAGGCGGCGAGCACGACGGCGAAGCAGCACAGATACTGTAGCGCGGTCTGGCTGCCGTGCTTGAAATAAGCGGCGCCGAACCCGAGCGATATCTCGCCGAGGATAAACCCCGTCGCGACGAGGACCGACGCCGGGATGCCGGCCACACGGTTGTGGAACACGTCCTGGAAGAACAGGTTGAGCAGGTTGCCGTTCACGGCGCACGCGGCGATGCCGAACAGCACGCTGGCCCAGAACACGAAGATCGCGTTGGCCCGGCCCTGGTAGGATTTGAAGAGATCCTCGTCGATCTCGCCGCCCATTTCGGCGAGCTCCTCGAGCCGGCGCTGCATCCCGGTGACTTCGCGCGACAGTGCGCCCGGTCCCGCAGTTCCGCCCAGCCCGGCGATCCGCGAGGTCGCTTCGCGCATCGACTTGGCGACGCGGCGCATCGACTGGGTAACCTGGGCGAGCCGCTGGTCGACGATCACGTAGACGACCGGGTCTTCGCCGCGATAGCGCTCCGGCAGCGCATAGCCCGTGCGCCATGCCCAGATCGGCGAAAAGGGCCGAAGCCATCCGATTGCGTTGGCACGCCATTCCTTCAGCCGCGGCTCCAGCGCTTCCTTGGCTGCGCAGGCAAGCCAGGAAAGCGGCAGCAACAGCAGGAGACCGACTGCGATCAACGCCAGGATCATCAAGGCGCTCATCAAAAATCCGTTGAGCGAATTCTGATTCATCTTTTTGCCCCCCTCTGGGCTTTGCTAGCGAACGGCGTCGGACGGGGGATCGTCAAGCCAAAATTAACCGAACGACCATTTCGGATCACTTTCCGCCCCGTCGACGCCGCGTGCACGAGAGCGCGCGCGAGGAGTCCCGCCGGGATACCTCGCGCGCGAAGCGGAATTGGCGGGCGCAAACGCATCTAGACGGTGCCCGAATCGGACGAATCGCCCGAATAGTCGAAACCGCCGCCGGAATCGGATGGAGCGGAATAGTCGAATCCGCCGACAGGGTCGGGAGCAGCCGCGTCCGGATGATCGGAGCCGAAACCGGGCGGAGAGTCGTGTGCCGGATCATAGCCGATCTTGCCGTCGATATAGGAGGGCGGCGGCCCCAGATCGATCCCGCCGTTGCAGACCGCTTCGCCGACAAGGTGCGTGCCGAGCGCGAGGGCGCCGGCTAGGGCGCCCGGGGCCGACGGGTGCGCCGCGGCCCAGATGCCCATCGCGGCGGCGCCCGTGTCGTAGATTTCGGTGCAGTGGTGCGCGTCGAGAGCGCTGTCGTCATGGTCGTCGGGGGACATGGTCGTTCTCCTGGATGAAAGGGTTCGGGAAGGGTTCAGAGGGTGAGGCCGAGCGGTGCGCGGTGCATGCGCAGGGTGGCGTCGAGCGCCGGAGCGGTCAGCGCCAGACGGAACTTGGTGTTCAGGATGCTGGCGAGCACGCCGACTTCGGGGTCCTGGGAGATGCCGCGAAGCAGAAGCCGCTCCTGCGTGCCGGACATGCCGCGATAGACCAGCTCGATCGAGCGCGCGCCGCCCAGCATCTCGAGCCTGCCGAAGTCGCGGGCATTGGCCTGTTGCAGATCGTCCTTGCTGATCGTCAGCCGGCTCCCCAGCCGAAACAGGCCACCCGACAACACGATGCGGTTCGACCAGCCCATGTTCTGATCGAGGAACACGGCCATCGCGGTGCGCGCCTCGGGAACGAGCAACAGCCAGACCGCGGCCGACAATAGCGAGAGCCCGAACACTTCGGGGACGACCGAGAGCAGCGGCAGGCCGATCGCAGCCAGGAACGCGCCCGCCATGAAGGCAAGGATCGCCAGGCCGGCGGGGTTGGCCGCCACCCAGCGCGATTGGCGGCGGAAGAAGATCAGCTCCTCGGTCGGCAATTCGGGCGGCTTGCGCGCCGCGCCGAACCAGGCGGAGGCGGCGAAGGCGAAAGCGAGCCCGCCGAAATGCGCGAACTCCAGCGCAGACACCAGCCAGCCGCCCGGCCAACCGCCGGCCTGGAGCAGCGCGGCCAGCCTGCCGAAGCCCAGGCCGAGCACCGGGGTTGCCGACTGGGCGCTGAGATCGCGCCAGGCGAGCGCCAGCGAGACTGCACCTGCAATCAGCGCGGCGAGCGAGAATGCCAGCCGCGTGACGATCCGCACATCGCCTTCCCGCGTCAGATAATAGGGGGTGAAGCAGCGGACTCGCGCCCCGGGCGGCGCACCCGTTGCGGCGCGCGGCACCGCGCTGCCTCCAGGCAGGACGCCAGGCGGGTTGATGCCGGGCCGGGGGGGCGGGCGGTTTGCGGTGCGCGGGGCGGCATGGCCTTGTCCGGCGCGGGGCGGGCTGGATTTCATGCATGATCCTCGTCGTCGCCCGGAATTGGGCACGCGCTGGTCTGTCACGCCGGTAATCGTTCGTCGGGTGCACGGGATTGCACGGCGACCCGACCGTGCCGTGAAGCCTACAATCGGGCTTGCCTTTGGCCGGGGCTTGCCGTCAGGTTTGGCGGTCGGGGAGTTGAGGCATGGCTGACGAGGAAGCGTTCGTTCCGCTCAAGCTCGACGATAGCTTTTATCGATCGACGATGGGGGACCGCGCCTATGCGCTCGCGGGTGCCGGATTCGACAAGGCCACGGTCCTCGATCTCGAGGAGAAGCTCGAGATCTTCCGAGCGATCGCTGGGCTGACGCATAGCGAATGGCCCGATGCGGCGCTGGCGCGCTTCGTCATGGGGGATGACGGCGATGGCTTCGGCCCCGCCTTCAACCGCAAGAAGCTCGGCAAGGTCGCGCTGACCGCCAGGGATGGCGCGATGCTGGCGCAATTGCTCAATGCACTGGCGGCGCAGGCGCCGGAAGCGCGCGCGCACTATGCGCCGGGCACGCATGACGGCTGGATCACCAGCCATATGGCGAACACGCATCCCGGCAATGCCGGCTTCACGGCGCCCGACCTGCAGCGCTCGCTGCTCGAGTTCGCCGGACGTGCGGCGGTGCTGATCGAGGGCGCGCAGGAGGGGGCTAGCCTGGAGACCGCGCATGTGCGGTTGATGGCGATGCTGAACGGGCTGAGCGCGCACAGCGATGCGGCACGGCCGGTGGTGTTCTGCGGCCGGCAAGGCGAGGGGCAGGCTTCCGAACGCTTCGGCGACGAACAGGTGATGCCGCTCCGGCGCGTGTGGGACTGGGAGCCGTTGCCGCTCCAGCCCGAGCAGCAGCTATACGCGACGCTCGACTTCGAACTGGCGCCGCCTTGCGAAATATGGGCGGTCACGGTGCGCGACCCGCGCCCGAGCTCGCCCTATGGCGCCAGCGGTTCCTATTGCTGGGAAGAGGATTGGGACCGGCTGGTGCGCTGGACCGTTCCTGGCGGGCCGATCGAGAAAGCGGGGCCGCCCAGGATCGCGTTCGGCAAGGTCGCCAGGCTGCGCGGGCTCTACAGCCTGTTCGTCCTGGTCGATCGCAGCGCGAGCGGGATGGTGCGCGACGCGATCGGCGGCGATTTCGGCAAGCCGGTCAGCGTGGACGGCCTTTTCGGACTGCTGCGGGCGGCCGGCAGGCCGAACGGACTGGCCGGTGTCGACTGTTTTGTCCGACGCTATCGTATCGAGACGCCCTGACCGGCGGGCGGATCGATGCGGAGGGTGATCGGACCGGCGGCGCCCGTGAGCCGGAACGCCGCCCAGATGCGCGGATGCGACGTGCCGATCGCGAGGCCGGGCTCGGCATCTTCGGAGGGTTCCAGAAAGCGCTCGGCACCGGCCAGCACGTGCGTCTCCGCCAGCATCGCCCGCTGCGCGTCCGCCAGCGCGGCAGCGCGGCCGGCGCCTGCGAACAGGTGCGCGTAGAAGCGATCCGCCAGTGCCGGCGTGTGACGGTCGTCGATCCGCCATAGCGTGGCGACCACCGCCTGCGCGCCGGCAAGGCGCCACGGCGTGGTGCCGTCGCTGGCAGTCTCGCCGTCTCCCTCGATCGGCGTGCCCGATTCGCATGCCGCCAGGAACAGGAGTTCGATGCCGCGGCAGGCGGTGGCAGCGATGTCGATTTCGAGCCAATCGCCGTCCGCCAGCTGGAGCCGTCCGCGGCGCGCGTCGTGGGGATGGCCGATATAATGCGATGCGATATGGAGCACGGTGGCGGTTTCGAGCGCCGCGTCCAGCGTCGTGCGGCTCAGCGGGGCGGCGTCGCCGGCGGGGAATCCGGCGGCGCTTGCCTGCTCGACGACCCGGCGTGCCTCGATCGCCATGTTCGGGCTGACACCCCACAGCGCGGCCACGCGGGGCGCGCGGCCCTTGTCGGCCGGGATCTCGATCCCATCGTCGGTGACCAGATCGAACCGCTCGACCAGGTTCTCGCCATCGACTTGCAGCGCCGGCCATGGCAGCGCGTGGAACACCCCCCCGCCTTGCACGTGCAGCAGCCGATCCGCGCCGGCCGAACCGAGCCGCCGGAGCGCCTCGCCGACGAGAAGCCCGCCGAGCCGCAACAGCGTGGCGGGGCCCGTCAGCGCCTCCGCGGTCCGGGTCCGCCCGATGCGATGGAAATCGTAGAGCGCGAGCGCGATATGGTGCGGCGGCGTGACGAACAGGCCCTTGCCGTCCCATCCGGTCGGCCATTTGCGGGGGCCTTCCAGGTTGCCGGCCACCGATTTCGCGCCGTCCGAAGCGCGAAAGACGATGTCGCCGGAGGCCGGCACGATTGCCAGGCGCAGGCCGGGGGGAAGCTGCGCCGCCGACACGCCGCGCCATTGCGCCCATCGCCGTCGCATCCAGCGCAGGACCAGCGGACCGGTATCGAGGCCGTGGATTCGGCGCGGGGTGGGATGCACCTCGATCAGAAATTCGTTCAGGGCGACGAGCCAGAGCGGTGCCAGCAGGTCGGCCGCGGCGGGGGGCAGCCATCGCAGGCGGTCGACGCTCGCGACGATGCCGTCCGAGACGATCGTGCGCAGCACCGGCGCGCGCGAATAGACCCGGCGATAGTTGGTGACCTCCCGCCCTGCCGCCGCTTCGCGCAGCGCGGTTTCGATATGCGCGCTGGTGAAGGGGCCGTTCGCTTCGATCGCGCCGGCATGTTCGGCCAGCCGGACCGCCTCGGCCCAGCTTCCGCGGCGCAGCGCGAAATCGGCCATGTCCTCCAGGTTCTGGACATGGTGCATCCGCGTTTCGCGCCGCCCGGCATGCGCCATGCCGCGCGCCGCCAGCGGCAACAGGATGCGCCACCCTCCTTCCACGGCGACATCGGCGACGATCGCGAGCGAATAGAGCTCGTCCCAGCCGTCGCCATGCAGCCTGCGATGCCGCGCGACCGAGGCGAGGACCTTCCAGCGGCGCGCGACATGCCATAGCGCCGGCCGCCAGGCGCGGAGGCGGGTCATCGGTTCGTTCGAGGCAGCCATCGCGTCAGCCTCCGTCCTGCCGCCGTCGTTGCGAACAGCATCCCAAACCTGCCCGGACCGATCAAGCTCCGGCCGACGCGCGCCGTGCAATCCGGTGCAATCGCCAGCCTGCTCCACGACCCTAGACAAGGGGGCGAGCCGAGCGCGGCCGGGCTTTGCCCCATGCGGCCCGGGCACGCCGGCTCAGCGTGGATACCATAGCAGGAGCCTTGATCATGGACACTATCTACGACCAGGACGACAGCGTCCCCCAGGTCAGCAATATCGCCGTCAACAACACCGAACAGCGGACGCCCTGCGTGCTGCTGATCGACTGTTCCGCCTCGATGCAGGGCAGG
Source organism: Sphingomonas sp. KR3-1 (assembly GCF_040049295.1). Classification (NCBI taxonomy): domain Bacteria; kingdom Pseudomonadati; phylum Pseudomonadota; class Alphaproteobacteria; order Sphingomonadales; family Sphingomonadaceae; genus Sphingomonas; species Sphingomonas sp. KR3-1. Next base: position 131,082 of record NZ_JBDZDQ010000003.1, read on the forward strand.
CCGATGCAACAGGTCAACGCCGGATTTCGCGACTTCGAGCGCGCGATCAAGGACGATCCCTTCACCGCCTCGCGCGTGCTGGTCAGCGTCATCGCCTTTGGCGGTGACAGCGCGCGGATCGTGATGGACTGGACCGAGGCGGAAGACTTTGTCGCGCCGACGTTCGACGCCAGCGGCCTGACCCCGATGGGCGGCGCCGTCGAGATGGGCCTCGACGAGATCGACCGCGTGAAGCAGAGCCTGCGGCTGAACGGCATCACCTGCACCCGGCCCTGGATGTTCATCCTGACCGATGGCGAGCCGACGGATGCCGGCTGGGAAGCCGCGGCCGATCGCTGCGCCACCGCTGCGGCGAACAAGAAGGTCGTCGTCTGGGCGCTGACCACCGAGCCCGGCCAGGCCGGCAAGCTCAGCCGGTTCGTCGGGCCCGGAATGGGCGTCTTCGACATCGAGGGCGCCGATCTCCAATCGATGTTCGTCTGGCTGAGCAGCTCGCTCTCGGCCGCTTCGGAGCCGGGGGCCGGCGCGACGCGCAATATCCCCGCGCCGGGGCAGATGATCGCGGTGGAGGTCTGAATGGCCCCGGCGAGCGAAGTGCGCCGCGTGCAGAACGACGGCCTCGCCGTGCGCCACTGGCGCGCGGCGGGCTGCTCGCTCGTCGGCCCAAGCCATGTCGCCCGCGGCGCCGGGTGCGACGACGCCTTTGGCTGGGCGCTGGCCGATCCGGGGCTGGTCGCGTGCGTCTGCGACGGAGCGGGCTCGGCCCGGTTCGGCGCAGATGGCGCGACCGCGCTCGCGGCGTCGGTCAGCAAGGGGATCGCAGCAGCGCTAGTCACGCCCGACGCCCGGCAAGACGATGCCGGGTGGCTGGAGGCGCAGGTGTGCGCAGCCGTCGCCGCGGCGCGCGGCGCGCTGGAGGCGCTTGCGCTGGACCGCGGCGCGGCGCTTCGCGATTTCCACGCGACGCTGGTCGGCGCGGTGCTTTCAGGCGGACGCGCGCTGCTCTTTCACATCGGCGATGGCGCTGCGCTGGCGATGCGCCGTGGCGAGGGCGGCGCATGGGCCGCGGCGGCGATCTCTCCGCCCGAGAACGGCGAATATGGCAACGAAACCTACTTCGTGACCCTGTCGGACTGGCGCGAGCGGCTGCGCTTCACCTGGGTCGACGGTTTCGACGCCCTGTTGCTGATGACTGATGGAGTCACGCCCTTCGCGCTCGATCGCTCGCACGCCGCCGCCGACAGCGATTTTCTCGCTCCCTTGCTGACGATGCTGGCCGGGCTGCCGCCCGATACCGGCGCCAAGGTGCTGCGCAATCTGCTCGCGCGCGAGGATGTTCGTGCTGCCTGCGACGATGACAAGACGTTGTTGTGGATCACCGGCGGCGGGGCGCGCGTCGCATGTCAGGCCGGCATGGACCTGGCTGCGCGGATCGTCTGCCGGCGGCGCCGGCGGTGCCGGCATTGGCGCCGTCGGCAGGGGAGGCTGTGATGCGCCTCTATGTGCAGGATCGGCAGGGCCCCCGCCGTCCGATCGCCATCGACCAGGCCCCGCTCGGCCAGGGCGGCGAGGGCAGGATCCACGCGGTGCGCGGCGACCGCACGCGCGTGATCAAGCTCTATGCCGACCCCAGGCCCGAGCGGCGGGCGAAGGTGGAGGCAATGCTCGCATGCCCGCTCGCAACGCCCGCGGGCTCGGCGGGGAGCGCTGGCTTCGCGTGGCCGCAGGGGATCGTGACGGACAGCCTGGGCGCGTTCCGCGGCTTCACGATGCGGCGCATCGACACCGCCCAATATTTCGCCCTCGAGACGCTGCTGATCCCCGCCGCGCGCGCGAAGGCCGGACTGCCCGGCGATGGCCCGACCAGCTATCGGTTCCGGGTCAAGGTCGCGCGCAACATCGCCGCCGTCATCGCCCAGGCACATCGCGCAGGGCAGGCGGTGGTCGATATCAAGCCGATGAACATCTTCATCCACCGCGTCTCTGCGCAGGTCGTCATCGTCGATTGCGACGGCTGCAGGATCAACGGGCCCGGCGGCGTGTTTCCGGCGGCGGTCGCGACCGAGGAATATCTCGCCCCGGAATTTCACGGCAAGGTGCATCTGGCCGACAGGCGCCAGGATCTGTTCGCGCTGGCGATGGTCGTCTTCCGCCTGCTCAACAACGACCTCTATCCGATGAACGGCATTCCGACCGACGCCGACGCGCCGGCAAGCCATGCCGAGCGGATCCGTGCCAACCTGCTCACCGTCAATCCCGCGGCGCCGATACGCCAGCATGCGAAGAGCATCCAGGACATGCTCCCGGCCGAGCTGATGCAGATGTTCCGCAACGCCTTTTCGCATGTCCAGCCGTTGCGGCCATCCGCGCAGCATTGGGCCGACCATCTCGCGAAGTTCGAGCAAAGCCTGACGCGGTGCAAGCGCGTGCGCGGGCATGTCGCGCTGCCCGCCGGTTGTCCCTGGTGCATTATGGCGGACCCGGCGGCTGCGTCCGTTATCGGTACGCAAGGCTCGGCGCGACCGCGGCGCCGGGCAAATTGGGCCGCGGCGACCGCGCGATTGCTCGGCATTCCGGTTGCGATCCTGCTGTGTCTGGGACTGGCCGTCGCGTTGTACGCAGCGCCGCTCGCGGCGCGCGACCGGTCGTCGTGGCATGGTACGGCGCCAGCGGAAAATAGGGTTGAAGGTGGGGGCGACTCCGGGGGCGTCAGGCGCACGCCTCGGCTCGTTTCGGGGCACGAGCACTGAGATGGGGGCTCGCCAGGGGATGGATCGGGCTGGCGGGGCCAGGACGCGGAGTCGATTGCACCTGCGCTGGCCGGCTCCCGCGGAGCCGCCAAGCTCAGCGGAAGAGCTTCAGGTCGACGGCCTCGCCCATTGCGCGATACCCGGCGTCGTTCGGATGGACATGATCGCCGCTGTCATAAGTGGCGGCCATGCGCAGCGGATTGTCCGCATCGGCAACCGCGCGATCGAAGTCGATGAAGCCGTCAGCCTCCTTGTTGGTCCGGATCCACTGGTTGACCGTTCGGCGCAGCTGGTCGGCCTCCGGCTTCCACGAGCCACCGCCGCCAAAGGGTAGGATCGTGGCGAACAGGATCTTCACGCCGCGCGCATGGGCGCGCTTGATCATCTGGCGATAGGCGCCGACGAGCGCCTCCGGCGTCAGGCTGGGCGGGTTCTGCCGAAAGCCCTGGCCGATATCGTTGATCCCCTCCAACACCAAGACATGGCTCGCGCCGGGGACCGACAGCACGTCGCGGTCGAAGCGGGCCAGCGCATTGTCGCCGGTGCCATTATGCAGCACCCGGTTGCCGCTGATGCCGGCATTGGAGACACCGACATCGATCCCGGCTGCCTGCAGCCGCTCGGCGAGAACGTCGGGCCAGCGCCGATCGGAATCGCGGGTGATCCGGGCGCCGTCGGTGATCGAATCGCCCAGCGTCACCACGGTGCGGCGGGCCCGCTCGCTATCCACTTCCACGCCGGTGAGCGCGACACCCGAGCGATAGGCCGCGGCATCCTTGAGCTTGTCCGCACCGGTCTGGTCGCCCGGCGCGACCCACAGGCTTGCCTCCGGCCGCTCGTGGATCGTCGGGCGGGGCACGTCGCCTGAGAAATGGATGCTGACCTGGAGGCGCGACAGCGGCGCGACGGGCAGGTCGATCGGGTCGCTCAGCAGCGGCGCACCGGCCGGGACGAACAGCGCCGCCTGCCCGCCGAAGCGCACAACCCGGTCGGTGCCCGGCACGACATTGCCCTTGGCGTCGACGAGCGCAACGTGGACGGCGCCGATATCCATGTCGAGCGGCGAGCATTCGTTCGACAGCCGCAGCCGCAGCCGATTGCCGCCGGCGCTCAGCCGCACCACTTGGCGCAGCGTCTGGTCGTGCAGCGCCAGCGCCTGCTGATCGGGGCCGCTACGCACCGGCATCGGGCTGGCGGACCAGCTCCGGGTCCAGTGCTGCGCGGCGGCGGGGGAGGCGGTGGCCGCAAAGACCAGGGCGGCGGCGAGAAGTCGCATCGTTCGCATCGTCGATCCTTTGATGAAGTGGCTCAGCGCGTGTGCCGCGCGGGACGACCCGGCGGCTGCCGGGGCACGATCTGATTGGCGAGGGGGGCGGCAGGGGGCGGCAGCGTCGCCACCTGCTGCTGCGCCTCGACGAAGCGCTTCGCCGTATCGGGCAGCGCCGGGATTTCGCCCGGCGCTGCGTCGAAGCGGAAGGCGGAGGTGAGGTCGCCGAAGGCCTGGCGGCGCCACGGCGTGACGTTGGGCGCCTCGACGCCGGTGACCTTCTCGAGGAATTGGAGCTGCGACGTGTGGTCGAACGGCTGGCTGCACACCCAGCCGCCGGCGGTCCAAGGCGAGACGATGATGCACGGCACCCGGAAGCCCGCGCCGATCGGCCAGCCCTTGGGATCGACGCCGGTGGGCGAGCGCTTGCTGGGGAATTCATCGTCCGTGCCCGCCGGCGGGGTGGGCGGCGGGACATGGTCGAACAGCCCGTCATTCTCGTCATAGGCGAGAATGAACACGGTCTTGGCCCAGACCTCCGGGTTGGAGGCGAGCGCTTCGAGCTTCGACGCGATGAACTTGGCGCCGGCAGCGGGCATCGACTGGGCGGGATGCTCGTTCTGCCAGATCGGCGCGAACAGCCAGCTCACCGTGGGCAGCTTGTCGTCGCGCACGTCCTGCTCGAACTGGTCGAGCGCAGCGGTGCGCGCATTGCGGCGCAGCGGCGAGCTGTCGGGCGCGTCGTGATAGGATTTGAAGTATTTGAGGCTGCTCGTCATCCCGTCGGGCACATGGTAGCAGCGCCAGCTGACCCCTGCCTCGGTGAGGTTCTCGGCATAGGTGCGCCAGGTGCGCGACGTCACTTCGTTGCTCAGGATCGGGCCGGTGGCGAGGCCGTGCGGATCGATCGTGCCGGTCTCCCAATAGAGCCGGTTGGGCGCCGTCGAGCCCAGCATCGAGCTGTGATAGCGGTCGCAGATCGTGAAGGATTCGGCGAGCGCGCGGTGAAAGGGAATGTCCGCCGCTTCGTAATAACCCATCGAGAGCGGCACATCCTCCTTGCTGCCGTCGAGCCGGTAATGCGCGGTGAGCCAGCTATCCATCGCGCCGCCGTTCCAGGCTTCGTGCAGCACGTCCCAGCCATGGCCGGTCGAGGGGATGCGCTGGGCGGAAGTGGTGCGGCTGTCGAGATGGAAGGGCAGGAGATAGCCGTCCGGATGATGCTCGGAAGGCTGGTGGAAGACGTTGCGCCCGGTCGGCAGCATGATCGCATTGGGATCGGAGAAGCCGATCACCCCCGGCATCGTGCCGAAATAATGATCGAACGAGCGGTTCTCCTGCAGCAGCAGGACGACGTGCTTGATGTCGCGCAGCGACGGGTCGCGGCTCGGCGGGGCGGCGGCGAGCGCGCGGCGCAGGTTGGGCGGCAGCGCCACCATGCTCGCCGCGCCGGCGGCCGCCGCGGCGCCGAGCAGGCGGCGGCGCGTGAAGGACTGGTGGAGGTTTTTTCCGCGCATCGGCGTTGCGTTCCCGTCAGGCGGCCGCTGCGGGTTGCGAGCGGCCACTGTTCGCGAACGCCCTAGGAATCGCGTGTGACATATTTAATTACTTCCCTGGAATTAAAGCGATGGTTTCGCCCATCCGCGTCGGGAAGCTCAGCAGGCTGCCGGTGAGCGTCTCTGCCGGGCGTCCGTCGCGCTGCAGCGTCACGGCCGCGGGAAATGGATTGCGCAGCCGGCACGGCGCCCCCGCCTTTGAGCGGAGTTCGAGCCGGGTCACCGCGCCGCGCGTCATCGTCGCCTCGACCACGAAGCCGCCGCGGGCGTGCAGGCGATAGTCGGCGTCCCAGTCGGTCGGCCAGGCGGGGAAGAGATGCAGGATCGGATCCTCGCCCGGCGCAGGTGGAGCGCTCTGCAGCAGCGCGAGCTGCAGCGCCTCGGACGCGCGGCCGAGATGCTGGGCGCTCATCGCCTGCGCGCCTTCGCCCAGGCTCAGCCGGTTGCGCAGCAGCGGCGTGTTGGCGAGCGCGCCGGGTGCGGCGAGGGCGCCCATCTGGCGCGGCACAAGGTCGCGGACCAGCTCGGCGCGGCCGAGCAGCGCCGCGGCGATCGGCAGCTTGGTGAGGCCGTTGTTCCAGGTCTTCGAGGCTGGGCCATGGCTTTCGACGAGCCTGTCGAGCGTCGCCTGGGCGAGGTCGCGCAGCGCGGTGTCGCGCGCCTCGACGCCGCACAGGTCGAAGAACCACACGGGCAGCGTGTGTGGCTCGGCGCGGACATAGTCGGGATTGAAATATCGCGCAGGCCCGCGTGCCGCCGCGAGCGTGCGAGGTCCGTGCAGCAGGTCGGCGCCTAGCACGTCGGGATCGTCGCTGCAGGGCAGCGGTGCGAGCCGGTCGAGAAAATCACGCCACGCCGGTTGCAGCGCCTTGTCGCGGTCGAGCAATGCTGCCGCGCGCAACAGCGCCGGGATCACCGCACGCAGCGCCGCCAGATCCTCGCTGGCGTCGCGCGCATCGCGGATCGGCTCGCTGTTGTTCGATCCCTGGATGTGGAACCTGCCGTCCGCTTCCAGCCGCACCATCGGGTGGTGGCGATAGAATTCGACCGCGCCGCGCAGCATCGGATAGGCGCGCTCGGCCAGCCAGGCGCGGTCCTGGGTGAATTCGTAGCGCAGCCAGAAATGATAGGCGATCTTGGCGGTGGTCGCGAAGATGTGGCTGGTCGGGCCATAGGGGCCGTGGCCGCGCTCGCCGAACAGATAGCGCCCCTTCTCCCAGCGGCCCGGCGTCTTCCAGTTCCAGACGCTGGCATAGGGATGCTTGGTCGTGGCGTAATCGAGAAAGGCCGGCGATTTCTCCGCCCAGGGCTTTCGCGACAGATAGAGCGCGCGCATCTCCGCCGCGATTTCGGGCGGCAGCGGCTCGGGCCCGTCGAACGTAACGGTCTCGGGGATGAAGATGCCCTGCGAGCCCCATTGCGCCTCGGCCGCCGCGCGGCAGGCCGGCAACATGGCGGAATAGAGGTCGAAGAACGGATCGGTCAGCACCAGCCGGCCCGATGCCGGCAGCGCTTCCTGATAGCAGCTGGTGTTGGTGTACCAATGCTGCGCGCCCCAGGCGCGCGGGTCGCCGCCGGTGTTCCACAGCATGCCGTTGAACTTGGGCGGGAACTTGCCGCCCGATGTGGCGGCCATCAGGTACAGATAATAATGATAGTCGCGCTGCACGCGTTCTGCGGTGCCGTCGGCGCTGTGCAGGGCCAGCGATCCCTGGTCCCAGAAATCATGCCACCAGGCGCGCGCGGCCTGGGCCAGCGCGGGCATTCCCGCGGTGCGTGCGGTCTCGAGCGCCCGTCGCGCGGTGGCGAGGCTGTCGCCATCGTCACCGAAGCCCGCCGCCGAGCTGACGAACAGCGTCGTGGCATCGCTCGCGATGAGCGCGACGCTGGCTTCGTCGAGCAGCTCGCTCTCCGCCGCGCCCGAGGCGAAGGCCGCCATCACCGCGGTGTGGCTGCGGAACGGCACCTCGCGAAATTCCTGCGACAGCGCGATCGCGGCATCCTCGGCATGCAGGCGCGTGACGGCGAGATGGCTCCTGGTCCGCAACGTCGTGGCATGCGTGTCGGCGGCACCGTTCGCGTCGGTGGAGCTCGGCGCATAGCGGAGCGCACGGAGCGTGGCGGTCACCGCGCTGCCGCGCCGATCCTGGATCGCGATCGCGAACACGTCGGGCTCGCGCGCCGCGACGATCTCCACCTTCACCCCGTCGCCGGTGATCGTGACGATGCCGTCATAGACCGAGAGGTGGAGCGCCACCTTGCCCTTGCGGAACGGGCGCCCCTCGAAGCGCAGGTCGAGCCAGGCGCAGCCGCCGCAATAGTCGTTGTGCGCCTCGTTGAAGCTGTTCGAGGCGGAGCCGGCCGGATAGGCATCGACGCGGTTGATCTGCAGCCGGACCTGCGAAGCTGTGGTCCAGACCAGGCTGCCCATCCGGCCATTGCCGATCGGCAGTCCTTCCTCGCTGCGCCGGGGCGGCTCGGCATAATGGAGGTCGGACAGCGCGATACGGTCGCGGATCGCCTTGGCGGGGTCGTCGGCCGCTTGTGCGGCATGACCCAACGCCGGGAGCCCGCCCGCGGCGACGCTCGCGGCCTTGAGGAAGCTGCGCCGGGAGAAGGGGTGCGCCATCGATCTATAGCCGTTGCGTGGCCCGGAAGGCGAGCAGCGCCTCGGGCTCGTCGGTCTGGAAGATGCTGATGCCGGCGCGGTACATGCGGCCCCATACCTGGTCCGGATCGCGCAGCGCCGCGGCATCTCCGCCCCAGCCGGTGATGAAGCCGCTCCACAGCGTATTGACCCACAACCGCACGCCGTTGGCATGCGCGACGACCGCGGGAAGCTGCTCCGGCGACATCTGCGGTAGCTCGATCGCGATCGGCCGCTTGCCGGCGGTCTGCCGCAGGGCGATCGCGCCAAGGTCGGCATCGCCGTGCGGGTTGAGCAGGATCGGCGCGAAGGGTACCCGGTCATAGGGCGAGAGTGCCGCGAGCGCGGGCGAGTTCGGCCCGGCGACGGTCTTGACGATCACCTGGTCCTGCATACCCGCCCGCTCCACCGCCGCGATCACTTCGACGTAGATGGCGTCCTTGACGTCGAGGTTCAGGTGCATTCGCCCGTGTGCGGCGGCCAGCATCTCGTCCAGCGTCGCGATCCGCTGGTCGGTGGGGGCGGCATCCTTGCCGCCGAGATTCTCGCGCAGGCGCAGCGTGCGCAGCTCGGCAAGCGTCTTGTTGCGCACCCGGCCGCTGCCGGTGGTGGTGCGCTCGAGCGTGTCGTCATGGATCATCACCAGCTCGCCATCGGCGGTCTGGCGCACATCGGTCTCCATCATGTCGGCGCCGATCCGCACGCAATTCTCGAGCGCCGCGATCGAATTCTCCGGCGCGGAGGGCAGGCCGTGGCCGGGCGCCGCATTATGGCAGCCGCGATGCGCCACCACGAGGATGCGCGCGCTGGTGCCGCCGAAGCGGTCGCGGACGCCGGGTGCGGCGGCAACGGATGTCGAGACGAGAGCCATCGAAAAAAGCAGGGAAAGTCCGGCGGAAGCCCGGAATCGCATCATCGTCTATCCTTGACCGACTGCATCTGGAGGGTGCGATCGACCGAGCCATGCTGAAGCGCGAACAATATCATCAAGCCTTCCCGGCGCGGTCGTTATCGATAGCCCGGTCTGGGTCGCGACGATGACAGATTTACTTAATTACAGAGAATTAAACCGGACTGCCGTGCACCGATGCGGTTATTTCGTGGATCGGGATCAGCGCGGCGCCGATCGCCGCCGCCCAGCTGCCCAGCCGCGACACATGGAAGCGGACCGAAGGCTGGGAGGGGTGCTCGATCATGTCCTTTCCGCGCGTGACGCGGTCGCCCAGTGCCTGGAGGATCGACGGCGGCAGGCCGCCCGACAGCACGATCGCGCCGGGATCGATCCAGCCGATGCCGGCATCGACCGCGAGCCACAGCTGGTCGCCGGCGCGCACGGCCCAGGCGGCGATGGTCTCGGCATGGCTTTCCAGGACCTGGTCGATCTCGTTGAGCGTCTCGATCGCAGCACCGGCCTCGCGTAGCGTCTTGAGCAGGTCGATCGCCGAGGGGCGCGCACGGTCGAGCGGGAAGAAGCCGCCAATCTCGCCGGCATTGCCATGCTCGCCGCCGAACACGTTGCGGCGGCTGATCACGCCCGCGCCGACGCCGTGGCCGAGGAAGAAGACGATCGCCGAATCGCAGCTGCGGATCAGGCCGCTGTCGTAGAATTCCGCCAGCCCCGCGCAGGTCGCCTCATTCTCCACGAACACGGGGACGCCCAGATAGTCCTCGAAATAGTCGGGCAGATCGACATCCTGCCAGCCGCGCAGCCATTCGACGGTGCGCCGGCGCCGGGGCGACCATTTGGTGACCGGCCCCGGCACCGCCAGGCCGAGTCCGAGGAAGCGCGTGCGCATCAGCGAGCGCTCGCCGGCCATGGCGCGCAGCCGCGCATCGATCGCCTCGGCGAACACGCGGGGATCGGGGCTGGCGAAAGGCTGCGCCTCGCGCGCGATCAGGGTGCCGGCAAAGTCGACCAGCACGATCTCGAGCCAGCCGGGATGCACCGTCGCGCCTGCCGCATAGCCGCCGCCGCCCGCCACGGCGAGCGGGATCGACGGGCGCCCGCGCTCGGCGAGTACCTGTTCGCGTTCCTCGATCAGGTCCAGCGTGATCAGCTCGCGCGTCAGCCGCGTCATCGGCCCGGCATGGATGCCGAGCTGTTGCGCGATCTCCGCACGCGGCGCCGCGCCCTGGATGCGCAGGTTCCACAGGATTCGCTTGTGCTGGTCGGTCAGCAGCCTGGAGAGATCGGAACGCATGGATTTCCTTACCGCGAGCGTTCCTACATCGGGTTGGCGGGGCTTGATAGGCATGGCCCGCCTCACCGCAGCCCGCCGCGCCGGCCGTGGCTTGCAGCCAACGCCGCGATCGACAGCAGCCCGCCCGCGATCGTCGCTGCGGCGATCGTGCCGAGCGCGGCGGCGCTCCGTGCCTGATAGCCGTCGAGCAGCTGCCCCAGGAAAAGGCCGGTGCCGCCCGAGCCGAGCTTGATCGTCGCGGTGAGCAGCGCGAACGAGGCGAGATCCGCACGGCGGCCCGTTGCCTGGGCGTGGCTGCGGACGACGTCGGACAGCTCGTTCCACACCAGTACGCTGATCGCGCCGCCGCCGACGCTGAACACCGCGGCGGCGGCGATCATCTGGAGCGTGCTCTGCCCCGCGACCAGCACCAGCGCGCTGGCGACGCAGACGATCGTGAAGCCGATATTCGCCAGCGCGAACCGCTCGCCCCCGCGCATCAGCCAGCTGGCGAGCATCGGCCCGAACATCCCGCCCGCCACCGAGGCGAGCGCGAGCGCGGCGCCGATCGGGGCGCGGGTCTGCGGATCATGCGCGAAGGGCAGGAATCGGCCGACCAGCCCGAGCAGGCAGACCTGTCCCGCAACCGCGACGAGCACGGGAAGCAGCAGGCGGATCGGCGGCGGCGAGCCGACCGAAGTGGCGGTGTCTTCCGCGTCCGCATGCCTGCCGATCCGGTAGTTCGCCATCGGCACGGCGGCACCGACCGCCATCGCCGCGATCGGCAACAGGATGAACAGCGCCGTGCCTTGCCGATCGCCGGTGCCGATCACCGCGAAGCTGGCGAGCGCGACGATCACCTTGGCGAGATAGGAGAGGGTAGTGCGGGTGGTGACATAGTGCCGCGCCTCGGCATCGTCGCGGGGCAGCAGCGAGACCAGCGCATTCTGCGAGACGTCGTAGATCGCATAGCCGGTGCGGAACATCAGCGAGACGATCAGCAGCCAGGCGAACAGCTCGCCGCCGGAGATCGACAGGGGGGAGAAGAGCAGCACGCCCGACACTGCGGTGAGAAGCGCGCCGGCGAGCTGTGCGCGGGGCACCCGGTCCTCATGGCCGGGAAACACGCTCAGCAGCACCGCGGCCAGCACGTCGAGCGCGCCGCTATAGACGAGCGAGAAGAACAGGATCCAGCCGATGTCGCTCGCCGGCAGGCCCATACGCTCATGCGCGAAATAGGCGAACAGCAGGTCGCTGAACGCCCAGACCAGGCTCTTGGCGAGGTGGCCGGCGGCGTAGATGCTCAGGGTCTTCGGAGGGGCTCGCATGGGAGGGGCCGATCCTTAGGGCCGATCTGAAGCAGTTTCATTACAAGGGCGCACGATCCGACGGACTGGGCAAAAAGCAGCCCGGAGCCAGTGTTCAGGGGCTCCGGGCTAGAGGGAGAGGGAAATCAGAACACGAAGCGGACGGCACCCGAGATGGTGCGGCCGACATAATAGACACGGTCCGAGATGAGCGGCGTGCCGAGATAGCCTGCCTGGAAGTTGCCGAGCAGGTTGGTGCCGTCGATCGAGAGCGAGATGTTGCGGGTGAACCGGTAGTTCACCGATGCATCGAGCTGGGTGATCGGCGAATAGATCTGGTTATAGGCCAGGTTGGCCGTGTTGTAGCGCAGCAGGAAGGCGCTGCGGCGCGTGTAGGAGGCGCGGGCGCGGAACTTCTTGTCGTCGTAGAAGAACGAGATCGTGCCGGTATATTTGGACGCGTTGGGGATTGGCCCGCTGGTGCCGACATTCGCCCCGGTGGTGGGCAGGACCTGGTTGGTGTCGAGATAGGTGTAGGATCCCGACATGCCGAAATTGTGGAGCAGGCCGGGCAGGAACTCGAAGAAGGTGTTGCCGGAGAGCTCGACGCCCTGGAAGCGACCCTTGCCCGCGTTGACCGGCCGGGTCACGTCGACGACTCCGCCGGCCCCTGGCACTTCCTCCTCCAGGATGGTGTTGACGATGAAGCCGTTCACGTCGCGGCGGAACACGGCCAGGCTGGCGGAGCCGGTGCGCCCGAAATACCATTCGAGCGAGGCGTCCCAGTTGGTCGAGCGCGTCGGCTGGAGGTCCGGATTGCCCGCCGTCGCGGTGCCGGTATAGCCGCCCGCGCTGGTCGTCTCGGTCAGCGTCAGGTTCGGGTTGAGCTGCGAGAAGTCCGGGCGGGTGAAGGTCTTGGACCAGGCGAAGCGCAGCTGCACCTGGCGGCCCAGATGCGCGACCAGGCTCGCGCTGGGATCGACGTCCAGATAGTTCTGCCGCCCGCTGATCGGGCTGGTGGTCACCACGCCGGTGGTGCGGTTGGTAAGCTGCTTGGTGCCGCTGATGTCGAGCGCGGTGTTGACCAGCCGCGCGCCGACAACGCCGTCGATCGGCACGCCGCCGAGCTCGAGGCCATATTTGAACTGGCCATAGACGGCATAGGTGTTCTCGTCCGCCTTGAACGACGGGAGCACCTGCAGCGGGCTGCCCCAGAGCGCGGCCTGGCCGGGAAGCGTCGCCAGATATTTGGTCAGCGCGGCATAGGTGGCGGAATCGAAGAGCAGCTTCGAATCATAGCCGGTCCAGGTCCGCGGGATGTTCGCATCGTCGCCGTAGAAGCCGGGATCAACCGCGGCCAGCTGGTCGCCGCCCGGCAGCGCGGAGACGGGCGTGCCGGCAGGCAGCGAGATCGAGCGCGAGCCGGAGCGATAGTCCGCAGTGCGGTTGGTGTAGCGGAAGCCGGCCTTCAGCGAGCGCAGCAGCCCGTCGCCCAGGTTCAGGTCGAGGTCGGTGCGCCATTGCAGGCCATGGCCTTCCGCGATGGTCAGCGAGTCCGAATAGGTGCGCGCGACGAAGTTGTTCGGGTCGTTCATGTCGACGCCGACATATTCATAGGCCAGGCCGCCATATTTGCTGTCGCTCTCGAAGTCCGCGTGGATCGTCGGCGCGGTCTTGAACCCGAACAGCATCGCGCGGGCGGCAGAGGAGTTGCGCGAGCTGGTATATTTGGCCTGGGTGCTGATCCGGGCGATGCCGGTGCGGTATTTCGCGCCGAACTCGACCAGCGTCGTGTTGGTGTTGATGTCGTTGTGCGAGGAATAGGGGCCGGTCGCGCCGGTCGCGCGCCAGGTCCCGCTCTTCATGATGTTGGTGCCCGGGATCACCTCGACCTCGGTGAAGACGTTGGTCGCCCCGATGCCGGTGTTGAGATAATTGTCGTCGCGCTGGTTGTTGTCGGTGATGTGGGTGACGCGCAGGTCGAGCGCCAGGTTGCTGCTCGGGTGCCACTGCGCCGCGGCGGTCACCACCGGGCGCTGATAGGCGCCGGGCTGGTGGCGGATCAGGATGCCGCCGGGGAAGACCAGGCCGGCACCCAGATGATTGCCGGCGCCCAGCACCGGCGTCTGGTTCTGCCGGTAATATTCGAAATAGCTGCGGCGCAGATAGGAGGCGTTGATCAGCACGCCGAACTCGCCGATCCCGGTGTCCCAGCGCCGCGACAGCAGCAGGTCGGCATTGTAGAAGCCGGTCTTGCGTTGCGTGTCATAGGTCCCGCGGATGCTGCCGACGGCGGTGAGGCCGCGCGGGAAGTCCAGGGGCTTGCGCAGGTCGATGTTGATCGCGCCGGCGATGCCGCCCTCGATCATGTCGGGGGTGAGCGCCTTGTAGATCTGCGCGGAGGCGATCAGGCTGGCGGGATAGCTGTTGAGCAGCGTCTGGCGCGAGACGCCGGTATAGTCCTCCTGCCCGTTGACCGTGGTCATCACCTGAGTGAGACCGCGGACGGTGATGCCCTGCTTCTCGCCGCGGGTCTGCAGCGTCTGCGCGCCGGGCAGGCGGGAGAGCGCTTCGGTCGCGCTGTTGTCTGGCAGCTGGCCGATATCCTCGGCCGCGACGGCGTCGAGGATCGCGTCGGAGTTGCGCTTCTGCTCGCGCGCGGTCTCGAGGCTGGCGCGATAGCCGGTGACGACGATGTCGCCGTCCTTGACCTGGCCGTCGGGGCTTGCCTGCGCGTCTTCGGGTGCCTGCTGCGGCACGGTCTGCGCCGCGGCGTCAGTGATAAAAAGGGTGGCCGCCAGAGCGGTGCCGAGGAGGAAGGTGGTCTTCATATTGCGTCCCCGATTGATTGCGAGGCCGCCGCTAAGTGCTGTCTATGACAGATTTAATTTATTCATTGGAATTAAAGCGGCGGGGCGAATGCCGGTGCGCCGATTTCGCGATAGGTGAACTGGCCGTGCCCGTGCAGGGTATGCCCTGCCCGCGGAGATCGCGGCATTGGCAAGTCGACCGTCAGATCGCGCCGCCCGGGTCGGCGGGCCGCTCCCGCGATCGTATGCAGATTGCGCCTGCGTACGCGCGCGAGGCGCGTTGCGGGATTAAATTCCTCAGAAGAAATTAAATATGTCACAATGGGAATTTATCCGGCCGACATCGCAACACACCAAATCGGATGGCTTGTGATGTCCTGATCCCATGATCGGCTTCTGCGCCGATATTCCTAGTAACAGGTCAAATACTCGGCGGGTGACGCAAATACCGGAAGCGGCTCTTCCTGTCGCTTCCTGAGGACATGCGTTCGCCCGGCGCGGAAATAGCCCCTTCTTCGCGGCACTGTCGCGCGAATTTCACCGCCAACTCTGTCGATGCGGCGCGGGTCGCACATACGCGCCGCCGAAACACGGCACCGGCCCGCATCCGGCACGTAAGATGAAAGGAAAAGCGAAATGTCACGCCGTAACGCGAGCTCTGCCCTGGGCCTGTCCGCCGGCCTTCTGGCCCTGGCCTCCGGCCTTGCGGCCAGCCCCGCGCATGCATCGGACGAATGCGGGCCCCAGACCGGCACCACGGTGACCTGCACGAGCGCGACCAATCCCAATTCCGCCGGCATCACCTATGCCGCGACGCAGAATCTGACGCTCAAGATCGCACCCGACGTGGTTGTCGATACCACGGCGACGCATGCGCGCGGGCTGACGATCGGCGGGACGCGCAATACCTCCAATGTCGAGATCGACGCCGCCGGATCGACGATCGTGACGGCGGGCGCCGCCGCGGCCACCGTCGCGACGGGAACGGGCAATCTCACCCTCAGCTTCGGCACGATCAAGACCTCGGGCGACAATGCGGCCGGCATCAACGCGGCGAGCGCCTCGGGCAATGTTTCCGCGTCTGCCCAGTCGATCGCCACGACCGGCGCCGGCGCGACCGCGATGCTGCTGGCGTCGACCAGCGGCAGCGTCGCGGTTACCGACTATGGCACGATCTCGACCACCGGCGCGACGGCCTACGGCATCTCCGCGCGCGGTGTCGGCGTGGCGATCGACGGCAAGGGCAGTATCGGGACGACCGGCGCCAACGCGACCGCCGTCCTCGTCACCGCGACGACGGGCGACACGCGCCTCAATCTCGGCGCGATCACCACCGCGGGTATCAATGCCGTCGGCGTCAATGCGACGAGCACGACGGGGAACATCGCAGTGTCGGCCCAATCGGTGACCACGACGGGCTCGGGCGCCACCGCGATCCTCACCTCGTCGACCAGCGGCGCCATCTCGGTCACCAACAGCGGTCCGATCTCGACGGGAGGCGCGTCGGCCTATGGCATCTATGCGCGCGGACCCGCGGGCGTGACGGTCGGCGGGCGCGGGAGCATCACGACGACCGGCGCCAGCGCCACCGCCGTCCTGATCGCCTCTACGGCGGGCGACATCGCGCTCGATCTCGGTGCGATCCAGACCTCGGGCGACAATGCGCCGGGCGTCAACGCGGCGAGCTCGGCGGGCAACATTGCGGTATCGGCGCAGTCGGTCACCACGACCGGCGCGGGATCGAGCGCGATCCTCGCCCAAGCGACGGCGGGCACTGCCTCGGTCGCCAATGCCGGTGCGATCTCGACGACCGGCGCGACCGCGTACGGCATCTATGCGCGCGGCGCCGCCGGCGTGACGATCACCGGGCAGGGCAGCATCACAACCAAGGGCGACGGCGCCAATGCCATCGACGTGATCAGCGCCGCAGGAGCGGTCGATGTCACGCAGGGTTCGGTCTCGACGGCAGGGAAGGGCGCGATCGGCATTCGCGTGTCCGCAACGAAGGATGCGCGCGTGACCGTCGGCAGCGTCAGCACGGCGGGGGTGGACGCGATCGGCATTTCGGCGCTCAGCTCGACCGGCGCCGCGACGGTATCGCTCACCGGGGCGGTGCGGTCCGCGGCCTCGATCGGCGTTGCGATCAACGCCAAGACCAGTGCGGCGCTGAACCTCGTCGCCGGCGCGTCGCTCGACGGCGGACTCGGGGCGGTGTCGATCGCTTCGGTCACCGGCGCGATGATCAACAATGCCGGCACGATCGGCCCGTCCGGCACCGCCAAGCTCGCCGCGGTGACGATCACTGCGACCGGCGGGCCGGTGACGATCAACAACAGCGGCACGATCAACGGCAACCTGCTGCTCGGCGCCGGGAACGACGTCGTGACCAACACCGGCGTGTTCAACGCGGTCGCCAATAGCGACTTCAAGGGCGGCACCGACCTGTTCGACAATCGCGGCGCGTTCAACGTCGCGCCGTCCGCGGCTGCGGCGACGACCGTCACGCTTACCGGTCTCGAGAGCTTCCGCAACGCCGGCGTGATCGATTTCCGCAACGGTCATGCCGGCGACCAGCTGGTCGTGCCGGGCGACTATGCCGGCGTGAACGGCCGGATGATCGTCGATATCGATCCGACGAACCTGACCGGGAGCGACCTGATCCAGGTGAGCGGGACGGCATCGGGCACCACCATCGTCTCGCTGAACCGGATCAACGACGGGACGCTGGCACTGAACTACGGCACGCCCTTCATGAAGGTCGGCGCGGCATCGGATGCCGGCGCGTTCACGCTCGATCCCGCCGAACAGAATGCCTCGGGGCTCATCGGTTTCGGCATCAAATATGATGCGGGAAATCTGAGCTACGACCTGGTCGCGATGCCCGGCGACGCGGCCTATCGCACGCTGGCGATCAGCGCGGGCGTGCGCAATCTCTGGGCGCAATCCGCCGATGCATGGTCGGCGCGGATGCAGCAGATCCGCGACCTGCAGCTTCTGTCCTCCGGCCAGTCCAAGCCCGGCATCTGGGGCCAGTTCATCGGCCAGCGCCAGACCCGCGACGTCAGCCAGACCGCCACGGCCTTCGGGGTCACCCGCCCGGTCCGCATCGGCTATGCGCAGAACGAGGTCGGCGGCCAGCTCGGCATCGATCTGCGCTCGAGCCTCGACGGCAAGCCCGTCTACGGCATCACCGGCGGCTACCTGCACTCCACCCTGTCCTATGACAGCCAGGCCGATCGCGCACGGTTCGACGACGTCAACCTGGGCGCCTATGTCGGCTTTCGCTCGGGCGCGCTGTTCTTCAACCTGCTCGGGAAATACGACCTCTATTGGGGGCATGTTTCCAGCGTCTCGGGCGGCTATTCCAGCAAGCTGAAGGGGTCGGGCTACGGCGTCCAGGCCGAGCTGGGCGGGCGGCTGGGCGGCAAGGCCCTGTTCCTCGAGCCGCATGTCAGCGTGGCGGCGAACCACGGCCGGATCGACGATTTCGCCGTCACCGCCGGGCGGTTCCGCTTCGACGATCCCGATGGGCTGACGCTCAAGGCGGGCGGCCGGGTCGGCTCCTCGTTCGCCTTCGGCGCGGGTGCCAAGGGCACTGTCTTCATCCGTGGCGACTATGTCGACAACGTCATGGGGAAGGATCGCGTGGTCTTCTCGAGCGGTGGCACCAACGCGGCGCTGCAGATGGACGCCACGTCGCCCTATGGCGAAGGCGCGATCGGCATGACCTTCGCCGGCAAGTCGGGGTTCGGGCTGAGCCTGGAAGGCCGCTATGCCAAGGGCGGCGATACGGATGGCCTGGGCGGACGAATCACCCTCAGCACCGCTTTTTGAGTTGAGATCGGCGTAACCAGCGGGTCGGCGGCGCTTCGCGGTGCCGTTCGACCTGCTGGTTCGCATAGGGTCCGAAGCCAGCAAGGGCACAGCTGTGCTGTCCGGCGGCGCGCAGTAGATTAAAGTATCGGGAGCGTCGGTTTCGGCGTTTGGAAGAGAGGAACTAGAGACGCTCGCAGCAGACTGGAAATAGGTGGAGCGCAGCCAGAAAGCGCTATCACTGGTGCTTCGAAGCCAGATGCCCAGACCACGCGGCTGCATTGCAAGCCCGATACGATCGTCGCCGATGGCGACGGAATCCGGCCCTGGCGAACGCCATCAGGCGCGGTATGCGGCAAATCCGGGTTCGGGCAGCCAATGTCTGGCCGGATTAGAGTCGAACGGGATCGCATCTTGACCGGCACTATATATGCTAAGATTATAAGGATGATGTCTCTGCGGGTTCTGTCACCTGACGCGGGGCGAACGTTGGAGAGACGATCCCATGCCTGATCCCGTGGACGTCCTGATCGTGGGTGCCGGCCATGCCGGCGCGGCGGTCGCGATCGCGCTTCGTCAAGGCAAGTTCGAAGGCACGATCCTCGTTATCGGGGCCGAGCCCGAGCTTCCCTATGAGCGACCGCCGCTCTCGAAGGAATATCTGGCTGGGGACAAGCCGTTCGAGCGCCTGCTGATCCGCCCGGAAGCGTTCTGGGCCGAGCGTGAGGTGACGTTCCGGCTGGGCACGACGATCGTCTCGGTCGATCCGGCCGGGCACGGCGCGACCACCGATGCGGGCGACACGATCCGCTATCGCCGCCTAGTCTGGGCGGCCGGTGGCGCACCGCGGCGGCTGGACTGCGGCGGCCATCAACTGGCGGGAGTGCACACCGTCCGTACCCGCGCAGACGCCGACCGGATGATGGCGGAGCTTCCGGACGTCACACGGGCAGTGGTGATCGGCGGCGGCTATATCGGGCTCGAGGCCGCCGCGGTGCTCGCCAAGTTCGGCAAGAAGATCGTGCTGCTCGAGGCGCTCGACCGGGTGCTGGCGCGCGTCGCCGGCGAACCGCTGTCGCGCTTCTTCGAGGCGGAGCACCGCGCGCACGGAGTAGACGTGCGGCTGGGCGCGGCGGTCGACTCGATCTTGGGCGATGCGCGGGTGGCCGGGGTTCAACTCGCCGATGGCAGCGTGCTGGATGCAGACATGGTGATCGTCGGCATCGGGATCGTGCCCGCTGTCGCGCCTCTGCTCGCCGCAGGTGCAGTGGGGGGGAATGGTGTGGCGGTCGATGGACAGTGCCGCACAAGCCTTCCCGATGTCTTCGCGATTGGTGACTGCGCGCTGCACGCCAATCGCTTCGCCGATGGCGCGCGGGTGCGAATCGAATCGGTGCAGAACGCCAACGACCAGGCGGCCGTCGCGGCCGGCGTGATTCTCGGGAAATCGGTCGATTATGATACGGTGCCGTGGTTCTGGTCGAACCAGTATGACATCAAGCTCCAGACCATTGGGCTCGCGATCGGGCATGACGAGCTGATCGTTCGCGGCGAACCGGCAAGCCGGAGTTTCACGGTCATCTATCTGAAGGCGGGAAGGGTGATCGCGCTCGACTGCATCAATGCGGTCAAGGACTATGTCCATGGCCGCAAGCTGGTGGTCGAAGGCCATAAGGTCGATCCGGCACGCCTCAAAGATCCTGCCGTGCCGCTCAAGGAACTTGCCGGATAGCAGCGGCTGTCATCGCAAAGCAGCGTCGGCAGATGCTGGATTTGCATTGGTGCTGTGCCCGTTTCAGATTTGTCCTTCTCCGGACGGCTCTTAAAACTCCATCAGATAAAAAAACGTGATGGGAGAGGAATCGTGAACATGGAGACCGGTCGCGCGCCGGTACGGCGCCATTGCGTCGTGCTGCTTTCAACCGTCGCTGCCACCGCGTTGCTATCCGCAGCGCCGGCGATCGCGCAGGACCAGGTTGCCGCGGCGACGCCCGCGCAACCCGTCCCGGCGCAGGCGACGCCCCCCTCGCCCGACGTGCAGGCGACGCCGGCCCAGTCGGGCGATGCCGCTTCCGATCTCGATCGCCTCGAGCAGATCATCGTCACTGCTCGCCGCCGTGCCGAAAGCGCACAGTCCACGCCGCTCTCGATCAGCGCGGTCTCGGGTGACCAGCTCCAGCAGCTCAACATCGTCCGCATCGAAGGAATCACCCAGCTGGCCCCCAGCTTGCGCGTGACTCAGGCGAGCGGCAGCGGCAACGCGCCAGCCATCTATATCCGCGGCATCGGCACGCTCTCGACCGCGCTCTATGTCGAGCCGGCGGTCGGCATCTATGTCGACGGCGTCTATACGCCGCGCCCGAGCGGCAACACCTTCGACCTGCCGGACATCTCGGGCGTCGAAGTGCTGCGGGGTCCCCAGGGCACGTTGTTCGGCCGCAACACCACGGGCGGCGCGATCCTGCTTTCGACGCGCAACCCGACCGCGGATTTCGGCGTGAAGGCCGATTTCTCCTATGGCTCGAACAACGAGATCGTCGCCTCCTCGGTGGTCCAGCTCGGCCGGATCGGCAATTCGCCGTTCATGGCCAAGGTCTCGGCCCAGGTGCATACGCGTGACGGCTGGGTGGAAGCGCCCGGCTATTCGCCCAGTAAATGGGGTGGTGCGCTCGACAGCTTCGGCTTTGGCGGTGCGATCCGCGGCGAGATGGGCAAGTTCACGGTCGACCTGCGCGCGCGCTACAACGACCTGATCTCCTATACCGGCTGGGAAGCACTGGCCGGCACGGCAGTGGGCGATGCCTATTTCGGCAATTCGGGCATCGCCAATGGACGCCCGTTCCCGATCGGCATCGGCCCGCGCGACTATAGCTATCGCGATCCGCGCACCGACGGGAAGTCCGAGGTCAAGACCTGGGGCGGCGTGGGGACGCTTGAATATGATTTCAGCCCGGCATTCCAGATCAAGTCGATCACCGGCTACAACACGATCGACCAGAATCTGCGCGGCAATATCGGCGGCGGATCGACGCTCGGCGTTGTCGCCAATCCCGCGGTCGCCGGCCAGTTCATCGAGCCGGTGACGGCACATGCGACGCCGAACAATCCCGGCAAGCAGAAGCAGTTCACCGAGGAGCTTCAGCTTCTCGGCGACCTGGGCGACTTCAACTATCTGGTGGGCCTGTATTACTACAAGGAGAATGTCGACGAGACGATCACCACGATCCTCGACTCGCCGCTCTCCGCCACCACCGCGATCCGCCTCAACCGCAGCACCAGCTATTCGATCGACTCCAAGTCGGTCGCCGGCTTCGCCCAGTTGGGGTGGAAGCCGAGCTTCGCGGACGGCAAGCTCGAGATCGTCGGCGGTCTGCGCTATACCGAGGACGACAAGACGCTGAATTCGAAGTCGATCTCGACCACGATTGCGACGACGACGACGACCCAGGTACGCAGCGACAAATGGCACAATCTCGGCTGGATGGGATCGATCAGCTACAAGATCACCCCGGACGTGCTGTTCTATGGGCGCGCTTCGTCGGCCTATCGCTCGGGCGGCTATAACGCGCCGACCGTGGGGGCGCCGCCCTTCGGTCCCGAAACCGCGCGCAGCTATGAAGTGGGTCTCAAGAGCGATCTGCTCGATCGCCATCTGCGGCTCAACCTGTCCGCCTATCAGACCGATTATGACGACCTTCAGGTCAATGGCTATAACATCGCCACCAATACCAACCAGCTGACCAATGCCGGCAAGGCGCGCTATCGCGGCGTCGAAGTGGAGGCGCAGGCCGTGCTCGGCGGGTTCCGGATCGACGGCAATGTCGGCTATGTTGATCCCAAGTACAGCGAATATATCATCGCCGTCGCGGGCGTGCCGACCAATGTGGCGAGCCAGGCGAAGTTCGCCAACGTGCCCAACTGGACCTATCATGTCGGCGCGCAATATGCGCTGGAGACGCCGTCCTCGGGCAAGTTCACGCTGCGCGGGGATTTCACAGGCAAGGGCAATTCGCCGACCTATGTGCTGATCTCGCAGGCGCCCAACACGGCGCAGGTGCCGAACTATGGCGTCGAATCCAATTTCAGCGCGCGGCTGATGTGGGACTTCCAGGTCCAGGGGCACAAGATGCGCGCGCAGGTGTTCGGCGAGAACCTGACCAACAACCGCTATCTTACCTTCGCCTCCGATTTCGGGGCGATCATGTCCGGCGTGTGGAACCGGCCGCGCTATTACGGCATCTCGATCGGGACCGAATTCTGATCGAACTCCCGAAACCGTCAGGCGCGCCCGGCGATCAGTCGCTGGGCGCGCTCTGGCGTCTCGACGGCAAGGTGGCGATGGTGACCGGTGCCGCCTCGGGGATCGGACGCGCGGTGGCCCGCCACCTCGCCGATGCCGGGGCGCGGCCGATCCTGGTCGACCGTGCGCCGATCGACAGCCCCGGCGCGCTGGCGATCACGGCCGACGTCTCGGATTGGCAAGGGCTGGAACGCGCCCTGTCCGAAGTCTTCGCGCAGATGCCACCCGATATCCTGGTCAACGCCGCTGGCCTGTTTCCCTCCTGCGGTGTCCTGGATCTGGACGAGGCGCATTGGGACCTGCTCCTCGACGTCAACCTGAAGGGTGCGTTGCGCATGTCGCAACTGGTCGCACGAGCGATGCGCGCGGCGGGCAAGGGCGGGGTGATCGTCCATATCGGCTCGGTCCAGGGCAGCCGCCCGACCGCCGGCAAGGCAGCCTATGCCGCGTCCAAGGCCGGGCTGGAGGCGATCACGCGCGTGCTCGCGCGTGAGCTTTCCGACTCGGGGGTTCGCGTGAATGCCGTTGCGCCGGGGCCCGTGCTAACCGAGGCGGCGCTGGCGCGGATCGCCGAGATCCGCGCCTCGGGCGGCGGCTTCCCGCCGCGCGCGGGCGGGCAGGTGGCACCGGGGCACCCGGACGAAGTCGCCCGGATCGTCCATTTCCTCGCCAGCCCGGCCGCCTCGCTGGTCACCGGTGCGGTCTGGGTCGCCGATGGCGGCGCGACGCTGGACTGACGGCTGCTCCGGCCAACGATGCAGCTTCGGCACCGCAGACATGCCGGATCGGAATGGGCAGTTGCAGAGCGGCGGTGCTAGCTTCAAACTAGCCGGATAAAGATAGAGAGGATTGCAAGCATGGCCACGATATCGGTCCTCAGTCAGAATCCGCCGGTGACGGCGCCGGCGGAGGAATTGCCTGCCTGGCGGCGCATCCTGATCATCGTCATTCTGTTGACCGGCGGCATCAAATCCGCGCTCGCCTTCACCAGCGTCGTCCCCGGGCTGCAGCTGATCGCCCAGGAATATGGCGGGGCGGGGGGCGATGCGGTGCTGCGCGCCCAGTTCGTGGTCACGCTCGCGCCGATCGGCATGGCGCTCGCCGGGCTGATGGCCGGGCTGATCGTTTCCCCGACCAACCTGCGCGGCATGATGTTCGCCAGCCTGGCCATCTCCACCGTCGCGGGGCTGCTCCAGCTCGTGCCGATGGGCTATTATCCGCTGCTCGCGAGCCGCTTCGTGCTCGGGTTCAGCGCCGTGATTGCCGATGTGGCGATGACCAGCATCCTCGCGGCACAGTTCGGTGGCGCGTTCCGCTCGAAGCTGATCGGCTATCGCCAGGCGATCTCCTCGATCGGCACGGTCGGCACGATGCTGCTCGCCGGCGCGCTCGCCCAGAAATATGGCTGGCGCGCGCCCGGCGTGATGTTCGTGCTGCCCGCGATCATGCTCCTCGTCGCCTTCCTGGTGTTCGACAAGCCGATCACGCTCGATCGCCCCGCCGCCGGCGCGAACGACGATGGCGCCCGCTTCTCGATCTGGCAGCTCTGGCCGCTGTTCCTGCTCTCGCTGCTGATGTCGATCGGCCACACCATGCCGTCGTTCCAGATGCCGTTCCTGCTCAAGGACAATGGCATCACAAGCGCGGTGCTGGTGTCGCGGGTGCCGGCGCTCAGCTCGGCGGTGTCGATCCTTGCGGCCTTCGCATTCGGCTTCATTTATGCCCGGCTGGGCGCCTGGACGCTGGTGATCTCGGCCACGCTGATGGGGCTCGGCTTCATCGGCGCCGGCCTGGCGCCCAGCTATGAGCTGATCCTGTTCTGCGTGGTGATCGAGGGAATCGGCGCCGGCTGGACGATGCCTTTCTTCCTCAACCGCGTTCTCGATCGGGTCAGCCCCGGCGCGCGTAACCAGTCGATCGGGATGGTTCAGGCGTCGCTGTTCCTCGGCCATTTCCTCAATCCGATCCTCACCGCGCCGGTCCGGCTCAACCTCGGCATCCACGGCACCTTCATCACGGTGGGCGGCGCGCTGATCACGGTCGGGGTGCTGATCGGGGCATGGACCCTGTCCACGCGGGGGACCCGCCGGGCGATCTGAAAAGCCGCTTTTCGGGGTCGGAAGCAGCGCCTTCCGCATTGACCGGTTTTGCGCGCGACGCTAACATATAAAAGATAGCAATATAGGAGTTTGGAACATGCCTTTGGGAAGCTCGCGACTGATCTCCGGCGATAGCCACTTCAATGAACCTGGCGACCTGTTCACCAAGCGCGTTGCCGAAAAGTTCAAGGACCGCGCGCCGCGGATGGAGAGCTTCCCCGAGGGGGACGGCTGGATCTTCGAGGGCCTGGAAGGGCCGCGCAATTTCGGCTGGAACGCCTGTGCCGGCCTCGAGCCCGAGCAGATGAAGGCGTGGATGCGCTTCGAGGACATGCGCAAGGGCGGCTGGGATCCGGCCGAGCGCGTCAAGGAGCAGGACCGCGACGGCGTGACCGCCGAGGTCATGTATCCGACGCCCTCGATCCAGGCGGCGATCGCGCTGGTCGAGGACGAGGAATTCCACCTCGCGCTGGTCCGCGCCTATAACGACTGGGTCTCGGAATATGTCGCCTATGATCCGGCGCGCTTCTGCGGCCTGGTCTATCTGCCCAATCGCGGCGGCGTGAAGGTCGCGGTCGACGAGATGAACCGCGTACTCGGCCGTCCCGGCATGCGTGCGGTGATGGCGCAGGCCTATCCGACCGGCACCACCGTCATGACCGACGAGCATGACTATCTGTGGGCGGCGATCCACGAGCGGGATGTCAGCTTCAACATCCACGTCGCGCTGGGCATCTACAAGCCGAGCCCGCACAAGGCGAAGCTGCCCGGCTATGGCCGCTTCTTCGATGCGCCGAACCGCTGCATCGAGTTCATCTTCAACGGCGTGTTCGATCGCTATCCGAACCTCAAGGTCGCCTTTGCCGAAGTCGATTTCGGCTGGGTACCCTATGTGAAGGAGCAGATCGACAACAACTATCAGCGCCTGGAGAAGGTCAACCAGTTCGGCCTGCAGCGCCTGCCCAGCGAATATATCGATGAGCATTTCTACTTCGGCTACATGACCGACAGCTTCGGGCTCAAGAACCTCAATTTCATGAACCCCGAGCGCGTGCTGTGGTCGACCGACTATCCGCACATCAGCGCCGACTATCCCTATAGCTGGCGCACCATCCAGGCCTCGATGGCGGGAGTGCCCGCGCCGACCAAGGCCGCGATCCTCTACGGCAATGCCGAGAAGCTCTACGGTTTCCCGACCGCTGCGGAAGCCAGCGCCACGGAGCGGCCGGCGCTCGCCGCGGAATAGTTTGACCGTTCGTCCGTGCGGGGGTGCGAGTATCGCCTCCGCACGGGCGATCCGCGCGCAACGTGCGCGCCCGAGGGAAATTTATGTTGGACAAGAGGATGTCGGTCGACGCGATCGTCGACCAGCTCCGCGATGGCATGACGATCGCCATCGGCGGCTGGGCGACCCGTCGCAAGCCGATGGCGCTGGTACGCGCGATCGCGCGTTCCGATCTCAAGGACCTGACCGTGATCGCCTATGGCGGCCCCGATGTGGGCATGCTGGCGGCGAGCGGGAAGCTCAAGCGGCTGATCTTCGCCTTCGTCTCGCTCGATCACATTCCGATCGAGCCGCACTTCAAGGCCGCGCGCCAGGCGGGGCTCGAAGTGTGGGAGATGGACGAGGGCATGCTCCATTGGGGCCTGCGCGCCGCGGCGATGCAGCTGCCCTTCCTGCCGACCCGCGTGGGCATCGGCACCGCGATCGCCGAGAATCCGCGCTTCAGGACGATCACGAGCCCCTATGACGATGGCGAGACGCTGATCGCGATGCCCGCGATCCGCCCCGATGTCGCGCTGCTCCACGTCCATCGCGCCGACGAGAGGGGCAATGTCCTGACGCTCTCGCCCGATCCGTTCTTCGACGAACTGATGGCGCGCGCCGCGGGCCGGACCTTCGTCACCACCGAGAAGCTGGTGACGACTGCGGAACTCGATCTGCCGGCCAATGCGCGCTTCCATCTGGTCGAGCGTCCGCTGATCAGTGGCGTGGCCGAGGCAGCGTTCGGCGCGCATCCGACCAGCGCCGCGCCCGACTATCAGCTCGATCTCGGCCATCTGCGCACCTATGCCGCGGCCGAGGGCGAGGCATGGGACGCTTATCGCGCGCAATTCATCGACGGGGACGCGCAATCCTATCTGGCGGCGGTCGGAGGGGCGGACGCGATCCGCGCCATCCCCGCGCCGGTCTATTGAGGAGCGGCGCATGGCCGACACCGACGCCACGCTCGCCGAACTGCTGATCGCCCAGTGCGCCGAGGTCTGGCGCGACGATCCCGAATGGCTCGCCACGGGCATCACGCCGATCCCGCGGCTGGGCGCGAGCCTGGCCAAGCTCAGCTTCAATCCGCGGCTGATGATCACCGATGCGGAAAACATGTTCCTCGAGGAACCGGCGCCGATCGGCCCGCGCGAGGGCTCGCCGACCGTCGAGGGCTGGGCGCCCTATGCGCGGACCTTCGACAATCTCTGGGGCGGACGCCGGCATGCGCTGGTGGCACCCGTGCAGATCGATCGCTTCGGCCAGACCAATATCAGCGTGATCGGCAGCCATGACGCGCCCAAGGCGGCGCTGCTCGGCGCACGGGGTTTTCCGGGCAACAGCATCTCGCACCCGAACAGCTTCTTCTTCCCCCAGCACAGCAAGCGCGCGCTGGTCGCGGGCGAAGTCGATTTCGTCTGCTCGGTCGGCTATAATCCGGCGCGCTGGCCCGATGGCCGCAAGCCGCATCGGCTCGAGTTGCGGCGGATCGTCACCAACCTTTGCGTGCTCGATTTCGGCGGCCCGCAGCACGCGATCCGGCTGGTCTCGCTGCACCCCGGCGTGCCGCTCGACGAAGTCCGCGACAATACGGGCTTCGATATCGAGGCTGACGGGGAGATCGCGGAGACGCCGCTGCCCGGCGCCGAGGCGCTGGCGATCATCCGGCGGCTCGATCCCTACGACATCCGCGCGACGCTGCTGAAGGGCAATCCTCCGGCCGTTCGCACAGCGTGATCGCTCCGCCCGGTGCGATGTCGGCAAAGCACCAATGACTTGCCGCGACACTATCGGCGATCCGGTTGACGATCCCCAAGATTATAATGATTGATAGTCGAAAGACCGAGAGGAGCACGGGATGAGCGCGGGCACGCCGGAAGCGGCGGACATCGTCTACGAGACCGACGAACCGGTCCTCTACGAGGTACGCGACGGCGTCGCCTGGGTGACGATGTCGCGCGAGCGCTACAACAATGCGCAGAACAGCCAGATGACCTATGCGCTCGACGCGGCGTTCCGGCGCGCGGTCGACGATCCGGACGTCAAGGCGATCGTGCTGGGCGGGGCGGGCAAGCATTTCTCCGCGGGGCACGACATCGGCACGCCGGGCCGCGACATCGCGCGGAGCTTCGCGCGTGCACATCTGCTCCCCGATCATGTCGGTCGGCCGGGCGCCGAACTGCTCTACACCCGCGAGCAGGAAGTCTATCTCGGCATGTGCCGCCGCTGGCGCGACATCCCCAAGCCGACGATCGCGATGGTGCAGGGCGCATGCATCGCCGGCGGGCTGATGCTCGCCTGGGTATGCGACCTGATCGTCGCTTCCGACGACGCCTTCTTCCAGGATCCGGTGTCGCGGATGATGGGCATTCCGGGCGTGGAGTATTTCGCGCACGGCTTCGAGCTGCCGCCGCGCGTCGCCAAGGAATTCCTGTTGCTCGGCGAGCGGATGCCGGCCGAGCGCGCGTATGGCTTCGGCATGGTCAACAAGGTCGTGCCGCGTGCCGAGCTGGCGCAGGCGACGGCGGAGATGGCGGCCAAGCTCGCGGCGCAGGCATCGCTCGGCATGTGGCTGACCAAGCAGGCGATCCACCAGGTCGAGGAATTGCGCGGCAAGCGCAGCGCGATGGATGCGGTGTTCCACATGCACCATTTCGCCCATGCCCAGAACGATCTGGTCACCGGAAACGCGCTGGGCGGCGTCACCGGCAAGAGCGCCGCTGCCGACAACAATAAGAACGCGGGATGAGCGATCCGCTCGCCACCCCGCTGACCGCCATGCTCGGATGCAGGCTGCCGGTTATCCAGACCGCCATGGGCTGGGTTGCCGAGCCGGTGCTGGTGGCGGCGACGGTGGAGGCGGGCGGCTTCGGGTTCCTGGGCGCAGCGGTGATGTCGCCGGTGGAGGCCGGCGCCAAGATCGCCGAGGTGCGGCGGCGGACCGCGCGCCCCTTCGGCGTGAACTTCCACATGTTCCAGCCCGGTGCCGCCGAACTGGTCGACATCGTCATCGCCAACCGCGAGCAGGTGCGCGCGGTGAGTTTCGGGCGCGGTCCGGATGCGAAGATGATCGCGCGGTTCCGCGATGCCGGCATCTGCTGCGTGCCAACCGTGGGAGCGCTCAAGCACGCACGAAAGATGGCCGAGCTCGGCGTCGACATGCTGGTGGTGCAGGGCGGCGAGGGCGGGGGGCATACCGGCTCGGTGGCGACGACGGTGTTGCTGCCGCAGGTGCTGGACACGGTCGACCTGCCGGTGGTCGCAGCGGGCGGTTTCGCCGATGGGCGCGGGCTGGCGGCGGCGCTCGCCTGGGGTGCCGCCGGAATCGCGATGGGAACGCGCTTCCTGATGACGCGTGAGAGCCCGGTGCCGGCGCTGGTCAAGCAGGCCTATCTTGGTGCGGGGACCGACGACATCCTGGTTACCGACCAGGTCGATGGCATGCCGCAGCGGATGATCCGCAACGCCGCACTGGCGCGGATCGACGGGCGCGGGCCGATCGGCTCGTGGATGGCGGCGCTGTCCGCCGGGTTCGCGACGAAGCGCGCGACCGGCGCGTCCTGGCCGGAATTGCTGAAGATGGCGCAGGGGATGCGCAGCCATGGCGGGCTCAGCCTCTCGCAGGCGATGCGCGCCGCCGCCGCGCCGGCGCTGATCCAGCGCGCGGTGGTGGGCGGTGACGCCCAAGGCGGCTTGATGGCGACTGGCCAGGTCGCCGGCCGGATCGAGGATCTCCCCAGCGTCGCCGAATTGCTCGAGGTGATCGAGCGCGACGCGCGCGCGCGGATTGCATTGCTCACCGCAGCCCCGTCGCGCCAGCGAAAGCTTGCCTGATGCCGATACGTACCCAGATCGCCGACCGGATCGGCGAGATCATCCTCGATCACCCGCCAGTCAACGCGCTCGACAGTGCCGGCTGGAATGCCATGCCCGATATCGTCACCGCCATGGGCCGCCGGCCGGACGTCCGCTGCGTGCTGATCCGCGGCGAGGGGCGCGGCTTTTGCGGCGGCGTCGACATCAAGGAGATGCAGGCGCATCCCGAGCGGATCGTTGCGCTCAACCGTGGCAATTACCGGACCTTCCAGGCGGTACGCGCCTGCGAAGTGCCGGTGGTGAGCGCGGCGCACGGCTTCATCATCGGATCGGGTATCGGCATCTGCGGCGCGTCCGATGTGGTGATCGCTGCGGAGGATGCCTTCTTTTCGCTGCCCGAAGTCGATCGCGGCGCGATGGGCGGGGCGAGCCATCTGATGCGGATGTTCCCGCTGCAAAAGGTGCGCGCGGCATTCTTCACCGGCGGCCGGATCGACGCGGCCGAGGCCTATCGGCTCGGCGCGGTCGAGAAGGTGGTGCCGCGCGAGGCTCTGGTCGAGGAAGCGCGCGCCTTTTGCGCGGTGATCGCATCCAAGAGCCGCAAGGCGCTGACCACCGCCAAGGAAGCGCTCAACGGCATCGAGCCGCGCGACGTCGATCACGGCTATCGCTTCGAGCAGGGCTTCACGCTGGAGATGTACCTGCACGAGGACAGCCAGCGCGCGCGCGATGCCTTCGTCGAGACCGGCAAGACGGCGGACTATTAAGCATGGACCTGAACTACACCCCCGCCGAACAGGCCTTCCGCGCCGAGGTCCGCCAATGGCTGGCCGCGCATGTGCCGTCCGAGCCGCTGGCCGATTTCGATTCCACGCGCGAAGGGTTCGAGGCGCACCGGGAATGGGAGCGCACGCTGCATCGGGGCGGCTGGGGCATGGTGACCTGGCCGATCGAATATGGCGGGCGCGGGCTCGACCTGATCCGCTGGCTGATCTTCGAGGAGGAATATTACCGCGCCGGCGCGCCGCTACGCGTCAACCAGAACGGCATATTCCTGCTCGGCCCCACGCTGATCGAATATGGCACGCCCGAGCAGAAGGCGCGCTTTCTGCCGGCAATGGCGTCGGGCGACGAGATCTGGGCGCAGGCCTGGTCCGAGCCGGGCGCGGGCAGCGATCTCGCCGGCGTGCGTGCGACGGCCGTGCGCGATGGCGACGACTATGTCCTGTCCGGCCACAAGATCTGGTCGTCGCGCGCGGTGCATGCCGATTGGGCGTTCGGCCTGTTCCGAGAGCCGGGCAGCGAGCGCCACAAGGGGCTGTCGCTGGTGTTTTTCCCGCTGGATGCGCCGGGCGTGACGGTGCGCCCGATTGCGCGGCTCGACGGCAAGCCGGTGTTCGCCGAGCTGTTCCTCGACGCGGTCCGTGTGCCCGTTTCCAACCGGCTGGGCGAGGAAGGGCAGGGCTGGTCGGTCTGCATGTCCACCGCAGGCTTCGAGCGCGGGCTGATGCTGCGCAGCCCGGCGCGCTTCCAGGTCGCGGCGGCGAAGCTGGTCGCGCTGTATCGCGGCCGCGCAGACGGCGTCGAGCCGGAGGTGCGCGCGCGCGTGCTCCAGGCGTGGATGGATGCCGACGCCTATGCGCTGTCGATCTACGCCACCGCGAGCCGGCTGATGGCGGGCGGTGCGATCGGGCCGGAGACGAGCACCAACAAGATATTCTGGTCCGAGCTCGATCTCGATCTCCACCGGACCGCGCTGGCGATCCTCGGTGCCGAGGCCGAGCTTACCGGCGCCGCGCCCGATGCCGCTGCCGATATCGGCGACTGGCTCGACGGCTATGTCTTCTCGCTGGCGGGCCCGATCTATGCGGGCGCGAACGAGATCCAGCGCAACATCATCGCCGAGCGCATGCTCGGCATGCCGAGGTAGTCATGGATTTCCGCCTCACCGACGAGCAGCAGATGCTGGCCGAGATGGTCGGCCAGATGCTGGCGGAGAACTGCTCGGGCGCGGACCTGCGCCGACTGCTGGAGAGCGGCGAGTCGCGCGATGCGGCGCGTTGGGAACAGATCGTCGGGCTGGGTTTACCCGGCACGATGGCGCCGGAGACCGCCGGCGGAAGCGGCCTGGGTGCAGTGGAGATGGCGCTAATCGCTACGGCCTGCGGCTATGCCGCGCTGCCCGAGCCGCTCGTCGAGCATGCCGGGGTAGCGATTCCGCTGCTCGTGGCGGCGGGTGCCGATCTGGGCGAGGCGCTCTCTGGCGCGACGATCGCGGTGGGGCATCCGATCAACCCGTTCGTTGTCGACGCCGATAGCGCGACGGCACTGCTGCTCGCGGATGCGGACGCGTTGCACCTCCTACCGCGCGATGCAGTCTCGCTGACTCGCCAGGCCAGCATCGATCCGTTCCGGCGCCTGTTCCGCGTGCATTGGCGCCCTTCGGCGGAGACGCGCATCGGTGCCGGACTGTGGGACAAGGCGCTCGACCATGGCGTGCTGTTCGCCGCGGCGCAGCTGCTGGGACTGGCCCAGCGCGCGGTCGATCTCTCGGTCGCCTATGCCAGCGAGCGCCAGCAGTTCGGCAAGCCGATCGGATCGTTCCAGGCGATCAAGCATCACCTCGCCACTGCGCAAGTGAAGGTCGAGTTCGCCCGTCCAGTGCTCCTCGCTGCCGCCGCGAGCGCATCGCCGGTGCGGATCAGCCACGCCAAGATCGCGGCCACCGCCGCGGCCGAGGCGGCGACGCATGCAGCGGTCCAGGTGCACGGGGCGATGGGCTATAGCTGGGAAGTCGACGTCCACTTCCTGCTCAAGCGCAGTCTCGCGCTCGGTCAGGCCTGGGGGACACCCGGCTTCCACCGCGCGCGCGTCGCCGAGCATGTCCTGTCCGCGCCGCTCGGCGCCGACCGGACCTTCGGCCTGGGGGCCATCGAGGAGATCCGTAGTGAAGCCGCTTGAGGTCGCACGCAGCCTGCGCGCTGATCCGGAAGCCGCCGCCCGCTATCGTGCCGCCGGCTGGTGGAGTGACCGCGCCCTTTCCGACCGGGTGGCTGAGCTTGCCGCGACGCGTCCCGAACAGTCCGCCTGGATCACGCCCGAGGGCAGCTTCACCTGGGGCGCCTATGACCGCGCCGCCTGGCACATCGCCGCGCTGATCGCCGCCAAGGGGCTGGCACCCGGCGCGCGCGTCGCGGTGCTGTTGCCCGACGGGCCGGCGGTGCACGCGGCGCTGCTCGGCGTCGAGCGTGCAGGGATGGTCGCGGTCGGCATCGGCGCGCGTGCCGGCGTCGCCGAGATCGTCCATCTGCTCAAGCGCACCGGCGCGTCGCTGATCATCGCGCACGAGCAGATGCGCGACCGCACGCTGCCCGAACTGGTTGGGGCGGTGCAGGCGCAGGGCGCGCCGGTCGCGGACTGGCTCGCGGTTCCCGACCTGATCGCTTTCCGCAACTGGAGCGCGGGTGAGGCGCCCGCACATGCACCGTTCCCGCCCGCCGATCCCGATGCGCTGTTCCTGATCAACTCGACTTCGGGCACCACCGGCATGCCCAAATGCGTGATGCACACGCAGAACCGCTGGTTCTATTTCCACCAGCTGGCCGCCGAGGCGGGCCGGTTCGGCCCGGATGAGGTGTTCCTGGGCGCGGTGCCGATGCCGTTCGGCTTCGGGTTGTGGACCGCGCATTTCTCGCCGACGATCCTTGGCTGCCCCACGGTCGTGCTGCCCAAATTCGACGCGGGCGTCGCGCTCGACATGATCGAGCGCGAGCGCGTGACGGTGCTGTGCTGCGTCTCGACGCAATTCATCATGCTGCTCAACGAGCAGGCCGAGCGCCCGCGCGACCTGTCCTCGCTGCGCTCGATGTTCACCGGCGGCGAGGCGGTGCCCTATCGCCGCGCGGCCGAATTCGAGGAAGTGACCGGCGCCGCGGTGCTGCAATTCTACGGCTCGAACGAGACCGGTGCGCTCAGCCGCACCACCGCCGCCGATACGCGCGACCGGCGGCTCAACACTGCCGGTCAGGTCATTCCCGAGATGGAAGTGCGCCTGTTCGATCCGGTCACGGGCGAAGAGGTCCAGGGCCGGGGGCAGCCCGGTTGTCGGGGCCCTGCAACCTGCCTCGGCTATTGGGACGATGACGCGGCCAATGCCAAGCTGTTCACCGAGGATGGCTGGATGATGATGGGCGACATCGTCGAGCTGGATGACGCAGATTATCTCCGCGTCGTCGGACGCACCTCCGAATTCATCATCCGGGGCGGCAAGAACCTGTCGGCGCCCGCGATCGAAGCCGAGGTGGCGACGCATCCGGCGGTGGCGCTGGTCGCCGCCGTGCCGGCGCCCGATGCTGTGTTCGGCGAGCGCGTCTGCATCTATGTCGCGCCGCGTCCGAACCAGGAAGTGACGCTGGAGGCGATCACCAGCCATCTCAAGACGCGCGGCGTCTCGCGCGAATGGTTTCCCGAATATCTCGTCCTAATGGACGATCTGCCCCGCTCGTCGGGCGGCAAGGTCGCCAAGGGCGAACTCACTGCCGACGCGAAGAAGCGCTGGGCGGTGCCGGCATGACGTACCAGAACCTCACGCTCGCCTTTGACGGCCGCATCGCGCGCGTCACGCTCGCCCGGCCCAACAAGCTCAATCCGCTCGACTGGGCGACGGTCAAGGAACTCAAGGCGGTGGTCGCCGAGGTCGAGGCCACGCCCGGCATCGACTTCGTGCTGCTGACCGGTGCGGGGCGGAGCTTCTCGGCAGGTGGCGATCTCGACGGCTATATCCGCCTCTATCAGGATCCCGCGGCGTTCCAGGCGTTCCTCGACGATTTCTTCGCGATGCTGACCGGCATCGAGAAGGCGCGCGCGATCTGGATCGCCGCCGTCAATGGCGTGTGCGTCGCGGGCGGGATCGAGTTGCTGCTGGCGTGCGATATGGCGATTGCCGCCGAGAGCGCGAGGATCGGCGACGGCCATCTCAATTTCGGGCAGCTTCCCGGCGCGGGCGGATCGCAGCGCCTGCCGCGCGCGATCGGGCTGCTCCGCGCCAAGCATCTGATGCTGACGGGCGACCTGCTCGACGCACGCGCTGCCGAGAGCTGGGGGCTGGTTACCAGGGTCGTGCCCGATGGCGAACTGATCGCGGCGGCGCAGGGCTGGATCGAGGGCATGTCCGCCAAAAGCCCTGTCGGTCTCGCCGGCGCCAAGCGGCTCGCCAACCTCACGCTCGAGACGACGTACGAGGAGGGCCTCCGGCAGGAGATCGCCTTCGTCCACAACTACGCCACGACCGAGCCCGACGCCACCGAAGGCCTGATCGCCTTCAAGGAAAAGCGCGCCCCTCGCTTCGGCGCGCGCAAGGAAAACTGAAACCTATGTTCAAGCTGCGTGACAAATACGCCATCGCCGGGATCGGCAATACGGACTACACCAAGGCCTCGGGCCGCACGGTGCGGAGCCTGGCGACCGAAGCCTGCCTCAAGGCGATCGAGGATGCCGGCCTCACCGTCGCCGACATCGACGGTATCGTCAGCTTCAACTTCAACGACAGCGCCCCCGCGATCGGCGTGGCGACCGAGATGGGCATCGAGAACGCCGGCTATGCGGTCGACTATGCAGCCGGCGGCAATGGCGCGAACCTGATCACGCTGGCGGCGACCGCGGCGATCGAGGCGGGGCTGGCCAAGAACGTCGTCTGCTTCCGCGCGATGAACGGGCGCTCCGGGTTTCGCCTCGGGGGCGGGCGCGACCTGTCGGCCTATGGCGTGACGCAATACACCGCGCCGCTCGGCTGGATCACCTATCCGCAGGCGATGGCGATGTGGGCGCGGCGCCACATGATCGATTATGGCACGACCGAGGAGCATTGGGCGGAGATCGCCACGACGTTCCGCGACAATGCCGTGATCAACGAGCGGGCGATGCAGCGCACGCCGATGACCAAAGACGATTATTACAACTCGCGCTTCATCGTCGATCCGTTCCGCATGTACGACATCTGCCTGGAGAGCGACGGCGCGTGCGCGGTCGTCATCACCTCCGCCGAGCATGCCCGCGACCTGAAGCAGAAGCCGGTCTACATCATGGGCGGGGCCTATGGCGGCGGGCCGAGCCAGGGCGACGACCTCTTCGACGCGATCCGCTGGCCGAGCCATTCGCACAATTGCTTCAAATATCTCGCCGACGATCTCTGGGGCAGCGCCGGCATCGGCCCCGAGGATGTCGACGTTGCCGAGATCTATGACTGCTTCACCTACTCGGTGCTGATGGCGCTGGAGGGGCTCGGCTTCTGCAAGGAAGGCGAGGGTGGCCCCTTCGTGATGGGCGGCCGCATCGCGCGCGACGGCGCGCTGCCGCTCAACACGCACGGCGGCCTGCTCTCCGAGGCGTATATCCACGGCTTCAACCATGTGATCGAGGCGGTCGAGCAGCTGCGCGGCACCGCCGGCGCGCGCCAGATCAAGGGTGCCGAGATCGCGCTCACCACTGCGGGTGCGATGACCTGCGGCAGCGCCATGATCCTGAGGAACTGAGATGCAACAGACCGCCTATACCAAGCCGCTGCCCGTTCCCGATTCGGAGAGCACGCCGTTCTGGGACGGCATGCGCGAGGGCAGGCTGATGCTCCAGCGCTGCGCGTCGAGCGGGGAGTTTCTCTTCCCGCCGGTCACCTTCTGCCCCGGATCGCTCGAGCGGCCCGAATGGGCGCAGGCGAGCGGCAAGGGTACGGTGTTCAGCTGGATCGTCGTCCGCCACCCGGTGCCGCGCGACATCTATGCCGATGAGGTGCCCTATGTCGTCGCGATCGTCGCGCTCGACGAGGGCTGCCGGATGACTGGCAACCTCATCGGCATCGCGCCCGAGGATGTCCGTGCGGGCATGCCGGTCGAGATCGCGTTCAACCGCGTCACGCCGGAGATCACACTGCCGGCATTCCGGCCCTCGGAGGGTTGAGCGTGCTCGCCGATCCTTTCGCCGCCTCGCCGTTGCTGCGCCGCTTCGGCGAAGCGACGCGTACGGAGTTGGAGGCGCATCAGCTGCGAAAGATCCAGGCGCTTTGCCGCCGGCTATACGCGAAGAGCAGCTATTATCGCGCAAAGCTGGATGCGGCCGGGCTGCCGGGCGGCGAAGTCGGCAGCCTAGATCGCTTCACCAAGGCGATGGGCACCTCGGCCAAGGCGGACTTCCTGCAGGACCAGCAGGACGCATCGCCGTTCGGCACGCGGCTGGGCGTCGACCACGACGAGGTCGTGCATATCAGCATGACCAGCGGCACCTCGGGACAAGGGCAGGAGATCTATGGCCGCACCCAGCGCGACGTCCATATGCTCGGCTATCTCCACGCCTTGCCCTGGTACATGGCGGGCTTGCGCAAGGGCGACACCGCGATCAACTGCGTGCCGGCTGGCGGCATGACCACCGGCGGCTGGGGCCCGGGCGAGGCGATCCGCATCCTGGGGGCGACCGGCTTCCATGTCGGCGGCGCGACCTCGACCGAGTCCAAGATCGACCTGATGCTCAAGCTCGGCGGCGTCCATTTCATCTATGCCTCGACCAACTATCTCCACACGCTGACCGAGGCGCTGCTCGCCCGCGGGATCGTGCCGCGCGAGGCGTTTCCGGACATGCACGGCCTGTTCATCGCGGCGGAAGGCTATCCGCTCGAATGGGCGGCGAAGATCGAGGAGCATTGGGGCTGCCGGCTGCAGGAAGGCTATGGCAGCACCCAGCTCAACGGCTTTGGCGGCTCGACCGCGTCGGCCGGCGTGTTCGGCGCTAACGGCGCGCGCGGGCTGATCCGGCTGTTCGAATGGGAGCATCTGATCGAGATCGTCGATCCCGGGACCGGTTCTCCCGTGGCGCCGGGCGAACTTGGCGAGATGGTCGTCACCAATCTCTCGGTCGAGGGCAGCCCGGCGGTGCGCTTCCGCACCGGCGACGCGGCACGCTTCGTGCCTTGGCAGGAATGCGGCGGCGGCGCGTGGAACGCGATCGAATGCGGCACGATCGGCCGGTTCGACGACATGATGAAGATCCGCGGCAACAATATCTGGCCGTCGATGTTCGACGCCGCCGTCTTCGCCCACCCGGAGATCGGCGAGTATAAGGGCCGCGTCTACACCCGTGACGGCAAGACCGAGGTCGAGGTGAAGATCGCGGTGGCCGAGCACCAGGCCGCACTCTCGGTCGAGGAGCGGACCCGTCTGTGCACCTCGGTGCGTGCGGCGATCAAGGAACGCAGCAACATGTGGGTCGACGTGCACGAGGTGCCGCGCGCCGAGTTCCAGGGCTTTGCCTACAAGGCGCGGCGCTGGAGCGACGAGCGGCAGGATGGCTATCGGCTGTGAGGGAAAGCGAGATGCGTGAGGGGGATGAAGCCGCGATGCTGCTCGAGATGCTGGCGATCGCCGATCGGCTGGCGCTCAGCGAGGATGCCCTGCTGGCGGGGCAATATGCCTATCTGCGTGCGCGCGTCGCGGCGCTGATCGAGCTCCGGTCCTTCGTCGACTGGTCGGACGCGGCGTGAGCGGGATTGGCCGCTTCGCGCTTGATGGGCAGGTGGCGGTGGTCACCGGCGGCGGCGGCGGGCTCGGCTCGGCGGGCGCACGGGCGCTGGCCGAGGCGGGCGCTGATGTCGCGCTGATCGCGCGCAACCGTGCCAAGCTCGAAGCGGCGGCCGCAGCGGTCGAGGAGACCGGAAGGCGTGCCCTGATCGTCGAGGCGGACGTGTCGGATGCGGCAGGCATCGTCGCCGCGGCGAAGCAGGTGGAGACCAGCTTCGGGCGGATCGACATCCTGTTCAACAATGCCGGCATCACCAACCCGCAGGCTTTGCTCGATGTCGATCCGGCGGAATTCCTGCGCGTGCTCGAAGTCAACGTCGCAGGCGCCTTTCATGTCATCCGCGCCTTCGCGCCGGCGATGATCGAGCGCCGCTATGGCCGGATCATCAACATGGGATCGATCCTGTCGGGGCGCGGCATGGCGAACCGCACCGCTTATTGCGCGTCCAAAGCCGGGCTCGCCAATCTCGGCGCGGCCTGCGCGTTCGAGTTCGGCGGCGACGGCATCACCGTCAACACGCTCGGCGCCACGGTGATCGTCACCGATCTCAACCGCGAGCTCGTCCGCACGCAGCCGCAGCTCTATGCGCGGATCGTCGAGCGCACTCCGCTCGGCCGCCTCGGCGAGACCGAGGATCTGATGGGCGCGCTGCTGTTCCTCGCATCCCCCGCGTCCGGCTTCATCACCGGCCAGACCCTGTACGTGGACGGCGGCTACACCGCCGGCTGAAGAAGGACTTTCATGACCACCACATCCCTCAAGACGCTTTTCGACCTGACTGGCCGCACCGCCCTGGTAACAGGCGGCTCGCGCGGGCTCGGCCTGACCATGGCCGAGGCACTGGGCGAGTTCGGCGCGAAGATCATCCTGACCGCGCGGAAGCAGGCCGAACTGGACCAGGCCGTCGCGCATCTCCAGACTCTCGGCATCGAGGCGAGCGCGATCGCGGCGGATGTCGGCAAGCCCGAAGAGGCGACGCGCATCGCCGAGACGGTGAAGGCCGCGGGCGGGCGGATCGACATTCTGGTCAACAATGCCGGCACCTCCTGGGGCTCAAAGACCGAAGAGATGCCGCTCGACGGCTGGAACAAGCTGATGGCGGTGAACCTGACCGGCCCGTTCCTTATGGCCCAGGCCGTCGCACGCGAGTTCATGATTCCGGCCGGCTGGGGCAGGATCCTCAACATTGCGTCGGTGGAGGGACTGCTCGGCCATCATCCGCGGATGATCGGCACGATCGCCTATAACGCCAGCAAGGGCGGCCTGATCAACTTCACTCGTGCGCTGGCGGCGGAATGGGGACCGCTCGGGATCAACGTCAATGCGCTGGCGCCGGGCTATTTCCCGTCCAAGCTCACCGGCTATGTCCTCGACAAGCATGGCGACGACCTCAGGAGCGATACGCCGCGCGGCAAGCTGGGCACCGACGACGACTTGAAGGGAGCCACGCTGCTGCTCGCCTCGGATGCCGGCGCGCACATCACCGGCCAGGTGCTGGCGGTCGACGGCGGCGCGTCGATCATCTGAGCGGGGCGCCCGATCCGATCGGCTGGGTGCGTGCCAGCCCAAGCGCGGACTTGGCGCCAGGTGTCCTGCTGCCGCTCCGCCATGCTGGCCGCGAATTGCTGCTGTTCCGCACCAAGCGCGGCGTTGCGGCGGTTACCGATGCGCATTGTCCACATGCCTATGCCTATATGGGCGACCGCGGCTGGGTGGAGGGTGAGACGATCGTCTGCCCCTTCCACCAATGGCGCTACGGTGCGGATGGTATCTGCTGGAATGCCCCACATCGCCCGGGCATGCCGCGCCCGCGCTTGCGCAGTTGGCTGACCGTCGAGCGCGAGGGAATGATCTTCTTCTGGTACGACCTGTCCGGCGGCGAACCGTCTGGAGAGCCGACTGCCTAGTCGTGCATATCGCCTGACAGTTCGACCACCACCTGATCGAAGCGCTCGCGGGCGCGCCGGACATAGGTGGGATGCGTAAGGATCTTCGGCAGGCCCTGCGCCGCGCCGGCAAAGGCGATCTCGGCTGCACGCTCGGGGGTGATCGAATTGGCGGGGACCTCGCGCTCGGGATCGACGTCCTTGAAGATGTGCGTCGCCACCGCGCCAGGCATTAGCAGCGATGCGCCGACCGGCGTCCCCACCAGCTCGCCCGCGAGTTCCTCGACCAGCGGCCAGAGAGCATGCTTGGTCGCGCAATAGGCGGCGAGGTCGGGCGCGGTCACCATCGATCCGGTCGAGCCGGTCACCACCACACGCGCCGGCTCGCCCTGGGCAACCATCGTGGGGACGAACGCCTGGAGCGTGACGACCACGCCGAGGACGTTCACCTCGAACAGCGCGCGCCATTGGTCGAGCGGCATGTCCAGCACGCTGCCGAGCCGCAGCAACCCGGCATTTGCGAACAGCAGCGTGACCGGCGCGAGTTCGGCCGTCTCGCCGGCGAAGGCAGCCATACTCGCCGCGTCGGTCACGTCGAGCGCGCGGAGCCGATGCGGGACCCCTGCCGTCGCGAACGCGCCGCGAAGCTGTTCCAGCCCGGCCGCATCGCGGTCGCACGCCGCCACCGCCATGCCCAGGCTGGCGGCATGCCGCGCCAGCGCCGCGCCGATCCCGGAAGCGGCGCCGGTGACGACCGCGGTCCTGCCCGCGCTAATCACCGGAAGTGCGGGATCACATGCGTGCCGATCTTGCGCAGCGTCTCGAGCTGCGCCCATTGCGGCACGGTGCCCATGTTGGTCATAAACAATATCTCGTCGGCGCCGGCGGCGGCGAGCTGCTCGACATAGTCGATGCAGTCCGCGACGCTGCCATAGGCATTCTTCGCGCTGAGGATGCCTTCGCTCGGGCGGCGGCCATTCTCGTCGGGGCGCAGGTCCATCGTCACCGTCTCGGAGGCGAGCTTGGTGGTGATAATCGTGTCTGTGCCTTCCTCGACCAACTCGTCTCCCCACGTCTCGGGATCCGGGCGCGGGCCGCCGCCGTACCAATAGTTGAGCGATTCGTAGAAATAGCGCTGGCCGCGGATGCCGATCTCGCGCGCCTTCGCCGCATCATCGAGCACGATCGTCGGGCACAGCGCGGCGAGATGCTGGATCGGGCGATAGCCGACCTGGTCGGCGGGATCGCGGCTGGCCCAGGCGTCGCGGTAGATCTTGTTCTTCTTGGCGACCTCCTCAGGCCCGCCAAAGCCGAGCACCAGTGCGCCCAAGCCGCGATTGCCGGCGCGGGCGAGCGTATCGAGATTGGTGCACGCCAGGTACATCGGCGGATGCGGCGCCTGATAGGGCTTGGGATGGATCGGCCGGGCCGGGATGTTGATGTGCGGGCCGTTGTGCTCGATCTCGTCCTGTACGAACATCTTTGGGATGAGGTACATCGCCTCGTCGATGATCGGCTGGAGCTGCTTCAGATCATAGCCATAGGCGCCGGCCTCCTGCTGGCTGCCGCCCTTGCCGACGCCGAAATGCAGCCGCCCCTTGGAGAGGATGTCGAGCGTTGCGATGCGCTCGGCGACCTTGATCGGGTGGTTCATCGCCGGCATCAGGCAGACGACGCCGTGGCCGATGCCGATCCGGCTGGTCTTGCCCGCGACATAGGCAAGGAAGGTCTCCGGCGCGCTCATATGGGCATAATGGGTGAGCGAGGTGTGCTCGACCGCCCAGATCACGTCGAACCCGAGCTGCTCGGCGAGCAATGCCTGCTCGACCAGTTCCTCGAAGACCTGGCGTTCGCCGCGTGGTGACGCATCGACGATCTGCGCTTCGACAATCAGGGAAAAACGCATTGTTTGAGAACTCTCTAGTCAGGGCTGTTTTCGCGTTCGACCCTCGACTTGGGGACTTCCCGTTTCAAATGCCGTTTGGCGGCGCGACCGTTAGCCTAAGGGCATCGCTGGTCTTCTTTGTTGCCCGATTGTGATCGCTGGCATCGGGACTGGGCACTCGACCCGCTGCCCGGGCGGGGCGTACCCGAAGCGCTCGAAGAACAATGGAGCGGAACATGGGCGGCGCGATCAGGATCATCGGCATCGGAGGCACGGCGCGGCACGATTCGAGCAGCGAGCGCGTGGTGCGCTGCGCGCTCGACGCGGCCGCCGCGGAAGGCGCGGAGACCGAGCTGTTCGATGGCCCATTCCTGGCCAGCCTGCCGCTCTATATCCCCGGCCGCACTGAGCGGACCGTGGATGAATGCCGCTTCGTCGAGGCGGTGCGTGGGTGCGACGGCATCATCGTCGGCTCGCCGGGCTATCACGGCAGCCTGTCCGGCCCGATCAAGAACGTCCTCGACTTGCTCGAGGATCTGGCAAGCGACGAACGCCCCTATCTCGACGGCCGCGCCTTCGGCTCGATCGTTACGGCCTATGGCTGGCAGGCTTGCGGCACCACCCTGGTGGCGATGCGCTCGATCGCGCATGCGCTGCGTGCCTGGCCGACGCCGTTCGGCGCGGCGGTGAACGCCTCGGGCCCGATCTTCGATGCCGAGGGCGCGTGCCTCGATCCCAAGGTGGCGGAGCAGTTGGCAACGGTGGGCAAGCAGGTGACCGAGTTCGCGCGTTGGCGCCAGGCCGGCCTCGCGGCCTGATACTGGTCTTGCGGGTCGATGCCGCATGGCCCGTTCGCGGCTCGATGCCGCATGGCGACGTGCCTGATCCCCCATCGGCAATAGAGGGCACGGGGGCAGGGGAATAGATCGGCTCGAACCACGGCGCCCGGGCGCCGGCAACAGGACAGCCCATGCGCGAAGCTCTTATCGTCTCCACTGCCCGCACGCCGATCGGCAAGGCCTATCGCGGTGCCTTCAACGATGCCGAGGCACCCTTGCTCTCTGGCCATGCCGTTGCCGAAGCGGTCCGCCGCGCCGATATCGATCCGGCGCGGGTCGAGGACGTGATCATCGGCTGCGCGGCGCAGCAGGGGACGCAGGGCTATAATATCGGCCGGCTGACCGCGGCGGCCGCGGGACTGCCCGCCAGCGTCGCCGGCATGTCCGTCGACCGGCAATGCGCCTCCGGGCTGATGGCGATCGCCACCGCGGCCAAGCAGATCGTCGACGATGGCATGGAAGTCGCGGTGGGCGGTGGGGTCGAGTCGATCAGCCTCGTCCAGAACGCGCTCAAGAACAGCTATCGCGCCCAGTCGCAGGCCGTGCTCGCGCACAGCCCGCAGATGTACGTCCCGATGATCGAGACTGCCGAGCTGGTCGCCGAGCGCTATGGCATCAGCCGTGAGGCGCAGGATGCCTATGCGCTGCAGAGCCAGCAGCGCACTGCCGCCGCCTATGCCGCCGGCCGCTACGATGCCGAGCTAGCGCCGCTGGCCACGCGGATGATCGTCACCGACAAGGCGACCGGCGAGAAGACCGAGCACGAAGTCACCCTTGCCCGGGACGAGGGCTTCCGCGCCGACACGACGCTCGAAGGCCTGTCGAGCCTGAAGCCGGTCTGGTCCGGTGGCGATCTGGTCGGGCAGGGGCGCTATGTCACCGCGGGCAATGCCAGCCAGCTCTCGGACGGCGCCGCCGCCTGCGTGCTGATGGAAGCCGGCGCCGCCGCGCGCGAGGGGCTGGCACCGCTCGGTGCCTATCGAGGCATGGCGATCGCCGGCTGCCCGCCCGAGGAGATGGGCATCGGCCCCATCTACGCCGTGCCGCGCCTGCTTGAACGTCACGGCCTCAAGGTCGACGATATCGGGCTGTGGGAGCTGAACGAGGCCTTTGCCGCCCAGGTGCTGCCCTGCCGCGACCGGCTCGACATCCCCGACGAGCGGCTCAACGTCGATGGCGGCGCGATCGCGATCGGCCACCCCTTCGGCATGTCGGGCGCGCGGATGGTCGGCCATGCGCTGATCGAAGGGAAACGGCGCGGTGTGAAGTACGTCGTCGTCACCATGTGCGTCGGCGGCGGCATGGGTGCTGCCGGCTTGTTCGAGGTGCTGTGATGGCCAGCCTTTCCCCGATCGCGCTGCCGCATTCCTTCCTCGCCAGCCCCGAGGAGATCATCGACGAGGCGCGTAACGGCCGCATGTTCATCCTGGTCGACGATGAGGACCGGGAGAATGAGGGTGACCTGATCATCCCCGCACAGATGGCGACGCCC
Source organism: Sphingomonas sp. KR3-1 (assembly GCF_040049295.1). Classification (NCBI taxonomy): domain Bacteria; kingdom Pseudomonadati; phylum Pseudomonadota; class Alphaproteobacteria; order Sphingomonadales; family Sphingomonadaceae; genus Sphingomonas; species Sphingomonas sp. KR3-1. The sequence goes on from NZ_JBDZDQ010000003.1 coordinate 175,555, forward strand.
GCCGCGATCAACTTCATGGCGACGCACGGGCGCGGCTTGGTCTGCCTGGCGTTGTCCAAGGCGCGGGTCGACCAGCTCGGGCTCGAGCTGATGAGCCGCAACAATGGCACCCAGTTCGAGACCGCCTTCACCGTCTCGATCGAGGCGCGCGACGGCGTGACCACCGGCATCTCCGCTGCCGACCGTGCCCGGACGATCGCGGTGGCGATCGATGCGAGCAACGGCCCCGAGCACATCGTCACTCCCGGCCATGTCTTCCCGCTGATCGCGCGCGAGGGCGGGGTGCTCGTCCGCGCCGGCCATACCGAGGCGGCGGTCGACGTCGCGCGGCTCGCGGGGCTCAACCCGTCGGGCGTGATCTGCGAGATCCTCAACGAGGACGGGACGATGGCGCGGCTCGACGACCTGATCCCCTTCGCACGCCACCACAAGCTCAAGATCGGCACGATCCGCGACCTGATCGCCTATCGCCGCCGTCACGATCAGCTGGTCGAGCGGCGCGCGGAGATGCCGTTCAAGAGCCGCTGGGGCGCTGACTGGCGCGTCGTCTCCTATCGCAACGTCATCACCGGCGGCGAAGTGGTCGCGCTGGTAAAGGGCAATATCGACACCGGCCGGCCCGTGCTGGTGCGCATGCACGTGCATTCGCCGCTGCCCGATTTGTTCGGCGAGGAAGGGGGCCGCAGCGGCATGCTCGATCGCGCGATGAAGACGATCGCCGAGGCCGGCAGCGGTGTGGTGGTGGTGCTCAGCTCGACGGCGCCCGACCTGGTCGCCTGCGTCATCCGCGCCCGGCTGGACGGCCGCGAGGAGAGCGGCGCCCGTAAGGTTGCGCTGCGCGAATATGGCATCGGCGCGCAGGTATTGACCGATCTCGGCGTCCACCGCGTCACGCTGCTGAGCAACAGCGACACCCTGTATGTCGGCCTCGATGGCTACGGCATCGAGATTGTCGATCAACGGTCGCTTGAGAGCTATATCTAACCTTGCAATCTTAGATATCATATGGCGTTATCGCCGGGATAAAAGATGGAGAGAGCCATGACGGACATTCTGATTCAGGGCGGCACCGTGGTCGACGGCACCGGCGCCTCCTCCTATGCTGCGGACGTGCGCGTGAAGGGCGGCGTGATCGCGGAGATCGCCGCCGGCCTCGCGCCGGTCGAGGGCGAGCGCCTGGTGGACGCCAGCGGCTGCATCGTCTCGCCCGGCTTCATCGAACCGCACACGCATATGGACGCCGTCATGTGGTGGCAGCCGAGCCTCGATCCGCTGCCCGGCTATGGCGTCAGCACCGTCGTGATCGGCAATTGCGGCTTCACGGCCGCGCCGGTCCACCCTGATCCCCAGGTCCGCATGGAGATGGTCAACATCTTCTCCTTCTTCGAGGAAGTGCCGCAAAAGCCGTTCCTCGAGATGCTGCCCTGGGATTGGTCGACCTGGTCCGAATATCGCGCCTCGATGGAGGCCAAGTGCAAGACCTCGACCAATGTCGCGGGCTATGCCGGCCATATCGCGATCCGCCTGGCGGTGATGGGCATGGACGCGTGGGAGCGCGTGGCGACGCCGGACGAGATCCGCAAGATGTGCGCGCTGCTCGAGGACGCGATCGACGGCGGCGCTCTCGGCATGTCGTCCAACCTGATGGATCATGACAGCAAGGATCGTCCGGTTCCAAGCTTGGTCGCCGATGATGCCGAATGGTCCGCGCTGATCGGCGTGCTTGCCAGCCGTCCGGGCAGCCAGCTCCAGGTGATCCTCGACACCTTCTTCAAGCTGCGCGCGCCCGAGCAGATGGAACGCCTCGGCAATCTCTGCCGCGATCGCGGCGTGCGCGTGCAGATGGCGGGCGCTGGTGGCCTGCTCCGCTTCCAGGACTCGATCCGCGAGAAGATGTGGGCGATCACCGCGAAGCAGAAGGCAGAGGGCTTCGACTTTTGGCCGAGCTTCGCGCATGTGCCGCCCACGACCGCGCTCAACTTCTTCAGCAGCTCGTCCTTCGCCCAGGCCAATGAATATGTCTGGCACGAAGTCGTCCAGGCGCAGACCGAGGAAGAGAAGCTCGCACTGCTGCGCGATCCCGATTTCCGCGCCCGCGCCCGCGACAGCTGGGACAACAAGGCGTTCAAGCAGTCGCTCGTCGCCAATCCGCACATGATGCTGCTGATGGACTCCGAGACCGGCGCCGGCCCGCTCGACCTCAACCTCAAGGAGCTGGCCGAGCAGACCGGCAAGCATCCGTCCGACGCGCTGGCCGATTGGGTGATCGCCAACGGCGTGCAGTCGATCATCAGCCGCGTGCCGCATCCGATGGCGCAGGAAGAGACGATCGAGATGCTCAAGGACAAGCAGACCGTCGCCAACATCTCGGATGCCGGTGCGCATGGTCAGATGCTATGCGGCGGCGGCGAGAACATCCTGCTGCTGACCCAGTTTGTGAAGAACGGCGAACTGACGCTGGAGGAAGCGATCTACGTCCAGACCGGCAAGCAGGCCGAGCATTTCAACTTTGGCGATCGCGGCGTACTCAAGCCCGGCTACCGTGCCGATATCGCGGTGTTCGATCTCGACGAGATCCAGCAGCGTCCGCTCATGCGCGCCTTTGACGTGCCGGACGGCAAGGGCGGCTTCACCTGGCGCTTCAGTCGCGACGCCGCGCCGATGCGCCTGACGCTGGTGAACGGTGTTTCGACCTTCGAGAACGGCGCGTTCACCGGCGAGCTGCCGGGCGAATTCGTCAGCCCGGTCATCACCAGGGTCGAAGCGGCCGCAGCCTGAAGGGAGAGAGCGACATGAACGAAGACGATCTCCCGTACCTGCAGCGGGGCCGCCAGAAGGTCGAGACGACGAGCAGCGTGCTCATTAGCTCGTCCAAATACATGAACGATTATCGCATTCGGGAATGGGTCAACACCCAGTGCCTGAAGCGCAACGGCCGCGACTACCCGCCGACCTATGGCATTCCGATGCTGATCGAAGCGGTGCGCGAGGTGCAGGACCATGGCCGTATCGAGGAACTGTTCAACGATGCCCGCAAGGACTGGCCCGAATTCGACAAATGGCTCGACGAGCGCTGGCTTGCCCGGCTGACGCGCGAGGACATGAAGTCGTGCCCGCCGGGCTCGGTCGGCGGCATCTGGTACAACCAGCTCGTCACCGCCGGCATGCAGGTGGACATCATCCCGACCTTCGAGCCGCGCTCGAGCTTCGAATATTTCTTCCTGCGCGGCGTGCAGATCCACGACATCATGCACATCCTGAGCGGCGGCGGGTTCGATGCGCTCGGCGAGATCATGCCCGCGTTCCTCAAGTACGGAAACCTGTTCCGCCACTTCAATCCGGAACTCGCCGGATTGCTCAACGTCCAGAACACGCTGCTCACCATCCCGATGTTCATGCGCGGGCCGCTCCATTATCCCGAGCTGTTCGTGCAGATGTGGGACCTCGCCCATTACGCAATGAAGGTCGGCCAGGATTCCGATGCGCTGTTCATCCCGCGCTACGAGGAATGGCTCGACCTGCCGCTGGAGGAGGCGCGCGCCAAGTTCGGCGTGCGGGGCGCGAGGACGATCGACACGTCACGCGAATCCGATTTCTTCGACGAGCGGACCGCCTCGCTGGAGCCGGCGCCGCAAGCGGTGGCGGCGGAATAGCGTTCCCCTCGGTCGCAATGCTGGGGCCGGAAAGGGCGAGGGAGCGATCCCTCGCCCTTTTTGCGTCACCAGCCTTCGATCTCCGCAAGCTCGATCTGCTCGACCACGGCCAATGCCTTGGCGAGCGAGTCCGCTTCGGCGTGGAGGCGCGGGGGGCGGGGCAGACCGCCGGCAAGCCCGAAATGCTCGAGCAGCGCCTTGGTCACCCGGATGCCGCCATTGCCGTAGAGCACCATGAACAGCCGCATCAACTTGCCCCAGCGTTCGAGGAACGCCGCATTGTCGCCAGCCTTGGCGGCATCGATAATGCTGCGGCAGAGCTTCGGGGCGATGTTGCCCTCTGAAGACAGAAATCCTTGCGCGCCGAACGCCAGCGCCATCGGGGCCTGGTGCGGCCCGCCTACGCAGATATCGATCCGGTCGCCCAGCGCATCGGCGAGCGTGCGGAGATAGTTCGGATCCTGGTGGCTGACATTGAGGCCGATAAGCTGGCTGTGGCGGCCGAACAGATCGATGATGACTTGCGCCGGGATGACATAGCCGACCGACTGATGGGTCGAGAGTATCGAGGGCATGTCAGTATTCGACAGGACTTCGCTGAAATAGGCGTCGAGCTCGCGGGGCGTCGGCGTGTGGCCATGGCCGACATCGAGCGAATAGACTTGGGCAGCGTCGACGCCAGCGCGGGCTGCCATGTCCAGGAACGCGATCATCTGCTTCGCGGTGCGGGGCTCGACGCCCATCGCGCGGACGGGCACGCGACCCTTGAGCTCCTCGACCGCGATCGTCAGCAGCCGTTCGGTTTCCTCGGGCGCCAGCGTGTAGCCCTCACCGCTGCCGCCGCCGCCGACATAGACGCCGACCCCGGCATCGCCAAGCTTGCGCAGATGCCGCCGCATCGCCGCCTCGTCGATTGCGCCATCCTCGGCAAAGGGCGTGATGCTGATGGTGAAGGTCTGATAGCGCGAGGTATCGGCATTCATCCATTCTCTCCCGGGTTTTTCCGTTTCTGTGGCTGGACTTGCAAAGATCTAGCGTGCGCGTATTGCAGCATGTTCATCTTTGACAGGATGCTGAGGGGCAATGTGAGCGAAGACAAAGCGAAGAAGCGGCGCCTGCGCCAACCGCGTGTGGCGGAGATCGTCGCGTCCAGCCTGCGCGCGCGCATTCTCTCCGGCGCGCTCGCCGATGGCGACATGCTGCCCAAACAGGAGGATCTGCTCGCCGAGTTCGGCGTCAGCCCTCCCTGCATCCGTGAAGCCTTCCGCATTCTCGAGACCGAGGGGCTGGTCACCGTGATCCGCGGCAATGTCGGCGGTGCCATCGTCCATGTCCCGCATCCCGGCACCGCGGCCTATATGCTCGGGCTGGTGCTCCAGGCGCGTTCCGTCTCGCTCTACGACCTGCTCAATGGCATGCGCCTGCTCGAGCCGGCCTGCGCCGCCGAGGCTGCGCTGCGCCCCGATCGCGAGACCACGGTACTGCCGAAGCTGCGCGCCAATATCGATGCGAGCATGGAAGCGATCGACGATCCCGCGACCTTCATCGGCCTGGCGCGCGCCTTCCATACCGAGCTGGTCAGCAATTGCGGCAACGAGACGATGAGCCTGGTCGTCGGTGCGCTGGAACGGCTTTGGTCGGCGCAGGTCGAGGCGCTGGCGGTCGATCGTTCTGTGCATGGCAGCTTCTCCGATCGGGCGGTGCGGCTGTCGCTCGCCCGCGAGCATGAGCGGATCTATCGCGCGATCGAGGAAGGCGACGCGCAGAGCGCCGAGCGGGCGATCCGCGAGCATTTCTCGAGCGGTGGCGGCGAACGCCGGCACGGATTCGACACCGACCTGACGGTCAAGGCCGACATGCTGCGGGCTTAGAGAGGCGCTGGGTTCGAGGCAGCCGGAAGGGTTTCCCGGCAAGGGCCGGGGCCCATCTCTCTTCGCTTCATCCGATCGTGTTGCCACGCGGAGCCGCCCGCTTCCGTTCAGAGCGTCAGCCAGCGCGCGACGTCCTCCGCGCCGACCCGCGGGCGCGGCGTGGCCGGCTCGGCAATGCTGCCTACCAGTACGACGCCCGCGACCTTCTGCCCTTCCTCCAGCCCGAGCAGCGCGGTTGCCTGTGCATCATAGGCGTGCCAGCCGGTCAGCCAGTTGGCGCCATAGCCCATCGCGTGCGCGCCGTTGAGCAGGTTCATGCACATTGCGCCGGCCGAGAGCCATTGCTCCCATTCGGGCACCTTGTGGCCGGGGATCGCCGCGGAGACGACGACCACCACTAGCGGCGCGCAGGCGAGCTTGCGCGTGCTGACGCGCACCTTGGCTGCATCTTCCCGGGTATCCGCCAGCGCCAGCAGTCGCTCGACCCAGCGATCCTTGGTTTCTCCCGCGACCAGTATGAGGCGCCAGGGGCTCAACCGGCCATGATCGGGCACGCGCAGCGCAATCTCGACCAGCCGGTCGATCTCCGCGCGGCTTGGTCCCGGGCCGACCAGCGCGTCAGGCACGATCGAGCGGCGTGAGGCGAGGAGGTCCGCGGGCGAGAGCGCGTCCGAAGCCGGGTTGATCGCTGTCGAAGCCATGAATCGTCTCTCCCGTTTATGGACGGCTGGCCGCCGATCCCGTTTGACGCTCCTAATCGAATCCACTAACATTTAAAAGATAGCAGTTATAAGAAATGCCGCGGGAAGAGCCCGCGGGTGGGAGAGATGTCGATGACGGCAACGATACGCTTCAAGGACATTGCGCTTGGCCAGCCGGTCGAGCTGGACGCATGCGCCGAGGGGGGTGCCTCGCTCGCCGAACGAATGTGCGCGATGGTCCGGCAATGGTCGGGGGCTCCGGCGGCCAGCCTGGTGTCGATGCACATGCTGGAGGACGCCTCGCCGCCTGACCGGGTGTCAGGCCGCGTGATGGCGCGGCATCTCGATGGCAGCAACCGCGCCGATGTCGAAGTCCTCATGCGCGCACAGGAAGGCTGTGCGAGGGCGGTCGTCCGTGTGGCGCTCGGGTGAGGGCGCCGCGCCGGGGAACGGGCCCGGCTCCACGGATCGTGGCGTAAGCGCGGGCATGTCGAGTTCGCTTCCTCCGTCCGTCCCGCGCGAAGTGGCGACGCTGCGCACGCTGCGGATCGCCAAGCACTTCCCGTTCTTCCTCGCCGTTGCGGAAGAACAGAATCTTCACCGTGCCGCCGAGCGGCTCAACATCGCGCAGTCCGCGCTGTCGCGCCGCATCGCCGATCTTGAGCGTGAGCTCGGCAATATCGAATTGTTCGAGCGCCAGGCGCGCGGGGTGACGATCACCCCGGCGGGCGAGATGCTGGCGCACGACGTGCGGCGCATCCTGCTCGCGATCGAAGAGGCGCGGCGCAATGTCGGGCGGATCGCCCAGGGTGAGCTGGGGACGCTGCGCGTGTCCTTCTCCGAAGCGATGCTGCGACGCCCGGTGCTGCCGGCGGTGCTGCGCGAATTCCGCGCGGCGCATCCCGAGGTGGAACTGCGTGCCTTTCCGCTGACCTCGGATGCGCAGCGCAGCCGATTGCTGGCGGACGAGATCGACGTCGCGTTCGTCATAGAAGAGGCGACCGACCGTGAGCAGTTCGAGACGTTGCATGTCGGTCAGGACAAGTTCGTGCTGGTCCTGCCCGCCGATCACCCGCTGGCGGCGAAGCAGATCGTGTCACTGCACGAAATCGCCGGCGAACCGCTGCTCTGGCCGGCGCGGCACACCTCGCCGCGCCTGTTCGACCGGATGATCGCGGCGTTCGACGCGCGGGGAGTCTCGCCGAACATCGCGGTCGAGGTGTCGGCCGTCGATATCGGCTATGAATTGACCGCCTCGGGGATCGGGCTGGGGATCGTCACCGCCGCGCGCGCGGACCGGACGCCGCCGGGCGTGGTGCTGCGCGATCTCGCCGATCTCGACCTGCCGTTGCCGCTCAGCATGTTGTGGCCGAAGGGTAGCGGCTCGCCGCTGGTTCGCCAGTTCGTCGAGCTCGTGCGGCAGCGTGTCGCCGAGAGCGAGGGCTAGGCGCGGGCGAAGGCCTCCGCGACCAGCCTGCCGACGGCGGCGACTTCGGCATTGGCTGCTGACAGCAGGTCGACCAGCGTGAAGAAGCCGTGCGCCATGCCGGGATGTTCGCGCAGCGTGACCGGCACGCCGGCCGCCCGCAGCGCCTCGGCATAGGCCAGGCCCTCATCGTGCAGCGGATCGCAGCCGCCCAGCACGAGGATCGCCTCGGGCAGGCCGGCGAGTTCGGCTGCCAGCGGCACCGCCTCGGGATGCGCGCGATCGGTGGCGGGGGCATAGTGATCCCAGAACCAGCGCATGTCTTCGGCGGAGATCAGATAGTCGCCGCGGCCGAATTCCCGGTAGGAGGGGCGCTCGAAATCGGGCGATAGCACCGGATAGAGCAGCACCTGCAAGTCGATGCGCGGGCCGCCGCGATCGCGCGCGCGGATCGCCAGCGCGGCGGCTAGGTTGCCGCCCGCGCTGTCGCCCGTCACTGCCAGCGGGCCGGGGCCGGCGAGCGCCTCCAGCGCTGCCCAGCTATCGTCGAGCGGCTGCGGGAAGGGATGCTCGGGCGCGAGCCGATAGTCGATGCTGACCACTTCGGTGCCCGATGCGTGCGCGAGCTGGCGGCAGACCGGATCGAAGGCGTCGAGCGTCCCGAAGGTCCAGCCGCCGCCGTGCAGATAGAGGATCTGACCGTGCGGCGTGCCGTGGGGAATATAGCGGCGCACGGGGACGGGGCCGTGCGGTCCTGCGATTCGGAAATCCTCGATACGTGCCATTCGGGCGCCGCGATCGCGCGGCAGCGCGGCCTGCGATACGGCGAAGGTCCGGCGGACATCGTCCACTGTGCCCGCGCTGAATCCGGGCAGGCCGAGCGCATTGCGCCGGTCGAGCATTGCCCGCATCTCGGGATCCAGCGCCATTCGTCTCTCCTGAAAAGGGCCCCGGACGATGCTGGGCCGCTGCCGGCTGCGCGCGCAATTGCCCAATTGCGATGCCATCGATCCGGCTTTGACATTCGACGCTGCGCGCTCGCCGCGCTTATGGCCCGCTCCGGGAAATGGAGTGGAATGAGCGAGAATCTGATCGCGCGCGAGGAGCTGGATTTCCTCCTCTGGGACTGGCTGGGCCTTGCGGAAGACTGCGGTGACGCGGTCGATCGCGAGAGCGCCGATGCGATCCTCGACCTGTCGACCCGGCTCGCCGCCGATACTTTCCTGACGCATTACAAGACCGCCGACCAGATCGAGCCCCATCAGGATGCCGAAGGCGTGCACGCGCTGCCGCAGATCGGTGCGGCGCTGCGCGAATATGCCGAGCTTGGGCTGTTCTCGGCGAGCTTTCCGCCGGAGCTGGGCGGGCTTGGCCTGCCGGGGCTGTTGGCCAATGCGTCCTTCGCCCAGTTCCTCGCGGCCAATGTCGCCACCGCCGCCTATCCGATGCTGACGACCGCGAATGCGCGGCTGTTGGCGGCGTTCGGCAGTCCCGCGCAGATCGAGCAGTTCGCGCTGCCGCAGATCGCCGGGCGCTGGTTCGGCACGATGTGCCTGTCCGAGCCGCAGGCGGGCTCGAACCTCGCCGACGTCGCGACGCGCGCGGTGGCGGACGGCGCCGATGCGCTGGGGGACCGCTATCGCCTGGCCGGCAACAAGATGTGGATCTCGGGCGGCGACCACGACCTCGCCGAGAACATCATCCATCTCGTGCTGGCCAAGGTCGCCGGTCCGGACGATGCGACCGAATCCGGCACGCGCGGGCTGTCGCTGTTCGTCGTCCCCAAGATCCTGCCGGACGGCACCCGCAACGACATCGCGGTGGCGGGCCTCAATCACAAGATGGGCTATCGCGGCACGGTGAACTGCCTGCTCAACCTGGGTGAGTGCGAGGGGGCAATCGGCTGGATTGTCGGCACGCCCGGCCAGGGCCTGCCGCAGATGTTCAAGATGATGAACGAGGCGCGGATCGGCGTGGCGCTGGGCGCGGCGGCGCTTGGCTATCGCGGCTATCGCCACGCGCTCGGCTATGCCCGCGAACGGACCCAGGGCCGCGCCCCGGGCGCGGGCACCGGCCCCTCGCAGCCGATCATCGACCATCCCGACGTGCGCGACATGCTGCTCGCGGCGAAATGCTATGCGGAGGGCGCATTGGCGCTGGTGCTCTATTGCGCCAAGCTGGCAGACCAGGCGGATCGCGACCCGGATGCCGAGCTACTGCTCGGGCTGCTCACGCCGATCGCCAAGACCTGGGCCTCGGAACAGGGGCTCGCAGCGAACGACATCGCGATCCAGGTCCATGGCGGCTATGGCTATACCCGCGACTTCGATGTCGAGCAGCTCTGGCGCGACAACCGCCTCAATCCGATCCACGAGGGGACGACCGGCATCCAGGCGCTCGATCTGGTCGGGCGCAAGCTGCGCGATGATAGCGCGCTGGACCTGCTGCGCGCGCGCATCGGGCAGACCGTCGCCAAGGCCGCATCCAGCGCGTCTTTCGCCGTACATGCCCTGGAGCTCGATCTCTGGTGGCAGAAGATCGTCGAGGCGGTCGAGACGCTGCGGAGTGCCGGGCCGCAGGTGATGGCGTCGAACGCGACCGCGCTGCTCCGCGCCTTCGGGCACGGCGTGGCGGGATGGCAATGGCTCGATCGCGCGCTGCTCTGCGCCGACGCGCCCGAGGATCCGTTCCGCGGCGGCAAGCTCTGGGCCTGTCGTTATTTCTTCGAGCACGAGATGCCGCGGATCCATGCCTGGCTGTGCCCGGTCGCGGCGCGCAGCGATCTGGCGGCAACGGTGCCGGTCGAATGTCTGTGAACGGGCAGGGAAGAGAACATGGCTGAGGCACTGGCCGGTGTCCGCGCGGCGCATCGTTTCGACGAAGCGGGCCTGCGCGGCTGGATGGAAACGCATGTTCCGGGTTTCGCCGGGCCGCTCCTCGTCGAGCAGTTCGCTGGCGGCCAGTCCAACCCGACCTATCGCCTGCGCACGCCGGCGCGCGACTATGTGCTGCGTCGCAAGCCGCCGGGTATATTGCTCAAGGGTGCGCATGCGGTGGACCGCGAGTATCGCGTGATCTCCGCGCTGCACGGCGCCGGCTTCCCGGTACCGCGCACCTTCGGGCTGTGCCTCGACGAGAGCGTGATCGGCACCGCCTTCTACGTGATGGAGATGGTGGAGGGGCGCAACTTCTGGAACACGGCCTTCCCGGAAGTGCCGGCCGAGCAACGCCCAGCCTATTTCGACGCGATGAACGCGACGATCGCGCAGCTCCATTCGATCGATCCGGCGGCGATCGGGCTCGCGGACTATGGCCGGCCCGGCAATTATTTCGAGCGCCAGGTGGGGCGCTGGTCGCGGCAATATCTCGAGGACGCCGATGCCGGCCGGGTGCCGGCAATGGACGCGCTGATCGAATGGCTGCCGGCGAACATCCCGCCGGGTGACGAGACCAGCATCGTCCATGGCGACTTCCGCTGCGACAACATGCTGTTCCACCCCAGCGAGCCGCGCGTGATCGCGGTGCTCGACTGGGAGCTGTCGACGCTCGGCCATCCGCTGGCCGACTTCGCCTATCACCTGATGGTCTACCACATGCCGCCAGGCTTCTCGACCGGGCTGTCGGGGCTCGACCTGCCGGCGCTGAACATCCCGAGCGAGGCGCAGTACATCGCCGATTATTGCCGCCGCACCGGCCGCGAAGGGATCGACCGGCTCGACTTCCATTTGTCGTTCAGCCTGTTCCGGCTGGCGGCGATCATCCACGGCATCAAGGGTCGGATGATCCGCGGCACCGCCTCTTCGCCGCAGGCGGCCGAGGCAATCGAACAGCTCGAGCGGATCGCCAATCTCGCCCTCGCGCAAACCAAAGGCTGACCGATGGACTTCACCTATTCCGAGCGCCAGACGCATTGGCTGGAGCGCATCCGCGGCTTCATGGCCGAGCATGTCGCGCCGAACGAAGCGCGCTATCATGCCGAACTCGCAGAGGGGCCGACGCGGTGGCGCGTGCTGCCGGTGCTCGAGGAACTCAAAGGCAGGGCGAAGGCCGAGGGGCTGTGGAACCTGTTCCTGCCCCCCGCGGCGCATGACGAGGGCGACTATCGCGGCGCCGGCCTCTCTAACCTCGAATATGCGCCCTGCGCCGAGGAGATGGGGCGCTTTCCCTGGGCTTCGGAGATCTTCAACTGCTCGGCGCCCGATACCGGCAACATGGAAGTGCTCCACCGCTACGGCACGCCAGAGCAGAAGGAACGCTGGCTCAAGCCGCTGATGGCGGGCGAGATCCGCTCGGCCTTCGCGATGACCGAGCCCGGCGTGGCGAGCTCGGACGCGACCAACATCGCGACGCGCATCGAGCGGCAGGGCGATGATTATGTCCTCAACGGCAGGAAATGGTGGATCTCCGGCGCCGGCGATCCGCGCTGCAAGTTGCTGATCGTGCTCGGCGTGAGCGACGCCCAAGCCGAGCGGCACGCGCGGCACAGCCAGATCTTCGTGCCCGTCGACACGCCCGGCGTGACGATCGGCCGCGCGTTGCCGGTGTTCGGCTATGATGATGCGCCGCACGGGCACTGCGAAGTCAGGTTCGAGGATGCCCGCGTGCCGGCCGCCAATATCGTGCTCGGCGAAGGGCGTGGCTTCGAAGTCGCGCAAGGGCGGCTCGGCCCAGGGCGCATTCATCATTGCATGCGCGCGATCGGACTCGCCGAGATGGCGCTAGACGCGATGGTCGTGCGGCTGCTCGGCCGCGAGGCGTTCGGCAAGCGGATCGCCGACCAGTCGATCTGGGAGCAGCGCGTCGCCGAGGCGCGGACCGAGATCGAGATGACCCGGCTGCTCTGCCTCAAGGCCGCGGACATGATGGACAAGGTCGGCAACAAGGTCGCCCAGCGCGAGATCGCGATGATCAAGGTCGCCGGGCCGCGCCTCGCGCTCAAGGTAATCGACGATGCGATCCAGGCGCATGGCGGGGCGGGGGTGTGCAGCGACTTCCCGCTCGCCGCCGCCTATGCGCTGGCGCGGACGCTGCGGCTCGCCGACGGGCCGGACGAGGTCCACAACCGGGCGATCGCGCGGCTCGAATATCGGCGCTTCAAGGAGACGGTGCGTGGCTGAGATCAAGCGGTTCCAGACCAATCCGCGGATGAGCGGCGCGGTGGTGCATGGCGGCGTCGTCTCGCTTTCGGGGCAGGTGGCGATCGATCATCGCGGTGGCACGGTCGCCAACCAGGCGCGCGAAGTGCTCGAGCGGATCGACCTGCTGCTCGCCGATGCGGGCACCGACAAGTCGAAGCTGCTCACCGCGAACCTCTATCTGACCGACATCGCGTCGCTCCAGGCGCTCAACATGGCCTGGGACCGCTGGGTCGTGCCCGGCTGCGCGCCGACGCGCACGACGATCCAGGCGGTGCTCGCCTCGCCCGACTATGCGCTGGAGATCGCGGTGACCGCCGCGGTCGACTGAAGCATCTCGCGGACCAGCGCGCCGAGCCGGGCCACGCCCTCACGCGCGGGTTCGGAATCGATCATCGAGAAGCTCAGCCGCAGCGTGTTGCGCTCCGCCGGCACGCCCCTGGGATAGAAGGCGGCGCCGGCGATCGCCGAGACGCCCTCCTCGGCGAGCGCGCGTTGCGTGAGCAGGGTGGCATCGAGCTGTTTCGGCAGCTCGACCCAGATGTAAAGGCCGCCTTCGGGCCGCGTCCAGCGGACGCCTTGGGGCATGTGCTCGGCCAGCGCCGCGAGCATCGAGTCACGGCGTTCGCGATAGACGGCGCAGGCGGTCTCGGTCGCGGCGGCGAGCTGGCTCCGCACCACCTCGAGCAGCAACATCTGGTTGAGCGCGCTGGTCGCCAGGTCGCTGGCCTGCTTGATCAGCACCAGCTTGCGGATCGCCGCTGCCGGACCCGCGATCCAGCCGACCCGGAGCGAGGGGGCGATCGTCTTGGAGAAGGTACCGGTATGGAGCACCGGCGTGTCCTCGATGCTGCCGTGGCGCGCGATCGCCATCGCCAATAGCGAAGGGAGCGGCGCACCGTCATAGCGGAGGCGCTCGTAACAGCCGTCCTCGAGGATCGCCATGCCGTTGCCGGCGGCCAGATCAAGCAGCTCCTCGCGCTCCTCCAGCGTCATCGTCGTGCCGGTGGGGTTGCGGAAATCGGGGCCGACATAGCAGAATTTCGCACCCACTGGGTTGCCGCCGGGATAGGCTGCATAGACCGGTTCATAGGCATCGAAGGCCCGCAGCGCGCCGATGAAGCTCGGTACCTCGACCATCGCCTTGTCGCCGGGCGAGAGCAACAATTTGGCGACGAAGTCGAGGCCCTGCTGTGATCCGTTGGTGATCAGGATATTGTCCGGATCGCAAGGCGCGCCGATGCCGGTCATATAGTCGGCGATCCAGGCGCGCAGCGCCGCATGGCCCTCGCTCGGCGCATATTGCAGCGCGGTGCGGGCCAGCGCGGGGTCGCTCCAGATCCGCGCGGAGGCTTCAGCGAGCGCGGCATAGGGAAAGATGTCCGGATCGGGCAGGCCGCCGCCCAGATGGATGATCTGTCCGGCCTGCAGGAGTTTCATCCGCTCGCGGATATCCGAAGCGACGACCTCGCCCATGCGCGTGGCAAAGAGCCTGTTCCAATCGGCCATCCTGCTCTCCTTATCTTATAAAGATAGCTCTAATAAGGAGCGGAGAAGGTGTCGAGCGCTACCGCGAGAGCACCACCGGCATATGCTTGATCCCGCCGACGAAGTTGGAACGAAGCCGGCTGACCGGCCCGGCCAGCTCCAGCCCCGGGAAGCGCGCGAGCAACTCGCTCAGCACCGCGCGCAGCTCGATCCGCGCCAGGTCGTTGCCCAGGCAGCTGTGCCGGCCGAAGCCGAAGGTGAGGTGGCGATTGGGCCGGCGCGCCAGATCGAGCGTGAACGGCGCCTCGAACACGCTGTCGTCGCGATTGGCTGAGGGATAGAACAGCACCACCTTCTCGCCCTTGCGCACCGTCTGGCCGCCGATCTCCACGTCGGTGGTCGCGGTGCGCGCCATATAGACGATCGGCGTTACCCAGCGGAGTAATTCCTCCACGGCGGTGGGCATCAGCGCGGAGTCCGCGGTGAGCGCGGCGCGGGCCTCGGGATGCTCGATCAACGCGAGCATCGCGCCGCTGGTGGCGTTGCGCGTGGTCTCGTTGCCGGCGATGGCGAGCAAGAAGCAGAAGCCGAGGATCTCGCGGTCGGTCAGCGGCTCGCCGTCGATCCGCGCCTCGACGAGCAGGCTGACCAGGTCCTCACGCGGGCTCGCGCGGCGCTCGGCGATGAAGCGCGCGAAATAGCCGAACATCGCCTGCTGCGCGCCGACGATCGCCTCGCGCGGCAGGTCGACGCTGCCATATTCGGGGTCCTCGCTGCCGATCACGGCATTGCTCCACAGATACATCTGGTCGCGGGCTTCGGCGGGGACGCCGAGCAGTTCGAGGATCACGTCGAGCGGCAGCCGCATCGCGATCGCCTCGACGAAATCGATCTCGCCGTCGCCAGCGGCTGCGATCCGTGCGGCGGCGACATCGTCGGCGATCTCGCGGCAGCGCGCGACGATATGCTCCTCGAGCGCGCGCATCACGCTCGGCTTGAACCGCTCGCGCAGCACCATGCGGTTCTTGTGGTGCTCGGGCGGATCCATGGTGAGCAGCAACGGCACGCGCGGCGCGTCCGCGGCGATCATGTCCTTGCGCAGGATGGTGACGCCTGGCGCGCTGATGAAGTTGTCGCTGTCCTTCCCGATCGCCGTGATGTGCTCGTAGCGGGTGAAGGCCCAGAACGGCTCGCGGATGCCGTCCTCGTGCCAGGCGGCCGGCATGTCGCGGCGCATCCGCTCCCAGACCTCGTGCGGATAGCCATGGTTGGCGAAGCGATCGGGATCGAAGCAGGCCGGATCGGCCAGCGGACGCGCAGTTGCCATGGAGTGACTCCTTAAGTGAACGATCGTTCACTAGCATTGGACGGGCGGGGCTGCTAGGGGGAAAGCCGATGAGCAAGGTGCGAACGCGGATGGCGCCCGACGAGCGGCGCGCGGTGATTCTGGCGGCGGCGGCGGCGATGTTCCAGGAGCGCGGCTATGCGGCCTCAAGCATTGATGCGATCGCCGCGGCCTCGGGGATCAGCGGCCCGGCGATCTATCGCTATTTCGCGCGCAAGACCGAGCTGCTCGTCGCGCTGCTCGAAGGCGCGGCGGCGTCGGCGATGACCGAAATCGAGCAGGCGACTGCGCAGGCCCCGGCGGACGGGCAGCTGGCTGCGATGGCCGACGCGCTGCTGCGCCACGGCCGGCGCGAGGGCGCGGTGATCGGGCTGTTGCAATCGACCGTGGCGGAAATGGACGCGGCGGACCGGGGCCGGTTGGAGGCGATCCGCCTGCATCTGGTCGCGCAGCTTGCCGGTCTGCTCGGGGCGGCGCGGCCCGAACTGGCAGCGGGAGAGGTGCGGATCCATGTCGAGGCGGCGCTCGGCGTGATCGGGCAGCTCGCGCGACGCCCCGAACAGGAACATACTGCGCGGTTCCACAGGCTGCTGCTGGCCGTGCTGGCGGCGTGATGCCGTATCCCTGCGAGCGCTGGCCAGGTCAGGGGCTCGATTATGATCCGCCTCGGTCTGGTTTTCGCGAACCGGACGGCATGGTGAATCGCTTGCAGCGTCCGATCGAACTCTTGAACCAGGTTCGTAACCAAGCCGCGCACCCCTTCGAGCTCGATTTTAAGCGCAACCACCTGGCTGCCGCTTGGAGTCGAGCCCGACGTCTAGGGGCCACTAAGCAATTCAGGTCATTCCCGATTCGCGTCGCTCGCCTGCGCGTCAGCGGGGCGGGTCGATATAAGGCCGGAGCGACCCCAGCGAAAAACGTCCAGAAACGTCCGCTGACATCCTGCCAGGAATAGTAGAGAAGTTTTAGAGAAATTGCAGTTCTTGCAACTGCAGCGTCAACTAAGTCTTTGAAAAGACTTGGTGACCCCTACGGGAATCGAACCCGTGCTTCAGCCGTGGAGACCAGAAACCGCAGATTTCTGCGGTTCTTAGGGGTCAATTTTACCTAACTCAGTCCAATGCCGTCCAATGTCGTCTAATCCAAATTACCTAACTTGAAAGCACCGGTTCGGCTGGGAAGGGGTGCAATGCAGGACCATTATCCGGTTGAGATCGGGCACGAGAAGGGCTTCTCTGGCAGCCGGGTGCCGTGGGAGGGTCGGGATGGTGAGTGGAGAAGGGGGCGGAAAATCTAGCCGGATAGCGGCCGACCACGATGGGGCTGCTACGAGGACGCAGTTAGTTCGACCGCCGGAGCCGCGCTTTTTTGACCAGGCGACCGCCGCGGCCTATTTCAGCATCAGCGAGCGAACCTTTGAGGCGCAATGGCGTAGCTATCGGATGCCGCACCCGCTGCGGATTGGTCGACGGTTGCTCTGGGATAGGAAGATTTTGGATCGCCATGCGGACTCCATGTCGGGTGTCGATTCGTTCAATAAAAGCGACCTTACGTCTCCCTGAGCGTTTTGATCACCTCGTTGAGAGCAGAGCTGTATCTGGAGAATTGCTCTTGGAGCTGCTGATCGGTCAGGTTGGCATATTCTCGAACCGACCAACTCTTCACGATGCGGATTTCGGTCTGCTTGTATCTAGGGGTGCAGATGATTCTTGCATCGGATTTGTCGAAATCTTGCTGGGTCAGAATGGCATTGCGGATGATCGTAGAGAGAAGTTCTTTTTGATAGCCATTCAGCCCAGGCGATGACCAGCCGATCACGAATACCGGCTCAAGCTTATTCTCATGGAGCCTGATGAACGTCGGAGTGACCGGAACAATTCTAGTAGTCCCATCGGGATTACGTCCAATCGGGTAGGGGGTGCCAAAGCCCTTGAACGCCGATAGCCCTTCGACCTTCTCTCGTTCGGCATAGTTGAAGAAGGCCGGGATGATCTCTCTCGCGGCCTTCTTGGTCATCGGATGCTTGATGCCGTCAGCGCATTTGAGCGCCTGCTCGAGGCTGATGCGATCGGTGACAATGGCTTCGCATATGACGTAAACCTCGGCCAATGAATGAATCGGTGGCGACGCAGCGAACCGCATCAGGCCCCGTTCCGTGTCATCAGCACGTCGGAAGTTGAACCGCGCCCAGTTAGTTACGCTAGGCGGCCTTAGAAGGCGCTGTATTGCCTGCTCGCTATTCTTCATTCTCGTAGCGCGGTCTTCCCGCGCAATGATAGATGATCTGAGGTGTTATCTCCATACCCGGATTGGACTTTCCACGGTAATGCCAAACAGCATGCCAAGGACTGCCTCGTTGATGTGAAACAGCGCGCAACTGCGCTGCTGTTTGGGATCCGAACCGGCGAAGTGTTTCCTCGAGTAGCTCCTGGTCGCCCGCATCAATGGGGTCTTCTGCTTCGACCATCTGCCTATTCTCTATAGAGAATTTCGAGGCCAAATTTTCTATTGGTTGGTCGCCTGCGCCCTTAAATGCCTGATAAAGCTCTCGGAAAACGGGACCGTGATCCCATGCTTCCACTCGAGCAGAGGTCAAGAGCACGCCCCGCTCAACGAGCGAGCGCTCAAGGGCGAAATAGACAAGCTTATTGAGCGACATATTGGAGAACTTTAGGCCAAGCTCGCGCCCGCGCTTTACTAACCAGTTGGCGATCGATCGGACGTCATAGCCGCGCTCAGCAATCTGAGCGCCCGAGAAAGCGCCGCGTTTGGCACCTGACCAGTCCGACACTTCGGGCTGATCATCGGTATCAATATCGGCCTCTGTGAGCAGCGAAAGCCGAGACAGCTCGGCGAGCAGCTCCGGGGTTAGTCTGTTATTCGCCATATTCGTATGCCCGGCGCTCCCGCGCCGTCGCCTTCCTAGCACTGATGATGCGGCCCGCTGGCGGTCCCGATTCGTCGTTGGAGAATGTGTGCACGACGAAAAGGAGAACATCGCTCACCATGCCGACTGTGCGCCATCTGTGCTCAGTTTCGTGGGGGTCTAGCGAAGAAAGATGGAAAGGATCGGCGAACACCAGCGCGGCGAGTTCAAACGAAACAAGATGCTTTCGCTTGTTCAAATCTGCTTTGTGCGGATCCCAGATCCAATCTGGAGGCTTCACGTTTTCACCGGATGACCGGCCAGCTGTTTCGCGAAGTATCTAACCCGATCCGGGGACGTTTTGCAACGGATAAGCAGGACGTGTGTGTGTTGACATTTCGTCCGATCGCATTTCGCACTAGCTCTCATCTGAGGGTGCGAGCACCCGCTGAACCGGCCCTTTCGCAGGGAAAGCACAGGTTCCTAACCGCTTTTTGGCGCAAAAACCGCAGAAAACCGTGCATTTTTGAGAGGTGCGAGAGCGCATTGGGGCGCATTAGAGCGCAGGGGAAACGCAAAAGTTAGGTAAAAAGGCATCGCGAGATTTCCGCCGAATTTTTACCTAACCGCCGCCGATCTCGCGAAAAACCTAGCGAAATCAAGGTGGTGACCCCTACGGGAATCGAACCCGTGCTTCAGCCGTGAAAGGGCCGCGTCCTAACCGCTAGACGAAGGGGCCATGCCGTAGCGTGGAGGCGGCCAGTTAGGGAAGGATCGGCGGCGGGTCAAGCATCAGATTGCGCCTCGATGCTTAATCTGCCCAGGCAGCATCCTCGACGTGCAATTCCGCCGCGGGGCGGCTGCCCCAGTCGTCGATCTTCGCGCGTCCGGCGAGCCACAGCTTGCGGTGGCGTGGCGCGGAGAGCAGGGCCTGGCCGAGCTCGGTATCGGCCTGGCGGAACGCCACCGCCTTGATGCTGCGCCCGTCCTGGCCGGCGACGATCAGCCGGACATGTCCGCCCGCACCGACCACATCGGCCTTGATCACGCTCACCGGCCCGGCGACGACGCGCGGCGCCGGCCAGCCCATGCCATAGGGGCCGCCGGCCTCCATCGCATTGACCAGGTCGGGGCAGACCCCGCCCGGTGCGACCACCGCATCGAGCAGCAGCGCGCGCTCGCCCATCGCCTGGGTGACGCGCTCGGCAAGCCGCTCCTCGAGGAATTCGGCGAACGCATCGAGCTTGTCCGCCTCGATCGTCACGCCGCAGGCCATCGCATGCCCGCCGCCGGCCAGGAGCAGCCCGGCATCCTTGGCGGCGATGATCGCGGCACCCAGGTCGACGCCGGGGATCGAACGGCCCGATCCCTTGCCGATGCCGTCCTCGTCGAGCGCGATGACGATCGCCGGCCGGCCGAGCTTTTCCTTCAGCCGTCCGGCGACGATGCCGATCACCCCGGCGTGCCAGCCCTTGCTGGCGATCACCGCTACCGAATGATTGGCCTTCAGGAGGCTGATCTCCTCCGCTTCGGCCTGCACGCCGGCTTCGATCGCGCGGCGCTCCTCGTTGAGCAGGTTGAGCTCCTCGGCGATCGCGCGCGCTTCCTGCGGGTCGCGCGTGATCAGCAGCCGCACGCCCAGGTCCGAGCGCCCGACGCGTCCGCCGGCGTTGATCCGCGGGCCCAGCGCGAAGCCGAGATCGGTGCAGGTCGGTGCGCGGGTGAGGCGCGAGGCCTCGATCAACGCGTTCAGCCCGATATTGCGGCGCTGTGCCATCACCTTGAGGCCCTGGGCGACAAAGGCGCGGTTGAGCCCCTTGAGCGACGCGACGTCCGCCACCGTGCCGAGCGCGACGATATCGAGCAGGTCGAGCAGCTTGGGCTCGGGCCGGCTCGCGAAATAGCCGCGCGTGCGCAGCGTGCGCACCAGCGCCGCACCGAGCAGCCAGGCCATGCCGACCGCCGCGAGATGGCCATGCGCGGCGCCTTCGCCTTCGTCGAGCCGGTTCGGGTTGACCAGCGCCAGCGCCACCGGCAGCTCGGCGGCGCATTTGTGGTGATCGACCACGATCACCTCGGCGCCGGCGTCCTGCGCCATCTGGAGAGCCTCGAAGGCCATGGCGCCGCAATCGACGGTGACGATCAGGCTGGCGCCTTCGCCCTTGAGCCGCACGAGCGCCTCGCCCGAGGGACCATAGCCTTCCATCAGCCGGTCGGGGATATAGGGGCGGGCCTCGAGCCCCAGGTCGCGCAGGAGCAGGATGAGCAGCGCCGCCGAGGTCGCGCCGTCCACGTCGTAGTCGCCGAAGATCGCCACCTGCTCGCGCTTCTCGACCGCATCGGCGAGCCGTTCGGCCGCCTTGTCCATGTCGCGGAAGATCGAGGGGTCGGGCATGAAGGCGCGGATGCTGGGCAGCCGGTGCATGTCGAGGTCCTCGCGCGGCACGCCGCGGGCGAGGAGGAGCTGCGTCACCAGGTCGTCGGGCACCAGCCCGCCGCGCGAGTCGCTGGCCAGACCTCGCCAGTGCCAGGGCTGGCCGGAAATCGAACGCTGGATGTTGAGCACGGCGGACATGCAGGCGGCTATGGCGCAGCGGGGAGGGGGCTGTCCATTCCTCCGCTGCCCCGCGCGCCTAGTCGGCGAGGAGGAAGGGGCGCTCCGCGAGACGGCGGGCATAGAGCCTGGCGAAGTCGCCATGGATCCTTGCGAGGCCCCGATCGGTGGCGTTGCGCGACTTCTCGGCGCTCAGAAGCTGGCGACGTTCGAGATATTCGCGGTCATTTTGCGAGGTCATGGCTAAGCTCCGGCATCAAGCGGCAGCTTTCCAGAATGCTGTCAGTTCGCGCCGGCTTGGTTCGGGGGGCGCCAATAACGTTTCCCTACGCGCATTTGATCCCGATAGCGAACAAATACGGACCGGGCTGGCGCTTCGGCATTTCCGCGCCTACATCGCATCGCCTTATGGCCCGTCCGCGTCCCGCCCAGGAAAAAGTGAAGACCGTCGCCGAGAACCGGCGCGCGCGGTTCGATTATTTCATCGAGAACACCTATGAGGCGGGCATCGCGCTCACCGGCACCGAGGTGAAGTCGCTGCGCTTCGGCGAGGGTTCGATCGCCGAAGCATATGCAGAAGTGAACGACGGCGGCGTGTGGCTGGTCAATTCGAACATTCCCGAGTTCAGCCACGGCAACCGCTTCAACCACGAGCCGAAGCGGCCCCGTAAATTGCTCCTTCATGAGCGCGAGATAAACAAGCTTCACGGCGCGGTCGCGCGCGAGGGCATGACCCTCGTGCCCCTCTCCATCTATTTCAACGGGCGGGGCAGGGCGAAGGTCGAGCTGGCGCTGGCGAAGGGCAAGAAGACGCATGACAAGCGCGAGACGATCAAGGAACGCGACTGGAAGCGGGAGCAGGGACGCATCCTCCGCGACCGTGGCTGATCCCGTTCGGAAATCGCGCTTCGGCCACTGGCTCGACAAGGCGACGCCCAGCCGCGAGTCGGTCGAGGGCAATCGCTGGCTGCGCCCCGTCGCCCACCGCGTGATGCACAGCGCGCTGTGGCGCTTCACCCGGCGCTCGGTGCCGCGCGGCGTTGCGCTGGGCGTGGTGACCGGCGTGCTGGTGCCGATGGGGCAGATTCCCGCCTCGGCGATCCTCGCGCTGCCGCTGCGCGCCAATATCCCGGCCGCCGCGGCGACCACCTTCATTACCAATCCCTTCACCACGCCGCCACTCTGGGTGGCCGCCTATTGGCTCGGCAGCTGGATGCTCGGCACGGGCAGGGCGGTCGAGGCGCAAGTGCAGGCAGTCGAGCAGGGCTGGGGCGACTGGCTGCTCCACCAGGCCGGCCCGGCGACGCTGACGGGCCTGGTGACGATCACCGGCGCGCTCGCGCTGATCGGCTATTTCGGCACTGCGCTCGCCTGGCGGCTGTGGATCGCGCGCAAATGGAAGCGGCGGGCCGAGGCGCGCGCCGCGCGTTGAGCTCTCGGCGCGGAAACAGGATGGAAACAGATTACTGCGCCAGGGCGTAATAATCTTGCGTCGGATCGATTGACGGAGCGTATCAAGCGTCTAAGACAGCGCGGTTCAATCATCTGGGGGTCTCCCATGCGCCTGTCGCTCCTTGCCACCACTTTTCTCGCCGCGCCCGTGCTGCTCGCCGGTTGCGCCGGCACCCATGAAGACGTTGCCAGCACGCCGATGCCGGTCCAGGCCGAGCCGGTGAGCGAGCCCGCGCCGCAGCCCGACAAGCCCAAGCCGGTCTACGGCACCTATGGCTTCGACACGGCCGGCATGGACGCCTCGGTCAAGCCGGGCGACGATTTCTACAACTACGCGAACGGCGCCTGGGCGAAGAACACGCCGATCCCCGCGGACAAGTCGAACTACGGCGCGTTCAACATCCTGGACGACAACGCCAAGAAGCAGACGCACGACATCCTCGAGGCGGCGAAGGCCGATCCCAGCTCGAAGATCGGCACCGCCTATGCGACCTATCTCGATACCGCCGCGATCGATGCCAAGGGCCTCGCGCCCGCCCAGGCCTGGATCGACCAGGTCAAGGGCCTCAAGTCGAAGGCCGGCTATCCGGCGCTGATCGCCGCTGCCCGCCGCAACGGCGTCGGCGTTCCCTTCGGCGCCTATGTCGGCCAGGACGACAAGGATCCCGACGTCTATGCGCTGAGCCTTGGCCAGGCCGGCCTCGGCATGCCCGACCGCGACTATTACCTGTCGAAGGACGCCAAGTTCGTCGAGACCAAGACGGCATATGAGAAGCACCTTGCCGCGCAGCTGACCAATGCCGGCGAGCCCAACGCCGCTGCGCGCGCCAAGGCGATCGTCGATTTCGAGACGCAGATCGCCGCGGTCCAGTGGACCCGCATCGAGAGCCGCGACGCCAACAAGACCTACAACAAGATGACCGTCGCCGCGCTGCAGAAGTCGGCGCCGGGCTTCGACTTCAAGGCGTTCTTCGCTGCCGGCAAGGTGCCGGTCGATAGCGTGATCGTTGCCCAGCCGAGCGCGATCACCGGCATCGCCAAGCTGGTCGGCGCCGCGCCGCTCGGCGTGCTCAAGGACCAGCTGCTCGTCCGCACGCTCGACAATTTCTCGGACGTGCTGCCGAGCAAGTTCGACAAGGAGCAGTTCGCTTTCTACGGCACCACCCTCTCGGGCACGCCCGAGCAGGAGGAGCGCTGGAAGCGCGCGGTCGACTTCACCACCGGCGCGCTGTCGGACGATGTCAGCCAGGTCTATGTCGCCAAATATTTCCCGCCCGAGACCAAGGCGGCGGCAGACCAGCTGGTGAAGAACATCATCGCCGCGATGGACGCCCGCATCGACAAGCTCGACTGGATGGCGCCCGAGACCAAGGTCAAGGCGCACCAGAAGCTCGCCGCCTTCACGCCCAAGATCGGCTATCCCGATCGCTGGCAGGATTACGGCGCGCTGACGATCACGGCTGGTGACGCTTTCGGCAACAACGTGCGCGCCAACAATTGGCAGTATGACGACAATGTCTCGAAACTCGGCCAGCCGATCCGCCGCTGGGAGTGGGGCATGACGCCGATGACGATCAACGCCTATGCCAATCCCGGCATGGTCGAGATCGTCTTCCCGGCCGCGATCCTGCAGCCGCCCTTCTTCGATCCGAACGCCGATCCTGCGATCAACTATGGCGGCATCGGCGCGGTCATCGGCCACGAGCTGAGCCACCATTTCGACGACCAGGGCGCCAAGTACGACATGCACGGCCGCCTGACCGACTGGTGGACGCCGGCGGACGTCAAGGCGTTCAAGGAGCGCACCGACGCGCTGGTCGCCGAGTATGACCAGTATGAGCCGCTGCCGGGCATGCATGTGAAGGGCGCGCTGACGCTCGGCGAGAACACCGCCGACCTGGCCGGCCTGACCGTTGCCTATGACGCCTACAAGAAGTCGCTGAACGGCGCCGAGGCGCCCGTGCTCGACGGCACCACCGGCGATCAGCGCTTCTATCTCGGCTGGGCCCAGGTGTGGCGCCGCAACTATCGCGAGGCGAACCTGCGCCAGCGCCTGCTCACCGATCCGCACTCGCCGTCGGTCCAGCGCACCTGGGTCGTCCGCAACCTCGATCCCTGGTACGGCGCCTACAACCCCGATCCGGCGACCAAGCTGTTCCTGGCGCCCGGCAAGCGCGTCCGGATCTGGTGATCTGAAGAATTCCCGCTCCCTTTGGGAGCGGGAAGGGGCCCGCGAGCGAAGCGAGTGGGAAGGGTGAGGGTCGACATTTCCGTTCGACCCTCACCCTTCCGCGCCTTCGGCGCTCCCTCCCTCTCCCAATGGGAGAGGGAATTGGCGGCTTGACCCGCGCCCTTTGACCGAACATCGGTGGCGCATGGCCACGCTGCCCGCCCATTCCAGCCCGATATCGCCGTCCCGCCGCTGGCTGCCCTTTGCGGCGGCGATCCTCGCGGGCATCCTGGCGGGCGCGCTCATCCTGCTCACGCTAAACGATCGCGCCGTCGCCGTCGGCTTCGTCGCGGCCGGGCTGCTCGCCGCCGGCACTTTATGGGGGGCGCGCAAGCTCTTCCACGCCGATGCCGTTGCCGACCAGCCGGTCGACTGGTCGGTTGCCCAGGCGCTTGCCGCCGCGAGTGACGATGCGCTCGCCGTCACCGACCGCGCCGGCCGCCTGGTCTGCGCCAACAGCCGCTTCGAGGCGCTGTTCGCCGGCTGGCCGACCCCACCCAACCTGCCCTTGAGCGACGCCGCGGTCGCCGCGCTCGGCACCGCCGCCCGCACTGCCTGGCGCGACGGCGAGGCGCGCGAGGACAATATCCAGGTGTTCGGCGCGCCCGTCTCCACACGCATTCAGCGTGTCGGCGAGGAGTCGCTGGTCTGGCGTTTCATCGGCGTCCAGGCGCTCGACCTTGCCAGCCAGACCCAGGCGCTGATCGACGGCCATACCGGCGACCGGCTCGGCTCCTCCGGCATCATGGCCGCGATGGTCTCGCCCGAGGGGCGCGTCCGCGCCGCCAACCGCGTGTTCCGCCTGCGGGCAATGGGCAGCGGCGAGGCGGCGGTCGAGGGCCGCGACTTCGCGCGCTTCCTGATCACCGACTCGATGGGCCTGGTCCGCTTCGAGCGCGAGGGGCTCGAGGGCACGCCGCTCCGCGTCCTCCAGATCCCGTTCCTCGACGGCGAGGATGCGCCGCTGCTCGTCGCGCTGCTCGACGAAGAGAAGGGCAACGCGACGACCCCTGCGATCGGCGCGAGCGCCGGCGCGCATGTCCGCTCGCTGATCGCCTTGCTCCCGCTCGGGCTCGCGCTGGTCGATCGCGACGGCCGCTTCGTCAGCATGAATGATGCGTTCGTCCGTGCCACCCGCGTCAATGCCGCCGCGCCGCCGCTCTACCCCGGGGACTTGATGGTGCGCGAGGACAAGGCGGCGCTCGCCGATGCGGTCCGCCGCTTCGCCGGGGGCGCGCCGCAATCGGCCGAGATGACCGTGCGCCTGGCCGATGCGCCCGAGGAGCCGGTGTCGATCGGCCTCGCCGGCGCGCGCGGCCTCGGCGATGCCGCGGTGCTGATCAGCCTCAAGGATTCGGGCGAGGAGTCGAAGCTCAAGCGCCAGGTCGCGCAGGCGACCAAGATGCAGGCGGTCGGGCAGCTCGCCGGCGGTGTCGCGCACGATTTCAACAACATCCTGACCGCGATCATCGGGCACTGCGACCTGATGCTGATGCGCCATTCGCCCGGCGACAGCGACTATGACGACATCCAGCAGATTCGGGCGAACTCGAACCGCGCCGCCTCGCTGACGCGCCAGCTGCTCGCCTTCTCGCGCCAGCAGACGCTGCGCCCGCAGCTGCTCCAGCTGCCGGACGTGATTTCCGAGGTATCGAACCTGCTCAAGCGCCTGCTCGGCGAGACGGTGCGCCTCGAGGTCAAGCATGGGCGCAACCTGGGCCCGGTGCGCGCCGATCCGGGGCAGCTCGAGCAGGTCGTGGTCAATCTCGCGGTCAACGCGCGCGACGCGATGCTGTCGAAGAATCCCAATGGCGGCGGCACGCTGATCATCGAGACCAGGGCGGTGCCCGCCTCGGATGTCCGCCGGATGGACGACGACGTGCTCCCGGTCGGCGACTATACCGCGCTGCGCATCGCCGACACCGGCACCGGTATCCCGCCCGAGATCCTGCCCAAGATCTGGGAGCCCTTCTTCACCACCAAGGAAGTGGGCAAGGGCACCGGCCTCGGCCTCTCCACTGTCTACGGCATCATCAAGCAGTCGGGCGGGTTCATCTTCGCCGACAATCCGCCGGAGGGCGGCGCCGAGTTCACCATCTACCTGCCCGTCCATGCCGCGACCGAGGCACCCGTCGCCGCCAAGCTGCCCGGCATCAAGGAGAAGCCCGCCGACACCTGGGGCACCGGCACGATCCTGGTGGTCGAGGACGAGGACATGGTCCGCGCCATCGCCGAGCGCGCGCTGGCCCGCCAGGGCTATACCGTGCTCACCGCGGAGAACGGCGAGGCGGCGCTCGAGCTGCTCGAGACGATCGACCGGCCCGACCTGCTGATCTCCGACGTTGTCATGCCGGTGATGGACGGGCCCAGCATGGCCCGGAAGGTCCGCGTCAAATATCCCGACCTGCCGATCCTCTTCATGTCGGGATATGCCGAGGAGCAATTGCGCAAGTCGATTGATCTGGAGCAAGTTTCCTTCCTGCCCAAACCCTTTTCGGTACAACAACTTGCCGAAGCGGCGCGGGATGTGCTGCCCCCGAAATAAACCCTTGGCGACGGGCGGTTTTCCTGCGATGTGATCGGCCACTATGCCGCAGTCGCAAAAGATACTGATCGTCGAGGACGAGCCGCTCATCGCGATGATGCTCGAGGATTTTCTCGATGCGCTCGACCGCGGCGTCGCCGGCACGGCGGACAGCGTCGCCACTGCGCTCGAAGTGATCGAGGCGGGCGGCGTCGATGCCGCGATCATGGACGTGAACCTGCGCGGCGGCGAGACCAGCTGGCCGATCGCCGATGCGCTGACCGCGCGCGGCATCCCCTTCGTGCTCGCCACCGGCGGGGCAGGGGACATGATCGCCGAGGCCTATCGCAACCGCCCGGTGCTCTCCAAGCCGTTCACGATGGACAGCGTCGAGAAGGCGCTCGACAGCCTCTTCGCGGCGAGCTGAGCCTCACTCCCGTAACAGCTGATCGACGCTCTTGCCCGAGGCCAGCGTCGTCGCGACCTTCCGCCGCGCATCATGATAGGCCAGCCCGGGCGTCTGCGTTCCCGCCGCCTTCAGCGAAGCGGCCTGCGCATCGGATAGGCTGCTCTCCTGCGCCACGAAGTCGCAATAGCCCTCCACCTTCCAGGTGGCGAAGCTGCGTGCCGCCAGCCCGTAGCGCCGGTTGATCAGCAGGTGGACGGTCTCGTGCGCGATCGTGCCGCTCAGCGTGCGCCGGTTGCCGATCGCGGCGCCGTTGCGGACCGCGTCCTCGGCGCTCGACGCCTGGTTGAGCACGATGCTGCTCGAGAAGGGCCGCGTCACGGCAAAGGCGCCGTGCGAGCTCGGCAGCGATAGCAGTGCCCAGCGCCAGCCGCCATCGGTGAGATAGATCGCGCGCGGCCCCAGCGGCGCGGCGATCGCGCTGGCTGCGTCGAGCCTGGCAGCGCGATCGAGGATCGCCTGCATCCGCGGCGCGATCGGATCGACCGAATAGACGGTGACCTCGCCGAACTGCGCGCGGTGCGGGAAGGCGAGCACCGACGGCGCGTAGAGCATCGTGCCCAGCGCGGCGGCGGTCCCGACGGCGATGCCGCCCAGCCAGCGGTTCCAGGTGCGAAGATCGGCCATGATTCCCTCCCGTGCGGCCACGCTGCCCAAGCGCGCCGGGTATGTCGAGGCCGAAAGCTAGTCCACCAGCCACACCGGATCCCCGATCCGGATCAGCCCCGGCCGCGCCGGCCCCGCATAGACGCCGTATGCATTGCCGAACGCCTGCGCGACCGTGCGCAGCACGCGCGGCTCCTTGGCGCCGGTCACCGGGTCGATCGTCACGATCACGCAGCGGGCGATCGGGTCGGCGCATTGCACCACGGCCCCGTCCTCCTCTCCGCCGAACGCCAGCCGCCGACCCTGCCACTGCGTCGCCGGCAGGTCGCTCTCGACGATCACGTTGATCCGGAAGCGGGCGATGTCGAGCGTGCAGCCATGCGCCGCCTCGAGCGCGGCGTGTCCGGCAGTCGACTGGATCGAGACCGGCATCGAATCATAGCAGCCGCGCGCCACCTGGATCAGCGATGCCGGTTCGCCTGCGCCCGCCTCGAGATGCCCTTTGAGCAGCGGGTCGTGGAGCGAGAGCGTCGCGCCGTCGGGCGTCTCCACCAGCACTGCGCTCGTCTTGGGCTTGCCGGGATCGGCGAAGCGCGCGCGGTGCAGCACCATCGCCGGCACTTCGCGCGCCGTCAGCCAGGGAAAGCGCGTGCCGTTGGCGGCGCGGACGAAGGCATATTGCCGGTCGCCCTCGATTCCCTGCCAGTCGAGCTCGGCCACGCCGAGCTGCTCGCCGGCCATCGACTTGACCGGAAAGCGATTGAGCGCGCGAACATGGCCGACGATGCGGGGCATGCGCGCCGGGCTAGCGGCGCTTCGCTCCCGCGGCAATCCGCCTCAGTGCATCCCCCACAGCGCCACATTGGCGGCGCCGCGTCCGCGCCCCCGCGCGTGTCGTACCAGAAATCGACGCGCCGCAGGCTCCGCCGGCCGGCGCCGCGCAGGTCGATCACGCGGCTCTCTCCGCCCTGGGGGATGTTATAGCGCACCGGAATGTTGTCGGGTGCGCCATTGTCATAGGTCACCACCAGCTTGGCCAGCTGCAGCGGCGCGTCGCGCACCTTGAACTTGATCCGGCGGAAATTGTCGTACGGACCCTGCACCCGGATCGTATCGTGATCGGCGGTGAACCGTGCCTAGGTGGCGCCGAGGAAGCGCCAGCTGCCGGCGGGGCCGGGGGCGGGGCGGCTGACCTGCTGCGCGGCGATCGCGCCGGAAGCGGTCATGCCGGCCAGCAGCAGCAAGGGAGCGAATTTCATGAGCGCGTCCTCCGTGTCGCTTGGCCTAGCCGTGCATGCCGGCGCGCGGCATCGGGGATAGCCTTGGCCGCGCCGCGATTTTCCCCCGATCCGCGCCTGGGGGAACGAGAAGAACGATTATGGAACAAAAATTTTCGTTCCGCTCTTGTTCCGTGAGAACAAACGCGATACATGCCGTTCCAACACAGGTTGATGCAGCGTGCTAAACCTTCTAGCGACGGGGACTTCCAATGGCAGCTTCGCTCAAGGTGATTGACGGCAACATGGCGATTTCTTCGGACAAGCAGAAGGCGCTCGACGCCGCACTCGCGCAGATCGACCGCGCATTCGGCAAGGGGTCGGCGATGAAGCTCGGCTCCAAGGAGGCGATGCAGGTCGAGGCGATCTCGACCGGCTCGCTCGGGCTCGACATCGCGCTCGGCGTCGGCGGCCTGCCGCGCGGCCGCGTGATCGAGGTCTATGGCCCGGAAAGCTCGGGCAAGACCACGTTGGCGCTGCATGTCATCGCCGAAGCGCAGCGCACCGGCGGTGTCGCAGCCTTCGTCGATGCCGAGCATGCGCTCGATCCGGTCTATGCCAAGAAGCTGGGCGTCAACATCGACGAGCTGATCGTCTCGCAGCCCGATACCGGCGAGCAGGCGCTCGAGATCGTCGATACGCTGGTCCGCTCGAACGCGATCGACGTGCTGGTGGTCGATTCAGTCGCCGCGCTGGTGCCGCGCGCCGAAATCGAAGGCGAGATGGGCGACAGCCATGTCGGCCTCCAGGCCCGGCTGATGTCGCAGTCGCTGCGCAAGCTCACCGGCTCGATCAGCCGCTCACGCTGCATGGTGATCTTCATCAACCAGCTGCGCATGAAGATCGGCGTGATGTACGGCAATCCGGAGACGACGACCGGCGGCAACGCGCTCAAGTTCTACGCTTCGGTCCGCCTCGACATCCGCCGCACCGGCCAGATCAAGGACCGCGAGGAGATCATCGGCAACACCACCCGCGTGAAGGTGGTGAAGAACAAGGTGGCGCCGCCGTTCAAGCAGGTCGAGTTCGATATCATGTACGGCGAGGGCATCTCGAAGATCGGCGAGATCCTCGATCTCGGCGTCAAGGCCGGGCTCGTCGAGAAGTCGGGCGCCTGGTTCTCGTATGACAGCGTCCGCATCGGCCAGGGCCGCGAGAATTCGAAGAATTTCCTCAAGGACAATGACGAGCTGCGCGAGCGCCTCGAAAAGGCGATCCGCGCGCGCACCGAAAAGGTCGCCGAGGGACTTATGACCGGTCCCGACGCCGATGACGGCGACGACGATCTATAATGGATTTACAGGCCGCGCCCGCGTGCGACGCGTGAGGCAGCGATCACGGGCTCAGACCCATTGGAAGACCCGGCGCGTTGCCCCGCGCCGGGTCTTTCCCGTTGGGGGCCTCGCGCGCACGCGCGTGAATGTCGCGGCTTTTGTGACCTTTCGGACTCCGCGCCGTGTTGGATTGCTTGTGCGGCGGAGCGCGCTTTGGCGTGAACTTCGTGGACTTTGCAGCGGCGCCTGGTGCGGTAGGATGGCCCGATGAAGGCGGTTCTCGATCCCGATCGCGTGCTGGCTGGCGGGCTCGCCGCCATCCGCGGCCAATTCCATGTGCCGGAAGGTTTTCCGCCCGAGGTCCTGGCCGCCGCCGAGGCTGCGGCGCGGCGAGTCCCGGACGCGCATGTCGATCGGACTGCGCTGCCGCTGGTCACGCTCGATCCGGCGCGCTCCACCGATCTCGACCAGGCCTTCACGATCGAGGCCAGCGGCAGCGACTTGCTGCTGCGCTATGCGATCGCCGATGTCGCCTGGTTCGTCCGGGATGGCGACCCGGTCGATGCCGAGGCCTGGCGGCGCGGCGCCACGCTCTATCTGCCCGATGGCAAGGCCGGTCTCTATCCGCCGGTGCTGAGCGAAGGCGCGGCCAGCCTGTTGCCGGATGGCCCGCGCCCGGCGGTGCTGTTCACCGTCCGCGTCGCGCCGGATGGATCGGCGACGCTCGAGGATGCCGAGCGCGCCTTGGTGGCGAGCCGCGCCAAGCTGGGGTACGAAACCGCCACCGCTGCGGACCTGCCGCCGCAATTCGCCGAATTCGCCTGCCGCATCACCGTTGCCGAGGCGCGTCGCGGCGCCGCCCGCGTCGATCCGCCCGAACAGGAAGTCGTCCAGCGCCCCGACGGCGGCTATGCGCTCGCCTTCCGCGCCCGCCACGCTTCCGAGGACCAGAATGCCGCGCTGTCGCTCGCGGCCAACCTCGCCATCGCCGACGTGCTGCGCGCGCACCGAACCGGCCTGTTCCGGGTGATGGCCGAGCCCGATGCCGCGGCGGTGCTGCGCCTGCGCAACACCGCCCGTGCGCTCGGTGTCGCGTGGCCCGAAGCCCAGCCGCTCGCCGCGTTCCGCACCGGCCTCGATGCGGCGGACCCGCACCAGGCCGCGTTGATGCTGGCCATCCGCCGCGCCGGGCAGGGGGCGAGCTATGCGCCGTGGCGCGCGGACGCGCCGCCCTGGCATGCCGCGGTCGCCGCGTCCTATGTCCACGCCACCGCGCCGTTGCGTCGCCTGGCGGATCGCTATGTCATCCGCGCGACGCTGGCGATCATGGCCGGTGACCCGGTGCCCGAAGCCGTCACCCAGGCGTTCGAGCGCCTGCCCCGGGTGATGGGCCGCGCCGATGCGCTCGGCGGCCAGATCGACCGCGCCGTGATCGACCTTGCCGAGGCGGTGATGCTCGACGGCCGCGAGGGCGAGACCTTCGCGGCCGTCGTCACCGATATCGATGCCCGCGGCGCGCGGATGCAGCTCGCCGACCTGCCGGTGGTCACGCGGATCGATGCGCCGGGCGCCGCGCCGGGCAGTCCGCTCAGCGTCCGCCTCGTCGATGCCGATCCAGCCAATCGCGCGGTCCGGTTCGAAGCCGTGGGAGCCCAGCCATGATCCCTGCCGATCCCGCCGACATCGACGCGACCGGGGCGCAGGTAGAGGCTTTCATCGCGCGCTTCACGCCCGACATCGCCGAGCGCGTCCGCGCCGGCCGCGCCGTGCTCCGGGCGCGGCTGCCCGGTGCCAACGAGCTGGTCTATGACAATTACAACGCGCTTGCGATCGGCTATGCGCCCGGCCTGAAGAGCACCGGCGCGATCCTCAGCCTGGCGGTCTATCCGCGCAACATCCTGCTCTATTTCCTGCCCGGCATCGGCCTGCCCGATCCGGAAGGCATGCTCCAGGGCGACGGCCGGCAGGGTCGCTATGTCTGCCTCACGCAGGTCGCGCTGCTCGACGAACCCGCGATCCGCGCGCTGATCGCCGCCGCGTTCGATCAGGCGTCGGCGCCCTTGCCGCCGGCCGGCGGACGTACCATCGTCAAGTCGATCGCGGCCCGGCAACGCCCGCGCCGCCCAGGGGAGCCTGCATGACCGTCATCGTCCACCATCTCGAAAATTCCCGCTCGCAGCGCGTGCTCTGGCTGCTCGAGGAGTTGGGGCTGCCCTATGAGGTCAAGCGCTATGAGCGGAACAAGGCGACGATGCTCGCCCCGCCCGAGTTGCGCCGCATCCATCCGCTCGGCAAGTCGCCGGTGATCGAGCATGGCGGCAACGTCATCGCCGAGACCGGGGCGATCGTCGAATATCTCGTCGAGCTCGGCGACGGGCGGCTCGGCAAGCCCGGCCACCGCGAGGATGCGCTGCGCTGGCGGCACTTCCTCCATTATGCCGAGGGTTCGCTGATGCCGCCGCTGTTCACCAAGCTGGTGCTGAGCCGGGTGCCCTTGTTCGGCAAGATGGCGCAGAAGAAGTTCCAGCCGATGATCGACGTGCATCTCGACTATGTCGAAGCCGAGCTGGCCGCGCGGCCCTGGTTCGCCGGACCCGACTTCACTGCGGCCGATGTGATGATGAGCTTCCCCCTCGAAGCCGCGGTCGCTCGCGCCGGCGCCACCCAGGGCCGGCCGAACCTCGCCGCCTGGCTCGACCACATCCACGCCCGCCCGGCCTACCAGGCCGCCCTCGCCGCCGGCGGGCCCTATGCCTATGCCTGATCGCGGAAGGCGAGATCGTCGCAGGCGGGGCAGGGGGCGTCCTCGCCGGCGATCAGCCCCTGGCAGCGCGGGCAGAGGCTGCGGTTGCGGGGCTGGAGCGCGTGATCGACGGTGACGCGCTGGTCGAACACGAAGCACTCGCCCTGCCAGCGGCTCTGCTCGGGCGGGACCTGCTCGAGATAGGCGAGGATGCCGCCCTTGAGGTGGTAGACCTCGTCCAGCCCCTCGGCCTTGAGGAAGGCGGTAGACTTCTCGCAGCGGATGCCGCCGGTGCAGAACATCGCGACGCGCGGCATCGCCCCGGCCTTTTCGCGCTCCTCGCGGAAGCGGCGGAACCAGGCGGGGAACTCGCGGAAGCTGCGCGTCTCCGGGTCGATCGCGCCGCTGAAGCTGCCCAGAGCGACCTCATAGGCGTTGCGGGTGTCGATCACGATCGTATCGGGGGCGTCGATCAGCGCGTTCCAGTCCTCTGGCGCGACATAATGGCCGACGCCGGTGAGCGGATCGATGTCGGGCTCGCCCATCGTGACGATCTCGCGCTTCAACCGCACCTTCATCCGGTCGAAGGGCAGTGCCGCGGCGCGCGATTCCTTCACGTCCAGGCCTGCGCAGCCGGGCAGGGCGTGGATATGGTCGAGCAGCGCGTCGATCGCCGCGTCGCTGCCGGCCACCGTGCCGTTCAGCCCTTCGTTGGCGAGCAGCAGCGTGCCCTTGATGCCCAGGCGCTCGCACAGCGCCAGCAGCGGCGGGCGCAGGCTTTCGACATCGGGGAAGCGGGTGAACTGGTAGAGCGCGACGACGCGGATGGGCGCCGCCGCATTGTCGGGGTCAGGACTTGCCATAATCCTCGAAGCTGTCGACCTCGGTCGCGGCGCCGTCAAGCGGCTTGACCGCGGGTTCGGCGATGCCGGGCGCATCGAGCTGGCCCTCCCAGCGCGCCACGACGGTGCTGGCGACGGCATTGCCGATCACGTTGGTCGCGGTGCGGCCCATGTCGAGGAAATGGTCGACCGCGAGGATCAGCAGGACGCCGGCCTCGGGGATGTTGAAGTGGCTGAGCGTGCCGGTGATCACCACCAGGCTGGCGCGCGGCACGCCGGCGATGCCCTTGCTGGTGACCATCAGGATCAGCAGCATCTGGATCATCGTCATCCAGTCGAGATGGATGCCATAGGCCTGGGCGATGAAGATCGACGCGAACGTCATGTACATCATCGAGCCGTCGAGGTTGAACGAATAGCCGAGCGGCAGCACGAAGCTGGCGATCTTGGGCGGCACGCCGAACCGGTCGAGCGCATCAAGCGTGCGTGGATAGGCGGCTTCGGACGAAGCGGTCGAGAAGCCGAGCAGGATCGGATCGCGCAGGTAGCGCAGCAGCGTGGCGGTGCGCGGACCGACGATCAGGAAACAGGCGCCGATCAGGCAGGCCCAGAGGATCGCCAGGCCGAGATAGAAGCTCGCCATGAAGAAGGCGAGGTCGCGGACGATGTCGAGCCCCTGCGTCGCCAGCGCCTTGGCGACGGCGCAGAACACTGCGACCGGCGCGAACAGCATGACATAGCCGGTGACGGTGAGCATCACCTGGACCAGCGCCTCGAGCCCGCGGACGAGCGGCGCGCCCTTCTCACCCACCGCGGCCAGGCCGACGCCGAAGAAGATCGAGAAGATCACCAGCTGGAGGATGTCGTTGGTCGCCATCGCGTCGACGCCGCTGGTCGGCACGATGTGGATGAAGAACTGGGCGATATCGAACGGCTTGACGTCGACGGCCTCGGTGACCGCGGGCAGCGGCAGGTTGATGCCGATGCCGGGGTGCAGCGCGTTGACCAGGATCAGGCCGAGCGTAAGCGAGACGAGGCTGGCGCTGACGAACCAGAGGAACGCCTTCAGGCCCACCCGGCCGATCGCGCCGCCGCCGCCCATATGGGCAATGCCGACCACCAGTGTCGAGACGACCAGCGGGGCGATGATCATCTTGATCAGGTGGAGGAACATCTGGGTGGGGATGTCGAGGCCATAGGCCCAGCGCTCGATCGCCTTGGCGCCCTCGGGCGAGCCGGCATAGGCGGTGTTCAGCCCCCAGCCGAGCAGCCCGCCGAGCAGCAGCGCCGCCAGAATGAACCAAGTAAGTCGCTTGCCCAAGATCAGGCCCCCCTAAAAATCCGTCGCGCAGGCAAAGGGGATTGCGTGCGCCGGGTCAAGTCCTCGCGCTCAGCCAAGCATGCGCCGGTTGCCTCGCCAGCCGGCCAATGCGGCTTTCCGGTCACGCTGCGCAGCGGCGTTATTGCCGGGCGTCCAATGCGTTTTGGCGCCCGTTACGCAAGGCCGAAGCTATTGCGCGGCGCCGGTCAAGGACCGTATCGCAGGCGAAAGCCTTTCCGGAGAACGCCATGCGCCTCGATCGCCGCACCCTTGTCCGCGCCGCCGCCGCGATGCCGCTGCTCACGCTGCCAAGCGTGCTGCGCGCCGCCGAGCCGGACCTCTCGGCGCTGCAGGACATGACCAAGGGCGCGCAGCCGATCGGCAATGACGAGCGCGCCGCGCGGCTTGCCCGGGCGCAGAGGCTGATGCGGGCCCATGGCATCGGCGCGGTGCTGATCGAGGGCGGATCGTCGCTGGTCTATTTCGCCGGGCTCAACTGGGGGCGCAGCGAGCGGCTGACCGCGATCCTCCTGCCGGCCGAGGGCGAGCCCTGCATTGTCACGCCGTTCTTCGAGGAAGCGCGCACCCGCGAGCGGCTGGCGATCCCCGCCGAGGTCCGCGTGTGGAACGAGGACGAGGATCCGCTCAAGACCGTCGCCGGCTTCCTCAAGGACCGCAAGCTCGCGCATCTGCCGGTCGGCATCGAGGAGACGGTGCGCTATTTCGCCGTCGACGGGTTGCAGAAGAACGGGCTCAAGGTGGTCTCGGCCAATCCGGTCGTGCGCGGCTGCCGGATGATCAAGACGGCGCCCGAGATCGCGCTGATGCAGCTCGCCACCGACGTGACGATCGCCGCCTATCGCTTCGTCTATCCGCGGGTCGAGAAGGGGATGAGCCAGCGCGACGTGTCGGCGCTGATGGACGCGGCAACGCGCAAGCTGGGCGGCGATCCCGAGTTCAGCCTGGTGCTGGTGGGCGAGGGCGCGGCCTATCCGCACGGCACCAAGGTGCCCTCGCCGGTGGCCGACGGGCGGATCGTGCTGATGGACTGCGGCTGCACGGTGCAGGGCTATCAGAGCGACGTGTCGCGCACCTGGGTGCATGGCGGCGCGAATGCCGAGCAGCGCAAGGTGTGGGGCCAGGCGGCGCAGGGCCAGCAAGTCGCGTTCGCCGCGGCCAGGCTCGGCGTGCCGGCAGGCAGTGTCGACGATGCGGTACGGCGCTACTACGCCTCGCTCGGCTGGGGACCGGACTACAAGCTGCCGGGGCTTTCACACCGCACCGGGCACGGCATCGGGCTGGACGGGCACGAGCCGGTCAACCTGGTGCGCGGCGAGAAGACGCTGCTCGCCCCGGGCATGTGCTTCTCGAACGAGCCGGGCATCTACATCCCCGGCAGCTTCGGCGTGCGGCTGGAGGACTGCTTCCACATGACCGAGAGCGGGCCGGCCTGGTTCAGCCAGCCGCCCAGATCGATCGACGCGCCGATGGGGTGAAGGGGCGCGATCCTACATTGGTGGCGAGGCCCGCACGGCAAAGGTCACAAAGGCCGCACCAATGGCGGTTTTCGCCGCGTGCCATTTCCCTGTTTTCCGGGAAATGCGGCGCATTTCGCAACATTATTGCTCGTGCGGAATCCTATATTTCCAACAAGTTGAAAGAGCGGCCGACGCCATTCCGGCGGGACAAGCCAAGCAGGTGAAATCCTACATTGCAACCCCGGCCGTTGCCCGGCAGCTTGGCCGCCGATCGGGGGAATGATGCGGGCGCTGGCGATATCGATCTTCTTCGTCACGGCCTTTGGCGTGGTCGGGTTGCTGAGCGAGCATTTCCATGGCGATTCCGGCCTGGTGCTGCGGCTCCTGATCGATGCGCTGCTCTCCTTCGTCGCGGTGCTGATGCATGAGCTGGGCCATGCCGGCGCAGCCCGTCACTTCGGCGCGCAGATCGGCGCGATCGTCGTGTTGCCCTTCGAGCTCAAGATGAAGCCGCGGCGGCTGCGAGTGCGGTGGCGGGCAGGCGGGGGCGACCTTGGTGGCTATGTCACCTACCGGCTCGACCGGATCGATGCGCGGCGCAAGCATATGGCGATCTCTGCCGCTGGACCCGTCGCCAACCTGCTGCTCGCGCTGGCAGCAGGGGCCGTCGCGGCGCAGCTGGGCACGGCGACGCTGGCGGGTACGCTGCTTGGGGCGCTGGCGATGCTCTCGGTGGGGATGGGGCTTGCCAATCTGGTGCCGTTCAGGGGCAGCGACGGCGCCCATATTCTCCAGGGCTTCCGGGCGGGGCGTCGGGCGCGGAGCTAGCGTCGCGTCATCTCGAGGACGGCTTCGGGGAGCCGCTCGCCGGTTACGTCGAACGCGGCGGTGCCGGCGTCGATCTCGGCGAGGTCGTCGGGCGTGAGCGTCACATCCACCGCGCCGAGATTCTCCTCGAGCCGTGCGAGCTTGCTGGTGCCGGGGATCGGCACGATCCAGGGCTGCTGCGCGAGCAGCCAGGCGAGCGCGACCTGGGCGGGCGTGGCGCCGTGGCGATCGGCGACGCGCTTCACCAGCGTGACCAGCGCCATGTTGGCCTTGCGCGCCTCGATCGAGAAGCGCGGCACGATATTGCGGAAGTCGCCGGGGGCGAAGACGGTGTTCTCGTCGATCTGGCCGGTGAGGAAGCCGGCGCCCAGCGGACTGAACGGGACGAAGCCGATGCCGAGTTCGGCGCAGAGTGGCAGCAATTCCTCCTCGGGCTCGCGCCAGAACAGCGAATATTCGCTCTGCAGCGCGGCGACCGGCTGGACGGCGTGCGCGCGTCGGATCGTGTCGGGGGCCGCTTCCGACAGCCCGAAATGCGCGACCTTGCCGGCCTGGATCAGCTCGGCCACCGCGCCGGCGACCTCCTCGATCGGCACGGCGGGATCGACGCGGTGCTGGTAGAACAGGTCGATCCGGTCGGTGCGCAGGCGCTTGAGCGCCGCATCGGCGACGGCCTTGATATGCTCGGGCCGGCTGTCGACGCCGGGCCGGCGCTCGCCTGTGACCAGATCGATGTCGAAGCCGAACTTGGTGGCGATCACCACCTGCTCGCGCACCGGCGCCAGCGCCTCGCCGACCAACTCTTCATTGGTGAACGGGCCATAGGCCTCGGCGGTGTCGAAGAAGGTCACGCCGGCTTCGACCGCCCTGCGCACCAGGGCGATATTGTCCTGGCGATCCCCGCCCGGCCCATAGGCACCGGCGAAGCTCATGCAGCCAAGGCCCAGCGCCGATACCTGCAGGCCCGAAGAACCGAGGTGGCGATGCTGCATGGGAATTCTCCTCGGCTGGTGGCCGCCACGAGATAGGGTGCCGATTGCACCCGCGCCACAGTCCCGCGGTCAATCACGCTCGGCGAAGTGTTTCGCTTGAGGAATGCGCGGCGCGCAACTAAGTCGCCGATATGACGTCCACCAACGATATCCGCCGTTCGTTCCTCGACTATTTCGAGAGCCAGGGTCACGCCCGTGTCGCCAGCGCGCCGCTGGTGCCGCACAACGATCCGACCCTGATGTTCGTCAACGCGGGCATGGTGCCGTTCAAGAACGTGTTCACCGGGCTTGAGAGCCGGCCCTATTCGACCGCGACCAGCTCGCAGAAGTGCGTCCGCGCCGGCGGCAAGCACAACGACCTGGACAATGTCGGCTATACCGCGCGCCATCACACCTTCTTCGAAATGCTGGGGAATTTCTCCTTCGGCGACTATTTCAAGGAGCAGGCGATCACGCACGCCTGGACGCTGCTCACCAAGGTGTGGGGCATCCCCGCCGAGCGGCTGACCGCGACCGTCTATCATACCGACGACCAGGCATTCGACCTGTGGAAGAAGATCGCCGGCCTGCCCGAGAGCCGCATCATCCGCATCCCGACCAAGGACAATTTCTGGGCGATGGGATCGGACGGTCCGTGCGGGCCGTGCTCGGAGATCTTCTACGACCATGGCGACCATATCTGGGGCGGCCCGCCGGGATCGCCTGAGGAAGATGGCGACCGCTTCGTCGAGATCTGGAACCTCGTCTTCATGCAGTTCGTGCAGGAGAATGACGAGATCATCGGCGACCTGCCGCGCCCCTCGATCGACACGGGCATGGGCCTGGAACGCGTCGCCGCGGTGCTGCAGGGCGTTCACGACAATTACGATACCGACACGTTCAAGGCGCTGATCGCCGAATCGGGCGCGCTGACCGGCGCCGCGACGACGGGCGAGAACCAGGCGAGCCACCGCGTGATCGCCGATCACCTGCGCTCGGCCGGCTTCCTGGTGGCGGACGGCGTGCTGCCGGCCAATGAGGGCCGCGGCTATGTGCTCCGCCGCATCATGCGCCGCGCGATGCGCCACGCGCACCTGCTCGGCGCCAAGGATCCGCTGATGCACCGGATGGTGCCGTCGTTGGTCGCCGAGATGGGCGCTGCCTATCCCGAGCTGGTCCGCGCGCAGCCGCTGATCGAGGCGACGCTGCTGCAGGAAGAGACGCGCTTCCGCCAGACGCTGGCGAACGGGCTGCGCCTGCTCGACGAGGCGACGCAGGGCATGACCGAAGGCGGGGTGCTGCCCGGCGAGACCGCGTTCAAGCTCTACGACACGTTCGGCTTCCCGTACGATCTGACCGAGGACGCGCTGCGCGGCCAGGGCATGACCGTCGATCGTGCCGGCTTTGACACGGCGATGGCCGAGCAGAAGCGCGCGGCGCGGGCGGCCTGGAAGGGCTCGGGCGAAAAGGCTTCGGAAGAGCTGTGGTACGACCTGGCCGACGAGCTGGGCGGCACCGAGTTCACCGGCTATGCGGGCACGCAGGGCGAGGGCCAGGTGCTGGCGATCGTCAAGGACGGCGCGCGGGTCGAGAAGGCCGGGGCGGGCGACAGCGTCGTCATCCTGACCAACCAGACCCCCTTCTACGCCGAGAGCGGCGGCCAGATGGGCGATGTCGGCGTGATCTCGAACGACAAGATGAGCGCGGCGGTGGACGACACCTCCAAGCCGCTCGGCCGGCTGCATGCGCATCATGCCAAGATCGAGACCGGCGAGGTCGCGGTCGGCGACGCGGTGCAGCTCACCGTCGATGTCGATCACCGCGACCGGGTGCGCGCCAACCACTCCGCGACGCACCTGCTGCACGCGGCGCTGCGCAAGCGGCTGGGCGGGCACGTGACGCAGAAGGGCAGCCTGGTGGCGCCCGACCGCTTCCGCTTCGACTTCTCGCACCCGAGCGCGCTGAGCGCCGACGAGATCGCCGATGTCGAGGCCGATGTGAACGCGCAGATCCGCCACAACGGCGCGGTCGAGACGCGGCTGATGGCGCCCGAGGACGCGATCCAGGCGGGCGCGATGGCGCTGTTCGGCGAGAAATATGGCGACGAGGTCCGCGTGCTCTCGATGGGTGCGGGCGACGATGCCTTCTACTCGGTCGAGCTGTGCGGCGGCACGCACGTGAACGCCACTGGCGACATCGCGATCTTCAAGATCGTCTCCGAGAGCGCGGTGTCGAGCGGCGTGCGCCGCATCGAGGCGCTGACCGGCGAGGGCGCGCGGCTGTGGCTCAACGCCCGCGACGCGCAGCTGCGCGAGGCGGCGGCGGCGCTCAAGACCAATCCCGACGACGTCGTGGCGCGGGTCGCCGCGCTGGTCGAGGAGCGGCGCAAGCTTGAGCGCGAGCTGGCCGAGGCCAAGAAGGCGCTGGCGCTGGGCGGCGGCGGTGCCGCACAGGCGGCGGGGCCGGAGCAGGTGGCGGGGATCAACTTCCTCGGCCAGGTGCTCGACGGGCTCGACCCCAAGGCGCTGCGCGGCGCGGTCGACGAGGCCAAGGCGCGGATCGGCAGCGGCGTGGTCGCGCTGG
The DNA here is from genome assembly GCF_040049295.1 of Sphingomonas sp. KR3-1. Lineage (NCBI taxonomy): Bacteria > Pseudomonadati > Pseudomonadota > Alphaproteobacteria > Sphingomonadales > Sphingomonadaceae > Sphingomonas > Sphingomonas sp. KR3-1. The sequence continues at coordinate 217,189 of NZ_JBDZDQ010000003.1, forward strand.
TCGCGGTGAACGAGGGCCGGGCTTCGGTCGCGGTCGGCGTGAGCGAGGGCGTGGCGGCGAGCGCGGTCGACCTGGTCAAGGTCGCGGTGGCGGTGCTGGGCGGGCAGGGCGGCGGCGGCCGTCCCGACATGGCCCAGGGCGGCGGGCCGGACGGCGACAAGGGTGCCGAGGCGCTCGAAGCGGTCAAGGCCGCGCTGGCGGCGGCGTAAGCCGCTACGCCGGGGTTACAGCCCCGGCGCCCAGCCTTCCTCGGGCGAGACCCAGATCGCGCGCTGGTTCATCTCGCTGCGCACCAGCCCGTCGATCGTGATGTCGGAGACGAGGCCCTCGCCATCGACCCGGTCGCGGTAACAGCGCTTGTGGCCGGCGAGCGGCTGGAGCGCGAGCATCAGCCGCTGGCGCACCGCGGTCTCGGTGGCGGGCGTGAGCGCCGCGCCGTCCCTGGTGAGCTTGCCCGAGCTGAAATCGATCGGGCGGACCGTCGCGCAGACGGCGCCGTCCTCGATCTGGCCCGAGGTCTGGTACTCGAGGACGACCACCGGGTCGCTCGAGACGACGCCGTTCACCACCGCATCGAAGCGGCCATCGGGATGCACCGTGTAGCGGACCATCGTCGCGCAGGTGCGCGCCTGGCTGTCCGGGCCGACGCAGCGGACCTTGCCCGCACGGGCAGGGTCGAGCGCGTCGGGCGCGGCCGGGGCGGCGAGGAGGAGCAGGGCAGCGAGCATCATCACATTCCCAGGCTGTAGCCGTCCTTCGCGCTCACCCAGATGAACTTCTGGCTGAGATCGGCGCGGGCGGTGCCGTCGATCGAGACTTCGTTGAGCAGCAGGCCGCCATCGGCAGGCTTGAATTCGGAGCAGGCGGCCTTGCCGTCGAGCGCGCTCACCGCGGCGGTCATCTGGCTCTTCACGGCGTTCGAGGTGGCGTCGTCAGCCGGCTTGCCGTTGAGATAGACGATGCCCGCCTGGAAATCGGCGAGCTTGATCGTCTCGCAGAGCTTGCCGTCCTTGGTGCCGCCCCTGGTGTGCAGCTCCATCGTGATCAGCGGGGTGGGCGCGAGGAACAGCTGGGTGGTCGATTCATACGAACCGTCGGCCCCGGGCTTGTAGCTGGTGGTGCCGAGGCAGGTCTTCTTCTCGAGATTGGGCACGACGCACTGATATTTGCCTTCGCGCGCAGGGGCGAGGGGATCGGCGGCCGGGCCCGTAGCGGCGGTGGCGAGAAGCAGCAGGCTGAAGATCATCGTCGAAACTCCCAGGAAAAGCAGGCGGCAAGAGATGCGCCGGGCCGCGGCGCCGGGCAAGCGCAATCGCCGTCAGGCGGGCACATCCGATTCCTCATTGCCCCGCTCGACGCGGACGCGGCGGAAGCGCGGCTCGCGCTCCATGCCGGCGACTTCCTTGATCTTCTTGCGCATCTCGTCGCGCTTCTCGTGGATCGAGGCGATCACCGGGCCGACGCCGAGGCCGAGATCGACCAGCACCACTTCGGAGAGCTGGAGCGAGCTCTCCAGCGCCTCGGGCACCGCCTCGCTGGCGCCGGCACGGTAGAGCTCGGCGGCATGGGCGGTATCGCGCGCGCGGGCGATGATCGGCAGCTCGGGCACCCAGCCGCGCACGCGCTTGGTGAGGCGCACGGTGAGCACGGGATCGTCCATCGTCAGCACCAGCGCCTTGGCATGGCCGAGGTTGAGCTGGTCGACCAGCTCGGAACGGGTGACGTCGCCGAACAGGACATTGTAGCCGCCGCGGCGCGCGGCGTTGACGTTGTCGATATCGGCATCGACGCCGATATAGGGCAAGCCGTGGCGGCGCAGCATGTCCGCCACGGTGCGGCCGACGCGGCCGAAGCCGATGATCACGGTGCCGGCATGGACCTGCGCCTGGGCGGCATCGGGCACATCCTCGGTCTTCGAGCGCTCGATCAACTGGGCGATCAGCCGCCCGGCCTTGGCGAGCAGCGGCGTGGCGGTGAGCCCGATCGCGGTCACCGTGGTCCAGAAGGCGGCGGTGCTCGGCGAGATCAGACCGGCCGCACCGGCGACGCCGAGCACGATCAGCGTGGTCTCGGACGGACTGGCCATCAGCACGCCGGCCTCCGCCGCAGTGCCCATGCGCGCGCCGGAGAGCTTGAGCAGCCCCATCGTCACCGCGGCCTTGACCAGCATCACCAGCAGCGAGGCGGCGAGCAGCGGCGCCCAGTTGTGCAGGACGAAATTGAGGTCGAGCCGCATGCCGACGGTGATCAGGAACACACCGAGCGCGAGGCCCTTGAACGGCGCGGTGATCGCTTCGACCTCGCCGTGATATTCGGTCTCGGCGATCAGCAGCCCCGCGATCAGCGCGCCGACGATCGGCGAGAGGCCCGCCGCGGTGGTGGCGAGGCTGGCGACGATCACGACGAGCAGGCTGGCGGCGAGGAACAGCTCGGGGCTCTTGGTGCGCGCCGCCTGGGCGAACATGCGCGGGAGCAGCAGCCGGCCGCCGACGAACAGGATCGCGACCGTGACGATGCCGAAGCCGAGCGTCGAGGCGAGCTTGATCCAGCCGGCCTCGCCGCCCGCGGCGCTGGGCGCGAGCGCGCCGAGCAGGAAGATGATCGGGACGAGCGCGAGATCCTCGAACAGCAGCATCGCGAAGCTCGCCTTGCCGACCGCGCTGGTGGTGCCGGCGATCGGGAGGACGAGCGCGGTGGAGGAAAGAGCGAGCGCGAGGCCGAGCCCGATCGCGCCGCCGGTGCTCAGCCCGGTGAGATAGAGGACGGCGCCAAGGATCAGGCCGGCGCCGAGCAGCTCCGCCGCGCCGACGCCGAAGACGAGGGTGCGCATCGACCATAGCCGCTTGAACGAAAGCTCGAGGCCGATCGAGAACAGCAGCAGGATGATGCCGAACTCGGCGAACGGCTCGATCGCATGCGCGTCCGATATGGTGATGTGGTAGAGCCAGGGATTGCGCGGCACCAGGCTGCCGAGCCCGAACGGACCGACCAGCGCGCCGACCAGGATGAACCCGATGACCGGGCTGATGCGGAAGCGCGCGAACGCCGGGATGACGAGCCCGGCCGCGCCGAGGATCACCAGCGCATCGCTGAGTCCGCTATTGGTGAGGGTCAGCATGGAGCGGCGGGTCGGAGCGTGATGAAAATCATGAGCCTAGGCAGCATGGGGAGGCAGCCATTGCAAGACTTTGCGGTCGTTTTCGCGTCAATGCCCGCCAGGAAATGGGGCACAGAGCTGTTCGGCGCGGGCCTTGCTGAGCGCGGGGACGATAGCGAGCAGCGCGTCGGGCGTGAGCGCGGCCAAGTCCGGGCATGCGGCGCGGATCTTGCGGACCGCGCCGGGATCGATGCCGATCAGCGCAAGCACCGCCTGGATCGCATCGAGATAGGGGCCGGGGCCGACCCCGACGCCGAGTTCCGCCATCGATGCCATTTCGAGCTGGAACACGCCGGCCATGCCCTCGAGCAGGCAGTTGCTCGCGCTCGGGTTGGCCGAGGGCGAGAGGAGATGGACGATCTCGTGGGCCAGCTCGAAATGGGCGAGCCTTGGATCGGCCGCGGCGGCACGGGTGAGCCGGATCGCGACGTGGAAGGGGCGATCGGCCAGCGGATAAGTGACGTGGTTGACCCCGTCGGCAAACTCGACCCCGGCGAAGAACCAGCGCGGATCGCGCGGGCCGAAGCGACGCTCGGCCTCGATCAGCATCCAGCTCACCAGATCGGGCCAGCTCGCCGTCCAGCCATCGGGCAACGCGGCCTTGTGGAAACCCAGCGCGGGAATTTCGCTGGACGGGGTGGCCGAGAAGGACATCAGAACCGTTTGCCGGCAGGCGTCGGGGCGCCGGCATGGGGACGGAGCGGCGCGCCCTGATAGGGCGTGAAGGGCTGGGCGGTGCAGCTGCCATGCTCCTCCACCGACACCTTGGGGTCGCGCCCGTCCGCGCTCGGATGCGGATCGAAGTCCCAGAGATAGCTGTATTCGCCCGTGCCGCGATCGAGGGTGAGGCTGTAGTTGCGCTTGGCCTCGGGATCGTCGGCCGTTGCGCTCAGCCCGTCCTCGTCGCCGCTGAACGGCTGGAGCTGGCAGGCGCCGTGCGCGGCGTCGCGGAGGCACCAGCGGTCCGCGCCGGTATCGATGCTCAGCCAATGCTTGGCCGGCTTGCCCGAGTCGGTCTTGCCCGCGCAGTGGAGGTCGAACTGGCGCGCCGCCTGCTGCGCCTTAGCAAGCGCAGGGGTGAGCAGGGCGGCGGCGAGCAGCAGCGTCTTCATTCGGGTCCTCGCGTCAGGGAAAAGGGCTACCAGCGATCGTCGGCGCCGCCGCCGCCGGCCGAGCCGCCGGTATAGTTGCCCGAATCATCGGCCGGGGGCGGCGGCGGGGCGGGCGGATCCGGCCAGCTGGTATCGGGCACCGGCGGCGGGGGCGACGGGTCCCAGCCCCATTGGGTGGGATCGGTGGGCGGAGTCGGGGTCCAGCTCGTGTCCGGGGCGGTCCAGCCCGTATCGATCGGTGGCGCCGGCGGCTCAGGCGAGATCAAGGGCTCCGGTGACGTGTCGCTGCCTTGCGGCTGGGGCGCGCCGGGCCTGGCGGGGCGGCGGGCGGCTTCGGCTTTGGCCGCTTCCATCCGCGCGATTGATTCGGCGCGGTGCCGCTCGATCGTGGCGGTATTCTCTGCCCAGCTCCTGTCGAAATCGGCCTGCATCGATTGCTGGAATCCCGCGAGCGGATTGGCGTGCGGAAAATTCCCCGCCGCCAGTCGCCGCGCACCGCGTGCGGCGCGGATCGCGGCGCGCACCGCGATGAACACAATCCAGAAGATGCCGGCCATGAAGCCGAGGAAGCCGATGAGGATCGCCCAGGCGACCCAGTCCATCTCGGGCGCGGGTGGCGCGGGTACGGGCGGGGGCTGGATCGGCTTGCCGTCCACCGGCGCCGAGATGCGCGCGACGATGGCGCGCTCGCCGGCCAGCATCGCCGCGTCATAGTTGCCGGCGACGAGCTGGGGCCGGATCTGCCGGATGATGTCCGACGAAGCGGCATCGGTCAGGATCGGCTCGAGCTTGTAACCGACTTCGATGCGTTCGGCGCGGTGACCGGGGCGCTCGCGCGGGGCGATGAACAGGATCGCGCCGTCATCCTCGCCCTTGCGGCCAACCTGCCAGGTGCGGAAGAGCGCGATGCCATAGTCGTTCGGCTCCAGCCCCTCGAGCGAGGCGATAGTGGCGACGACCAGCCGGTGGCCGGTCTTGTGGCGCAGGTCGGCCAGCTCGCGGGTCAGCGTCGCGCGGGTCGCGTCGGAAAGGACGTGCGCATCATCGACCACGTCGCCGGTGAGCGCCGGGAATTGCGGGCCGCCCTTGGCCGGCGCAGCGGCGGGTAGGCCTAGCGCGAGCGCGGCGGCGAGGGCCAGCCGGAACATCAGCGGCCGGCCGCTTCATTGAGTTCAGGGTAATCGGCCAGGCCCATGCGGCGCTCGATCGTGCGGTGGAGGCGGCAGCTGGCAACGTAATAGGCGGCATCGCCGGCGCCCAGGTCCATCTTGCCCGGCACCGCGCAGTCGAGATCGCGGAACTGGCGCCACGCCGTCTCGGCCTTGCTCGCTTCCGGGCGGACCGGGACGGGCAGCTTGGCGAGCGCCGCCGCCCACTCCTTGGCGAGCAGCGCATCCTGGCGGCTGGCCTCGACCTCCGCGCAGCCGGCGCTGACGATCGGCTCGGTCGCCTTGGCGTCGCAGGCCTTGAAGGCGGCCGTCTCATAGGCGGCATAGGGATCGGGCGCGGCGGCAAGGAGGGCGAGGGCGATCAGCATGGGATCCTGGCTAGCGAGGCTGTGCTACACGCTAGCTACACCAGCATCTGCGGAATCCTGCATGAAAAAAAGGCATCCCGGACTGGCCGGGATGCCCCAGATCACCTGGCCGATGGCCGGGGGGCTCAGCCCCAGGCGGCCATCTTCTTCTCGAGGTTCTCGCGGATCGCCTCGAAGAACTGCTCGGTCGTCATCCAGGCCTGGTCCGGCCCGATGAGCAGCGCGAGGTCCTTGGTCATCTTGCCGCTCTCGACGGTCTCGATGCAGACGGCCTCGAGCGTCTCGGCGAACTTGACCACGTCCGGCGTGCTGTCAAACTTGCCGCGGAACGACAGGCCCTGGGTCCAGGCGAAGATCGACGCGATCGGGTTGGTCGAGGTCGCCTTGCCCTGCTGGTGCATGCGATAGTGGCGCGTGACGGTGCCGTGCGCGGCTTCCGCCTCGATCGTCTTGCCGTCCGGCGACATGAGGACCGAGGTCATCAGGCCGAGCGAGCCGAAGCCCTGCGCGACGGTGTCCGACTGGACGTCGCCGTCATAGTTCTTGCAGGCCCAGACGAACTTGCCCGACCACTTGAGCGCCGAGGCGACCATGTCGTCGATCAGGCGGTGCTCGTAGACGATGCCGGCAGCCTTGAACTTGTCGGCGAAGTCGGCGTCGAAGGTCTCCTGGAACAGGTCCTTGAAGCGGCCGTCATAGGCCTTGAGGATCGTGTTCTTGGTCGAGAGATAGAGCGGCCAGCCGCGATCGAGCGCGTAGTTCATGCTCGCCTTGGCGAAGTCGCGGATCGACTCGTCGAGGTTGTACATGCCCATGGCGACGCCGGCGCTCGGGAAGTCGAACACTTCGTACTCGAGCTCGTTGCCGTCGGTGCCGACCCACTTCATCGTGAGCTTGCCGGCGCCGGGCACCTTGAAATCGGTCGCGCGATACTGGTCGCCGAAAGCGTGACGGCCGACGACGATGGGATCGGTCCAGCCCGGAACCAGGCGGGGGACGTTCTTGATCACGATCGGCTCGCGGAAGACGACGCCGCCCAGGATGTTGCGGATCGTGCCGTTGGGCGACTTCCACATCTTCTTGAGGCTGAATTCCTCGACGCGCGCCTCGTCCGGGGTGATCGTGGCGCACTTCACGCCGACGCCGTACTGCTGGATCGCCTTGGCGGAATCGATCGTGACCTGGTCGTCGGTCGCGTCGCGGTTCTCGACGGAGAGGTCGTAGTATTTCAGGTCGATATCGAGATAGGGCTTGATCAGGCGCTCGCGGATCCATTCCCAGATGATCCGCGTCATTTCGTCGCCGTCGATCTCCACGACGGGCGTTGCAACCTTGATTTTCGCCATTGCTCGCTGTTCCTATGAAAGGGGTTTGGCGAGCGTCTAGGAGCATGAAGCGGGGGGATCAAGTCACCCCCGACACCGGTTTCAGTCGTTCCAGGCCCACCAGAGCTGCGCGGGCGGGATGTTGATCCACTCCATCGCATGATCGATGTGCGACCAGTGCGGGGTGAGGAAGTTCTTCACGCGCGGGTTGTACTGGTAGACTAGGAAGGCGCCGCCCTTGCGGATCACTTCGCGCGTCGCCTTGGCGATCGCATCGCCCACGCCCGGCGGGAGAGTGGAGAAGGGCAGGCCCGAGGCGATGTAATCGGCATGCTCGAAGCCATGCTCGGCGACGATCTGCTTCACGTCCGCGGCCGAGCCCTGCACCGCGATCAGGCGGGGATCGGGGATGCTCTGCTTCAGGTAGCGGATGAAATCGGGGTTGGTGTCGATCACGATCAGCTTGGCATCGGGGGCCAGGCGATCGAGGATCGGGCGGGTGAAGGTGCCGACGCCCGGGCCATATTCGACGAAGAGCCTGGTGCTTTCCCAATCGACGGGCGCGAGCATCTTGTTGATCGTGAAGCGCGACGAGGGCGCCACCGCGCCGACCATCACCGGCCGCTTGAGGAAGCCGCGGAAGAACATGCCCCAGGGCGAAGGCGTGCCGGCAGCGCGGCGGTTACGCGTACGGGCCTTGGCGGCAGTCGAAGCGGGCATGGGCAACCTTATTGCAACTTTAAGACAAGCCCCCGGCATTTGGGCAATTCGAACGAACATGCAAGCGCGCCAGTTGCATTTCACCGCATCGGCGGGCGTTGAGCTGTGGGCAAAGGTGGTTACGCGGCGGTGAAGGAGACCCGCATCGGCAGCCCGCCGCCGGGCCGGATGCTGGTAGATGCGACCGGCCAGGGCGTCGACAGCGGCGTGAAGCGAGCGCTCCGGGCCAAGGTCGCGAGGATCACGACCAGTTCGGTCATCGCGAAGGCGGCGCCGAGGCAGATGCGCGGGCCGGCACCGAAGGGCAGGTAGAGGTGCCGGTCGGGCTGGGGCTCTCCCGGGGCGAAGCGGTCGGGATCGAAGGCGTCCGGGGCGTGCCAATGCGCGCGGTGGCGGTGGAGCGCGTACACGGGCACCAGGATGCGCGTGCCGGCACGGATCGCGCGGCCGTCGATCACGGTGTCGTGCATACAGACGCGAGTGAGCTGATAGCCCGGCGGATAGAGGCGCAGCGTCTCCTGGATCACCTGGCGAGTGAAGACGAGCGCATCGATATGCCCGGCATCGACCGGTGCGCCGGCGGTGACCGCCTCGACCTCGGCGCGGATGCGCGTGCCGGTGGGGGCGTGCATAGCGGTGAGCCACAACGCCCAGCCAAGCGTGACGGCGCTGGTCTCGTGCCCCGCCAGGATGAAGCCGAGCAGATTGTCGCGCAGCAGGGCGTCGTCCATCGGGCGGCCCGTTTCGGGGTCTGTAGTGCCAAGCAGCAGATCGACCAGGTCGCCGCGCGGCGGGGCGCTACGGCGACGGGCGATCATGCGGTCGACATCGGCGCGGAGCAGCGCCGCCTCTGGCGCGGGCTTGTTGTGCTTGCCGCGATGGGCACGGTCCGGAAGGAAGAGATAGCTCAGCCGGCGATATTCGAGCTGGCCTAGAAAGGCGCGAACCCGAGCTTCGGTCTGCGCGCGCTCGAAATCTTCCCCGCCCGAGAGGACGGTGTCGAGGATGACGTCGAAGGCGATGCGGCCGGTCTCGACGGCGATGTCGATCGGCTGGAGCGCGGTTCGCCAGCGTGCGAGCGCGGCTTCGGCGGCGGCGCGCATGCGCGGGGCGAGCGCGGCCATCTGGGCGGCGCGGAACGGGGGTGCGGCGGCGCGGCGCTGCCAGCGCCATTCGGGCCCTTCCGAGGTGACGAGGCCCTCGCCCCAAGCCGGGTGCATCACCCGGCGCCAGAGCGCCCCGTGCGGGAAATCCTCGGCATGATCGACCATCGCGGCGCGCACGCCGGCAGGATCGGTGAGGAATATCGGCGCGCCGGGGAAGGGCGGGCGCCAGCTCGTGCCCTCGAACAGGGCGCGAGGCCAGGCCTCGATCGGGTTGCGCATCGCACGGGCGAGGACCTGCCAGGGCAGCATGCGTTCGAGCGGCTCGGGATGCGGCGGGGAAAAGGGCTGCGGCGTGCGTTCCGCGAAGGCTCCAGGCGCGTCGTCCGTCAACATCCCGGTCCCTCCGATGACGATGCCTGCTCCTAGGCCGGAACGGCGCTTCGGGAAAGACGCGCCGCCACGTGCGTTGTGTTGGCCGCAACACGCAGCTACAGGCTTTGCGATGGCATCTTTGGACAAACCGCCGCTCGGCACCCCCACGGTGAAGTGGCGCTTCCCCGACATTCACCCGGAAGGCCGCAAATATGTGGCCATCGCGGCCGCGATCGCGCTGCTCAGCCTGTTCGTGTTCGACTTCATCACCTGGCCGCTGGTGTTCCTGGCGTTCGGCGTCGCGGCGTTCTTCCGCGATCCGATCCGGGTGACGCCGCAGGCCGAGGGCATCCTGGTGGCGCCCGCCGACGGGCTGGTCACGATGATCCAGCCGGTGGAGCTGCCGCCGGAGCTGCGCGGACCGCAGGCGCTGGGCGAGGCGCCGATGGTGCGCGTGTCGATCTTCATGAGCGTGTTCGACGTCCATGTGAACCGCACCCCGATCACCGGCACGATCCGCCACGTCATCTATATCTCGGGCCGCTTCCTCAACGCCGATCTCGACAAGGCGAGCGAAGAGAATGAGCGCCAGCACTTCATCGTCGAGGACAAGAACGGGCTGCGCATCGGCTTCACGCAGATCGCCGGCCTGGTCGCGCGGCGCATCGTGAGCTTCACCAAGCCGGGCGACATGGTCGTTGCCGGCCAGCGTGTCGGCCTGATCCGCTTCGGCAGCCGGGTCGACGTGTTCCTGCCCGCGGACTATGTCGCGCAGGTCACGCTCGGCCAGCGCACGATCGCCGGCGAGACGATCATCGCCAAGAAGGGGGCTGCCGCCGTCAGCGGCATCTCGCAGTGACGGGGCGCGAGCCGCGGACGCTCCGCCCGCGCCGCATGCGGCGGATGCGGCGCCAGGTGCGCGGCATCCCGCTGCGGGCGATCGCGCCCAATGCGATCACGGCGCTGGCGCTTTGCTCGGGCCTGACTGCGATCCGGTTCGCGATCGATGCGAAATGGGAACTGGCGGTGCTGATGGTGCTGATCGCCGGGCTGCTCGACGGGATCGACGGCAAGGTCGCCCGGATGGTGCGCGGCGAGAGCCGGTTCGGCGCCGAGCTCGACAGCCTGTCCGACGCGATCTCGTTCGGCGTCGCGCCGGCGATGATCCTCTACCTCTGGTCGCTCCAGGCGCTCGGGCGCTTCGGCTGGATGATCGCGCTGGTCCATGCGCTGTTCTGCGCGCTGCGCCTGGCGCGGTTCAACGCGCAGATCGATGCCGAGGAGCAGCCGCACAAGTCCGCGGGCTTCCTGACCGGCGTGCCGGCGCCCGCTGCCGCCGTGCTGGCGCTGCTGCCGCTTTATCTGTGGCTGTTCACCGAAGAGCCGCACTTGCGCTCGCCAATCGTGGTCGCGCCCTGGACGGCGCTGGTCGCGGTGCTGATGATCTCGAGCGTCGCCACCTTCGCGCCGCACGTCCGGCTGAAGCAGCGCATCCGCTTCGAGGCGATCGCGGTGCTGGTGGTGCTCGTCGCGGCACTGGTGGCCGCGCCCTGGCCGACGCTGGCGCTGATCGCGGCGCTCTATGCCGCCTCGATCCCGCTCAGCATGCGCAACTATCGCCGGATCAGGCAGCTGCGCGAAGCGGGAACGGCGCGGGGCGACGCGCCGGAGCCGCATAGCGCACCGTAACGCGGGTCGGCACCAGCGCCGGCAGGGGCTGGGCAGTCTGGCCGAGCAGCTCGCGCATGCGGGGAAGCTGGTTCGCAATCGATGCGAAGATCGTCCACACCGCAACGACGAAGGCGGTGCCGAACAGCAGGACGGTAAGCAGTGCAGTCATCACTTGGCTCCCAAAACACGCCGTACCTGGCGGGAATCCAATGATTCCAACCCCTTGGCGCCCGCTGACGTTCCCTGTCCGCGTTCTGAGCCGTTTATGTTCCGTTAACGTTCCCGTGTCAAGCGCATGTTCTTCGCTTGTTCCTATTTTGCGGAACGGCGCTTGAACCGGGGTGCGTGACACCCCACTTGCACTGCACGGCGCTTTCGATTAGGGGCGCCGCTCTCAAACCGCATGGGAAGCATCATAACCCGGTGCCGGACGCAGTCCGGTCACTCGCTTCCCAGAGGCTCAACCGGAAGGATATATCCCTATGGCGGCACCTGTCGTCTCCATGCAGGCATTGCTCGAATCGGGCGCGCACTTCGGCCACCAGACCCACCGCTGGAACCCGAAGATGAAGCCCTACATCTTCGGCGATCGCAACGGCGTCCACATCATCGACCTCTCGCAGACCGTGCCGCTCTTCGCGCGCGCGCTCGAGTTCGTCAGCTCGACTGTCGCCGGCGGCGGCAAGGTCCTGTTCGTCGGCACCAAGCGCCAGGCGCAGGAGCCGATCGCCGAGGCAGCGCGCCGTTCGGGCCAGCACTTCGTCAACCATCGCTGGCTGGGCGGCATGCTCACCAACTGGAAGACCATCTCGGGCTCGATCAAGCGCATGAAGGCGCTCGAAGAGCAGCTCTCGGGCGACACCGCGGGCCTCACCAAGAAGGAAGTCCTCCAGCTCACCCGCGAGAAGGACAAGCTCGAGCTTTCGCTCGGCGGCATCCGCGACATGGGCGGCGTTCCCGACATCATGTTCGTGATCGACGCGAACAAGGAAGAGCTGGCGATCAAGGAAGCCAACACGCTCGGCATCCCCGTCGTCGCGATCCTCGATTCGAACGTGAGCCCGGACGGCATCGCCTTCCCGGTTCCGGCGAACGACGACGCCTCGCGCGCCATCCGCCTGTACTGCGAAGCGATCGCCATCGCGGCGACCCGCGGCAACCAGGACCGCCAGGCGAGCTTCGGCGTCGACCTCGGCGCGCAGGAAGTCGCTCCGGTCGAGCCGGCGCTCGAAGTCGCCGCCCCGGCCGAGACTGCCGAGCAGGCTGCCGAGGGCGAGCGTCAGATCGACGCGTGAGTTGAAACCGGCTGTCTTCGAACTGACATAGGGACGCACTAGGCGGCCCGTCAGTTCGAAGGCGCCGATCCTTTCCCCCGTTCGTGCTGAGTTTGTCGAAGCACCGTCTTCCTTCCGGCGCGCGGCAAGAAAGAACGGCCCTTCGACAAGCTCAGGGCGAACGGGTTTTACATATGGCCGGACCGGACTCCGGCCAGCCAAGCTAGAGGAAATACACATGGCCGAGATCACCGCTGCAGCCGTGAAGGAGCTCCGCGAAAAGAGCGGCGCCGGCATGATGGATTGCAAGAAGGCGCTCACCGAGACCAATGGCGACATCGAAGCCGCCAGCGACTGGCTGCGCTCGAAGGGCCTCGCCGCCGCTGCCAAGAAGTCGAGCCGCACCGCCGCTGAAGGCCTGGTCGGCGTCGCCGTCGCCGGCACCAAGGGCGTGGCCGTCGAAGTGAACTCGCAGACCGACTTCGTCGCCAAGAACGAGATCTTCCAGGGCTTCGTCCGCGACGTGACCGCGGTCGCGCTCGAGAAGGGTGACGACATCGAGGCGCTCAAGGCCGCGCAGCTGCCGGCCGGCGGCACCGTCGAGGAAGTCCTCACCAACAACATCTCGACGATCGGCGAGAACCAGGTCCTGCGCCGCGCCAAGCTGGTGCAGGTCTCGCAGGGCGCGGTGATCCCGTACGTCCACAATGCGCAGGCCCCGGGCCTGGGCAAGATCGGCGTGCTCGTCGCGCTCGAGAGCGATGCCGGCGTCGACGTGCTCGAGCCGCTGGGCAAGCAACTGGCGATGCACATCGCCGCCGCCTTCCCGCTGGCGCTGTCGGTCGAGGACCTCGATCCGGAAGTCGTCGAGCGCGAGGCTGCGATCCTGCGCGAGAAGAACGCCGAGAAGATCGTCGGCAAGTCGGCCGAAGTCGCCGAGAAGATCCTCAACGGGCCGATCGAGAAGTTCAAGAAGGAGAACGCGCTGCTCACCCAGGCGTTCGTCATGGACGGCAAGACCCCGGTCCAGGACGTGATCGCCAAGGCGGCCAAGGACGCCGGCAGCGCGATCGCGCTCAAGGACTATGTCCGCTTCCAGCTCGGCGAAGGCATCGAGAAGGAAGAGAGCGACTTCGCCGCCGAAGTGGCTGCGACTGCCGGCCTCACCAAGTAAGGTCTTCCCGGACCTGATGCGCGGGCGCTGTCACCTCCGGGTGGCGGCGCCCGTTTGCGTTTGGGGCTTCTCGACTTGGCGGAGGGACGTGTAGTCTGTTTGCCAGGGCCAAGGGGAGGCAGGGATGAGCGAACCCGAATCGCTGGACACGCACGAGCCGTTGACGCGCAGGCTCGAGCGACATTGGTTCGATCGGCTGATCATGCTTTCCGATGGGGTGTTCGCGATCGCGATGACCCTGCTCGCGCTGGAAGTCAGGCCGCCGCACGAATGGAATGGCGACATGCTCGACCTGCTCGCGCAGAGCTGGCGCGCGCTGTTCGGCTTTGCGCTGAGCTTCCTCGTCATCGCCTTTTTCTGGGTGAACAACCGCGCGATCGTTGCGCGGCTGCAGCGGGTCGACGGGCCCTATACGGCGCTGACGCTGATCCTGCTCTGCCTGATCTGCCTCACGCCCTTCGGCACCGCGCTGGTTGCCGAGCACGGGCCGAACCGCGCGATGCGCTTCTATTCCTTCCTGGTCGCGGCGAGCGGCGTCGCCCAGGCGCTGCTCTGGGGCTATGCCGCGCTGCTGCGCGACCTGGTCTATCCCGAGATCGGCCGCGGCGAGCGCTGGTTCCGGCTGGCGGGGCTGCTGCTGATCCCGCTGATGTTCTGCGTCGTCGGGCTGACGATCGGCGCGGGGACCAGCCAATGGACGATGATGCTGGTGATCGTGGTCGCGGCCGGCATGGGCCAGCTGCGGCGGCGTCTGATGCGCCGAATCGGCTGATGCGCGCGCGGTCCGAGACGGCGCTGGCGGTGCTCACGCTGGTCGCCGCGGCGACGCACTTCACGCTCGAGACCTGGTATCACCTCACTTGGGGGCAGCCGCTCCAGGCGCTGCTCGTCGACTATGTCTGCAACGCGCTTATGCTGCTCGGCGGGTTTCGCTCGCTGAGCGTGCGCCCGGGGAGCGCGGCGGGGCTGCTCGCCGCCGGCTGGGCCTATGCGCTGGGCTTTGGCTGGCGCAGCGTGTTCGGGCGGATCGATCTGCTCCAGAGCGGGGTGCGGGCGACCAATGGCGAACCGACGGGGGCGATCGTGATCGTGCTGCTGGCGGCGCTGGGGATCGTGGCCGTGATGCTGCTCTGGGCACTGACGCTCGCCTGGCAGCAAAGTCGCCGAAGCGGGGGATGAGGTCCGGCCGGTTTGCGCCGGGAGCGGACGGAATGCGCCGCTGAACCGCGAGTCGCCGGTAGGTCTCCTCCGAATTTTGGGCGTAGTGGGCGGTTCGCTTCGGATTATCGCCTAATAAATTCTGGTTAACTTCCTGGATTCGTGCGAATGAATCCAATAGTCATATCGGTTGCATCTGTGTTTTGAAGTATATGCCGAGGAATATATCCCTTCCGTAACAGGGGAAGGGGAAATGGCATGACTCAGTATGCCGATATATTCATGCGTGATTTCGTGGGGGATACCGGACAAATCCCCAGCACGACCCGAACCACGGTCAGCCAATCCCCGGACATCATCCCCGCCGGCACGACGCCGGTAGCAAACTATCAGACATATTACGCCAATAATTATTATGGGCCGATAAATTCCTATAATTATTATCATAATCTGCAGCAGCAGAACTACAACTACATCTATCTTCGGGCGGACAACCTTTACCCGGGCGCGCAGACCGGGCAGGTCTACCTCTATTATTGCCCGTCGTCGCTGCTGCTTCTGCCCGACCAGTGGATCAACAACCGGATTCCCTGCTCGAACGCGCACAACTATGCCAATTTCACCGCGACCACGACGAACCAGATCGTGGTGGGCGATGCGCCCTTCTACTGGTTGCCGCCGCCGCTTTCGTCGTCCCAGGGGCATTACTGCCTGATCGCGCAGGTCGTGACGAGCGAGGATCCCAATCCCATCCCCTCGGGCGACGACCTGCACGACTTCGCGCTGTGGGTGGCGGATCACCCCGGCATCGCCTGGCGCAACGTCACCGTGATCAACACGGTGCCGCCGCCGGGCTATAGCGGCTACCAGACGATCGCCAATCCGCACGCCAATCACGAGATCTATGTGCTGCTCGTGACGTGCCTGGAGATACCCGACGGCACCGTGGTGTCGCTGGTATGCCCGGTCGAGGGGCCGGCGCCGGCGATCAACCTGGTGGAGACGGTCGGCCCGGCGAACCAGATGACCAGCGATCCGAAGAGCAACCTCTTCTCGACGACATCGCGGCTGCCCGGCAATTTCGTCGCGCAGGTGCAGCTGACCGCGCAGACGCCGGCCGGCGCCCAGCTTCCCTTCGGCGCGAGTATCACGGTCAGCTGCCTGCTCGCCGCCAGCTCGAGCAGCAAGGCGGCGCATGTCGGCTTCCGCCCCGAGGAGATCGGGCTCGATGCATCCGTGCTCGGCGACGAGGCGGAGAGCGGCGTGCTGCTGCTGCTCGGCGACTACACCTATCGCTACGCGATCGATTGAGCGGGCACGCCCGCGGAGACCCTTGAAACCGAGCCGCGCCGGCGGCGCACCGGCAATTCGTCAGATACAGGAGACGTGCGATGGCATCGACCTTGCCGAGGAAGTCCGCCGCGGTCGCGTGGATCCCGCCCGAGGGCAGTGTCAACCTGGGCACCGGCGTGCCCGTGGTGTTCGACGGCAACCACGACTTCAGCATCGGCCTTTGGGTCCAGTTCGACGCCGCCGCGCCCGACGTGACGCTGGTGACGCAGGAGAACATCCTGCTGCTGAAGCTGCAAAACGGGTATCTCTCGGCGCAGTTCGTCGGCCAGATCACGCCGGTGCGATCGCAGGAGCCGCTGCTGCCGGGCCAGCATTATGTGGTGCTCACCTATGCGGCGACGGGTGTGCGTGCCGGGCAGATGACGCTCTACGTCAACGGCGTGCTGGTGGGGCAGGCGGTCATCTCCAATATCGGCGCGGCCTCAACCCTGCCGATCACCGTCGGCGGCGGCGAGGCGACGCTCGCGCTGTGGGCGCTCAACTTCTACGACATCGCGCTGGCGGAGAGCGCCGCTAGCTACAACTGGTCGCCGGGTGCGGCGGCGGACGGGCTCGTCGCGTCCTTCTGCTTCTGCAACGTGCCGGCGAACGAGCCGATCGCCGATCTGCCTTTCACCTGGGCGGGCGGCGCCGAGCAGCGCATCCGCACCTCGGCGATGCGCTTTCCCGGGATGGGCTGGGTCAGCCCGGTGCCCGCGGCGCCGGTCACGGCCTCGGGCGCGGCCTATACGATCCAGGCGGCGGTCTATCTTCCCTATGCCGCCGAGCAGAGCGGCGCGATCTTCGGGATGGGGCAGGTGGATCTGGGCAGCGGCGTCGCGCTGCGGATCGGCCCGGGCAGCGGCGGCGGCGTGCTGTCCGTGCTGCACGGCACCACCTCGCTGGTCGCAAGCGGTGCGCTCGACCCGGAGGCGTGGCACAATGTCGCGGTCACCTTCGACGGCACGATGCTGCGGCTCTATGCCGATGGCGACCTCGTCGCCAGCGTCGCGGCGGCGCCGCTCGCGGTCGCGCCGGCGACCTCGGTCATCGCCGGCGCCGAGCCGATCGCCGATGCGCCGGGCGTCGACATGCCCTTCACCGGATCGATCCAGACGGTCGACCTGTGGAACATCGCCCTCACCGCGAGCCAGCTCGAGCAATATGCCAGCGCGCTGCCGTTCGAGGAGGAAGGCTGCATTGCCTCGTTCGACCTCGCCGAGTTCAGCGTCGACCAGGTGAGCCAGGTGTCGCTGATCTCGGTCAACGGTCCGCTCCCGGGCACGCTGTACGTGCCGGTTCCGCGCGGGCTGAGCGGCGAGAGCGCCGGCGCGGCGTCGTTCGCGCGCGAAAAGGGGAGGCTGCTCGCTGGCGCATCGGCGCTGCCGCCCTATCGCCCGACGCTGCCGATCACCGAGCGCGACATCGAGAAGGCGATCGCGGGGCTGAAGGCGATCCTGCCGGCGCACACTCCGCAGGCGGTGCGGCAGGCCGCGATCGCCGGCCAGCGCGCCGCGCTCGAGCAGGCCCAGGCCGCCGTGGCACGCGGCGAGCGGCTGCCGGGGACGTTCAGCTACGGCTATGAAGGCGACCACGCGTCGATCTATTTCCACGACGTCGACGGCGATTACGAGGTACTGCGATTCGCCCGTGATGCGGTCACCCCGTGCGGGTTGTGGTACATCTCGCTCGGCAGCACGATCCTCTTCGGCATCCTCGGCATATTGGGCGTGCCGCTGTCGAGCCAGAAGGTCAGCCAGGCGGTCTCGCGCTACTTCACCCGCTATCCGCGCGCGGCCATGGCCGCGGCGACGGTGCTGCAGGAGGAGATCAGCGCGCGCTCGATCGTCGCCTTCGTCCGGCTGCTCTACCAGACCGGGGGCTTCAAGAGCCTGATCACCTCGCTGCTGAAGGAACTCAGCTTCTGGGACTTCCTGTTCTTCAGCGCCAGCCTGCTGGTTACCTTCCTCGAACTGGTCGTGCCCAACCCCAGCACTGCGGCGTGGCTGGCCTTCATGCTCACCAAGATCACCCTGTTCGTCGCGCAGCTGATCCTGGTGTGGAACGACCAGCCACCCGGCTGTCTCAGCAGCGGGCAGGTGCGCATCGGGACGCCGCTGCCGATCGGCTGACCTGCCGATCCGCCGAAGATTACGGTCCTTCTTGGCTTGTTCGGGCGGCGCGGCACCTCTAAGGTCTGCGCCGCTCCCGTATCCAGCGTTACCAAAAGGCTTGCATGACCGTCCCCCGATTCAAACGCATTCTTCTGAAGCTCTCGGGCGAGGTCCTGATGGGACAGGGGCAGTTCGGCATCGACCCGGACACCTGCGAGCGCGTGGCGCTCGAAGTGAAGGACGCCAAGGACAGCGGGCTCGAGATCTGCATGGTCGTGGGCGGCGGCAACATCTTCCGCGGGCTTGCGGGCGCCGCGCAGGGCTTCGACCGCGCCTCCGCCGATTACATGGGCATGCTCGCCACGGTGATGAACGCGCTGGCGATGCAGAACGCGCTCGAGAAGATCGGCGTCGACACGCGCGTCCAGTCGGCGATCCCGATGGCGTCTGTTTGCGAGCCCTATGTCCGCCGCCGCGCCGAGCGGCACATGGAGAAGGGCCGCGTCGTGATCTTCGCCGCGGGCACCGGCCTGCCGTTCTTCACCACCGACACCACCGCGGCGCTGCGCGCGGCCGAAATGAACTGCGACGCGCTGTTCAAGGGCACCAGCGTGGACGGCGTCTATGATGCCGACCCGAAGAAGGTGAAGACCGCAAAGCGTTACGATACGCTGGGTTACGACCGCGTCCTCGCAGACAATCTGAAGGTGATGGACGCCTCCGCCGTCGCGCTGTGCCGCGACAACAATATCCCGATCGTGGTGTTCAACATCCGTGACGAGGGCAACCTTACCCGCGTGATCAGCGGCGAGGGCACCTCGACGATCGTCCAGAACGAACCCCAATACGCATAAGAGGAGCCGAAAATGGCCGCATATGACAAGGCCGACCTCGAGCGCCGGATGAACGGCGCGGTGGAGTCGCTCAAGCATGACCTGCAGGGTCTGCGCACGGGCCGCGCATCGATCGCGCTGCTCGATCCGGTGACGGTCGAGGTCTATGGCGCACACATGCCGCTCAACCAGGTGGCGACCGTCGCCGCGCCCGAGCCGCGCCTGCTCTCGGTCACGGTGTGGGACAAGTCGAACGTCGGCCCGGCCGAAAAGGCGATCCGCTCGGCCGGCCTCGGCCTCAACCCGATCACCGACGGCCAGACGCTGCGCCTGCCGATCCCGGACCTGACCGAGGAGCGCCGCAAGGAGCTCGCCAAGCTCGCCAGCCAATATGCCGAGAAGGCCCGCATCGCGGTGCGCAACGTGCGCCGCGACGGCAATGACAACCTGAAGACCGACGAGAAGAAGGGCGTGTTCGGCGAGGACGAGCGCAAGCGCCACGAGACCGAGGTGCAGAAGCTGACCGACGCCACGATCGTGGAGATCGACGCGGCGGCGAGCGCCAAGGAAAAGGAAATCCTGGGCAAGTGATGCCGGCGCGCGCCCTGCCTGTTTCTTGCCGGAATGACGTCAATGGGGCGTTCGGTGGCCGCTAAGCCTGCGCTCGTTTCAGAGGGTGCTGCACCCCCGCGCCATGTCGCCATCATCATGGACGGCAATGGCCGCTGGGCGAAGAAGCGGCTGCTGCCGCGGATCGCCGGGCACAAGCAGGGCGTCGAAGCGGTGCGGCGGATCAGCCGCGCGGCGCGCAAGCTCGGCATCGAAGTCCTGACGCTCTATGCTTTCTCCTCGGAGAACTGGCGGCGGCCGGAGGAAGAGGTCCGCGACCTGATGGGGCTGCTGCGCCACTTCCTGGCGAGCGAGCTCGACGAGCTGGTCTCCGAGGGCGTGAAGCTGCGGATCATCGGCGCGTGGCGCCAGCTCTCCCCCGATCTCGTCGCGATGATCGAGGGCGCGGTGGCGCGCACCGCGAGCAATCCGGGGCCGACGCTGGTGATCGCGCTCAACTATGGCGCGCAGGCCGAGCTGGCCGATGCCGCCCGCCTTCTCGCCGAGAAGGTGCGGGCAGGGGAGATAGATCCCGCCAGCATCAACGAGAAGGCGTTCGAGGCGGCGCTCGATACCGGCGACCTGCCGCCGCTCGACCTGCTGATCCGCACCTCGGGCGAGCAGCGGCTCTCCAATTTCCTGCTGTGGCAGGCGGCCTATGCCGAATTGCTGTTCGTCGACACGCTGTGGCCGGACTTCGACGAGAAGGCGCTCACGCAGGCGCTCGGCGAGTTCGGCAAGCGCCAGCGACGCTTCGGGGGCCTGTGACCAAGAAGGGCTCCGAGCTTACCACCCGGCTGGGTGTCGCGTTGCTGCTGATCGGGCTGGCCGGTGCCGCGCTGTACGCCGGCGGGCTGGGCTTCTGGGCGGTGGTGTGCTTCGCCGGCGTGCTGATGATGGGCGAATGGGCGACGCTGGCCGGGGCCAATCCGCGCGGCCGCAAGCTGGCGCAATATGCGATGTCGGTGCCGCTCGCGGCGATGGCGCCGGGACTCGCCGCGGGGCCGGGTTTCCTCGCGCTGGGCCTGATCATTGGCGTGTTCTTCTTCCTGGCGATCGTGACGCGCGGCGGGCAACTGGCGCTGGGCGCCTTCTATGTCGGGCTGCCGGTGCTGGCGCTGGTGCTGATCCGCGAGCAGCCGGTGCAAGGGCTGTTGCTGACCTTCTGGGCGATGGCGCTGGTATGGGCATGCGACAGCGCCGCCTATTTCGCCGGGCGCGCGATCGGCGGACCCAAGCTGGCCCCGGCGATCAGTCCCAACAAGACCTGGGCCGGGTTCCTGGGCGGCGTGGCGGGGGCTACGCTGTTCGCCTTCCTGCTCGTCTGGCTGTTCGGCCTGCCCGTGGCGCTGGCCTGGGCAACACCGGCGCTGGCCGCGCTGTCGCAGCTCGGCGACTTGCTCGAAAGCCATTTGAAGCGCCTAGCGGGCGTGAAGGACTCGGGCAATCTGCTGCCCGGTCATGGCGGCGTGATGGACCGGCTCGACGGGCTGGTCGTGTCCGCCCCGGTGGCGGCGCTGCTGGTGCTCTGGCTGGTTCGATGAAAACCGTCACGATTCTGGGGGCTACCGGCTCGGTCGGCAGCTCGACGCTCGACCTGATCGAGCGCGAGCCCGAGCGCTTTGAGGTCGTCGCGCTCACCGCCAATTGCGATGTCGAGAAGCTTGCAGCGGCGGCGATCCGCACGCGCGCCCGGCATGCGGTGGTGGCCGATGAAAGCTGCCTGCCGGCGCTCACGGAGCGGCTGGCGGGGACGGGGATCACCGCCGCGGGCGGTGCGGAAGCGGTATGCGACGCCGCGCGGATGGGCGCGGACTGGACGATGGCGGCGATCGTCGGGCTGGCCGGCCTCGGCTCGGCAATGGCGGCGATCGAGCAGGGCGGCACCGTGGTGCTCGCCAACAAGGAGCCGCTGGTCTCGGCCGGCGACCTGGTGACCGCGGCGGCACGACGCCACGGCGCCACGATCCTGCCCGCCGATTCGGAGCACAACGCGATCTTCCAGTGCTTCGATTTCGAGCGCCCGGAGCGCGTAAGACGGATCATCTTGACCGCGAGCGGCGGGCCGTTCCGCGATTGGGACCTCGAAGCGATGGGCGACGTGACGCCGGCCCAGGCCTGCGCGCATCCCAATTGGTCGATGGGCGCCAAGATCTCGGTCGATTCGGCGACGTTGATGAACAAGGGGCTCGAGCTGATCGAGGCGGCGCGGCTGTTCCCCGTTGAACATCACAAGCTTGAAATACTCGTGCATCGCCAGTCGGTTATCCACTCGATGGTGGAATATGTCGACGGATCGGTACTGGCCCAGTTGGGCCCTTCGGACATGCGGGTGCCGATCGCGCACACGCTCGCCTGGCCCGACCGGATGGCGACGCCGATGCCGCCGCTCGACTTTGTGGCAATGGCAAGGCTCGACTTCGAGGCACCGGACGCCGTGCGCTTCCCCGCATTGCGGCTGGCGCGCGAGGCATTGGAGGCCGGCGGCGCTCGCCCGGCGATCCTCAACGCGGCAAATGAAGTGGCCGTGGCGGCCTTCCTTTCGGGTCGGCTCAACTTTCTTGAAATTGCCGCAATCTCTGCCGATACGCTTGCTCGCTATGACCCGGTCGCTCCGGAAAGCCTCGAAGCCGTTTGGGCAATCGACGCCGAGGCTAGGCGGATCGCGGGCGAGCGTGTGAAGGACGGCGTCGCTTGATTCAAAATCCCGGCATCCTGGTTACCATACTCGCATTCGTGCTGGTGCTAGGACCGCTTGTCTTCCTGCATGAGCTCGGACATTACCTCGCCGGACGCTGGTTCGGCGTGAAGGCGGACGAGTTCGCGATCGGCTTCGGCCGCGAGATCGCGGGCTTCACCGACAAGCGCGGCACGCGCTGGAAGTTCGGCTGGCTGCCGTTCGGCGGCTATGTCCACTTCGCCGGCGACATGAACCCGGCCAGCCAGCCTTCGCCCGAATGGCTCGCGTTGCCCGCCGCCGAGCGTGCCAAGACCTTCCAGGCCAAGCCGCTGTGGCAGCGCGCGATCGTCGTCGCCGCCGGGCCGATCATGAATTTCATCGTCGCGATCGTGATCTTCGCGGCCTTCGCCTTCGCCTATGGCCAGAACGTCACGCCCGCGGTGATCGGCACGGTTGCGCCGAAGAGCGCCGCCGCCACTGCCGGCCTGCAGCCGGGCGACCGCATCGTGGCGCTGAACGGCCAGCATATCGGCGACTTCACCGACATGGGCGTGTTCACGGTCATGCGGGCCGGCGAGCGGGTGGTGATCGACTTCGAGCGCGCGGGCCAGGCCCAGCGCGTGGAGGCGGTGATCGGCTCGCTCGCGCTCAAGGATCGCTTCGGCAATGTCAGCCACCGCGGGATGCTGGGCGTGGGCCCAGGCGCGCCGGTGGTGCGGCCGGTGCCGCTGTGGGAGGCCCCGCTGGTGGGCATTTCGCAGACCGTCGAGACGGTGCAGCTGATGGTCGAGGGCCTGAAGCGCATCATTCTTGGCCAGATTCCGGTCAGCGAGCTTGGCGGGCCGCTTAAAATCGCGCAGGTATCGGGCGAGAGTCTCGCTATGGGACCTCTCGCGTTGGTGAGCCTGATCGCGTTCATTTCGATTAATCTGGGATTCATCAACCTGTTGCCAGTTCCGGTGCTGGATGGCGGCCATCTGTTGTTCTACGCAGTGGAAGCCGTCCGTCGTCGCCCGGTGGAGCCGCAGGTTATGGAATGGGCCTATCGTGGCGGCATGATCGCAATATTGGCGCTCGCGCTGTTCGTTACGCTCAACGATCTCGGCACGTTCGGCGTGTGGAGAAATCTGGCCGGCTTGATCGGCTGATGTGGTTCGTGCAGGGCGGTGAAAGCCGCGTGGCTGACGGCCGAGTATTTGATTCCGACTGGGGTGGGATGGTGACTGCGATCAAGGCAACGAAAATCGGCGCGCGCGCCACTGCGACCCTCCTCGCGGGCACCATGCTCTCGGGCGCGGCGCTCGCACAGACGGCGGCCCAGACGGTCCCCGCGGCGCCTGCTCCCGCTGCGCAGACGGCTCCGGCCCAGCTGCCGGCGCCCGTGACGCGCACGATCAAGTCGATCCGCGTCCAGGGTTCGCAGCGCATCGAGCCCGAAACGGTGATGAGCTATACGCGCCTGCGCGTGGGCGACGCCTATACCAACGAGACGATCGACCAGGCGATCAAGGACCTGCTCGCGTCCGAACTGCTGGCGGACGTGTCGATCGAGGGCGTCGAGACCGGCGACCTGGTGATCCGCATCCGCGAGAGCCCGGTGATCAACCGCGTGATCTACGAGGGCAACAAGCGGCTCAAGGAAGACAAGATCAAGAAGGAAGTGAAGCTGGCGCCGCGCCAGATCTTCACCCGTACCGCCGTGCGCGCCGACGTGGCGCGGATCGTCGAGCTCTATCGCCGCCAGGGCCGCTTCGCCGCCTCGGTCGAGCCGAAGATGGTCAGCCTCGACCAGAACCGCGTCGACGTGATCTTCGAGATCCACGAGGGCCCGAAGTCGAAGGTCCGCCAGATCAACATCATCGGCAACGAGGTGTTCTCCGACGGCAAGCTGCGCGGCGAGATGGCGACCAAGACCGCCAGCATCACGCACCTGATGAGCTCGAACACGAGCTACGACCAGGATCGCCTGGCCTATGACCAGCAGAAGCTGCGCCAATTCTACCTGACCAACGGCTATGCCGATTTCCGCGTGATCTCGGCCGTGGCCGAGCTGACGCCGGACAAGAAGGACTTCATCATCACCTACGTGGTGGAGGAAGGCCCGCGCTACAAGTTCGGCCCGGTCACCGTCGACAGCGCGATCCGCGACTTCGACGACAAGAAGCTCGCCAGCGCGCTGAGCATCAAGGAAGGCGACTGGTACAACGCCAAGGCCGTGGAAGACACGGTCGAGCAGCTCAGCCAGACCGCCGGCATCGCCGGCTACGCCTTTGCCGATGTCCGTCCCGAGTTCCAGCGGGACAAGGACTCGCTGACGATGGCGATGAACTTCCACATCGCGGAAGCCAATCGCACCTATATCGAGCGCATCGACATCACCGGCAATCGCCAGACGCAGGACAAGGTGATCCGTCGCGAGTTCCGCGTGGCGGAAGGCGATGCGTTCAACACCTTCCTGGTCAAGCGCTCGCAGGACCGCATCAACTCGCTGGGCTATTTCCAGGACAAGTTCGAGGTCGAGCGCGTCGAGGGCTCGGCGCCGGATCGCATCGTGCTCAAGGCGAACGTCGAAGAGAAGGCGAATGGCGAGCTGACGCTCTCGGCCGGCTTCTCGAGCCTCGAGCAGTTCATCCTCCAGGCCTCGATCCGCCAGCGCAACTTCCGCGGCATGGGCCAGACGGTGTCGGCCTCGGTCGACTATTCGAGCTATTCGAAGTCGGTCGAGCTGGGCTTCACCGAGCCTTATCTGTTCGACAAGAACATCGCGCTGGGCGGCACGATCTTCCGCCGCGACTATAACGCGTTCAACTATATCGGCTCGGACCGCTCGACCACCTACAGCCAGGTATCGACCGGCTTCCAGATCGTCACCGGCGTGCCGCTGACGGAATATTGGACGCTGTCGGGCCGCTACTACCTGGCCCAGGACAATGTGACGCTCGACAAGTCGAGCTTCTATTCGGACACCAATGGCGACGGCGTCGTCGATACCTGCGACCCGCTCAAGGCCGGCCGCTATTATTGCGAGGCGGTGGGCAACCGCCTGACCTCGCTGGTGGGCCTGACGCTGACCTATGACAGCCTGAACAGCCGCCTTCGCCCGACGCGCGGTTCGCGCCTGTCGGTTAGCGGCGACTTTGCCGGCCTCGGCGGCGACGTGCGCTACCTGCGTGCCCGCTTCGACGCCGACAAATACTGGAATGTCGGCCACGGCTTCATCGCCTCGATCTCGGCCGAGGGCGGCTATATCCACAGCCTGGAGAAGGCGACGACCGCGGGCAGCGATCCGGTGCGCATCACCGATCGCTTCTACCTGGGCGAGCCGCAGTTCCGCGGCTTCGACATTCGCGGCGTCGGCCCGCGCGTGCAGCGCATCGCGTACACCGGCTCGGTGGCGACCGGTGACCAGCTGCTCGTCACCGACAAGGACCAGATCACCGACGACGCGATCGGCGGCAAGGCCTATTACCTGACCAAGGCCGAGCTCGAGATTCCGCTGGGTGCCGGTGCGGCCGAAATGGGCCTGCGCCCGTCGATCTTCATCATGGCCGGCAGCCTGTTCGACATCACCAAGCCGGGCAAGACGATCGACTTCACCCAGGCGACCGACACCAACGGCAAGCTGCTGTACAATGCCGACGGCTCGCCCTCGCTGCTGCCCAACATCGCCAACCAGTTCGATTCGGCGGGCAACCAGCTCTACACGGCGACCGACCCGTCGACCGGCTTCACGACCTCGACCCCGTGCCGTGTCGGCTTCGGCACGACGACCAGCAATTGCGCCGGCACGACGATCAACCCGCTTTACCAGATCACGACTGCTCCGTTCTACGAGCGCTATGCCGGCGATACCGCCAGCCCGCGCGTGTCGATCGGTTTCGGCGTGAACTGGAACTCGCCATTCGGGCCGCTGCGCATCGATGTGGCCAAGACGTTGCTCCACGCCAAGGGTGACGACACCAAGCTTGTAACCTTCAACGTAGGAACCCAATTCTGATGTTTACCAAGAAGCGCATTCTCGCGGCGCTGCTCGCGGCGCCCGCCGCGCTCGCCATCGCCGTTCCCGCGCACGCGCAGGTCAACGGCATCGCCACCGCCAGCCCGGTTCGTGTCGTCGACGCCTCGAAGGCGTTCGCCGCGGCCCAGCAGCAGATCCAGGGCACCTACAAGGGCGCCTTCGACCAGATCAACGCGCGTCGCCAGGCCGCCCAGAAGGAAGCCGAGCCGCTTCTCGCGCAGCTCGACACCAACAAGGACAAGAAGGTCGACGACGCCGAGCTCAAGGCTGCTCAGGCTGCCAAGAACCCGGTGCTCGACAAGATCGCAGCGATCCAGAACGCTGCGAACGCCGACGTCAACAAGCTGAGCCTGCCGGCCGCGCGATCGGAGCTGTTCGCGATCGAATCGATCCTGCGCCAGTATGACGCCGCACAGATGCGTGTCATCACTGCCCGCAAGATCGGCGTCGTCCTGTCGCCGGAAGTGTTCATGTACGCGCCGGATACGGCCGATATCAGCGACGCGATCGTCGCCGAGCTCGACAAGGCCGTGCCGACCGTCGGCATCCAGCCGCCGGCCGACTGGCAGCCCGCGCGCGAGACCCAGGCGCTGCAGCAGCAGCTCGCCCAGCTCGAGCAGATCCGCGCCTATCAGGCGGCTGCCCAGCAGCGCCCGGCAGGCGCCGCCGGCGCCGCTCCGGCTCCGGCTGCAGCCCCGGCCGCTGCCGGCAAGAAGCCCGCCGAACCGCGG
This sequence comes from Sphingomonas sp. KR3-1, assembly GCF_040049295.1. Classification (NCBI taxonomy): domain Bacteria; kingdom Pseudomonadati; phylum Pseudomonadota; class Alphaproteobacteria; order Sphingomonadales; family Sphingomonadaceae; genus Sphingomonas; species Sphingomonas sp. KR3-1. Next base: position 244,112 of record NZ_JBDZDQ010000003.1, read on the forward strand.
TGAGCGAGGAAGCTACGGCAGCGACCGACATCGGTCCGCTTGATATCAAGCGCGTGATGGCGGCGCTGCCGCATCGTTACCCGATGCTGCTCGTCGATCGCGTCGAGGAGCTGGTCCCGAACCAGCGAATCGCCGCGATCAAGGCAGTGTCGATGAACGAGGAATTCTTCCAGGGGCATTTCCCGGGAAGGCCGATCATGCCCGGCGTCCTCCAGGTGGAGGCGCTGGCCCAGGCGGCGGGCGTGCTCGCAGTCGAGAGCCTCGGGCTCGCCGGCTCGGGCAAGCTCGTCTATTTCATGTCGATCGACGGGGTGAAGTTCCGCAAGCCGGTCGAACCCGGCGTGCTGCTGCGCCTCGAGGTCGAGTTCATCCAGAAGCGTTCGCGCGTCTGCAAGTTCGCAGGGCGCGCGATGCTCAACGGCGAAGTCGCCACAGAGTGCGAGTTCACCGCGATGATCGCGGACCCGCCGTCCGAATAATGGACTTGCTGACCGCGTTCGGGCTGTTCGCGGTGAGCGCGATGCTTGTTACCTATGCGCTGGAGAGCCGCGGGGCAGGGTGGATCCTTGCCTTTGCGGCTTCCTGCTTGCTGGGCTCGACCTATGGCTTCCTGCAGGGCGCCTGGCCGTTCGGGCTGGTCGAGGCGATCTGGGCAGGCGTTGCCGCGCGACGCTGGTGGCTGGTGTGGCCAAGTGACGGGAGGGCGGGATGATCCTTGGAGCGATGCTGTTGGCTGGCATGGCCGCGGATCCCGCTGCGCCTTCCGCGCAGGGCTGCGCGGTGATCGAGGCAGCCTATACTGTGGCGACCGGGAGCGACCGGCGCCTCCACCCGGTCGATCTCCGCCCGGCCGAGCATGCGCTGGATCTAAGTGGTTTCGGCGAACGCTATATCGCGCGCATGCCGCTTCGGCAGGATGAGTTCGCGATGCTGAAGGCACGCGAGGCGCTCTATCCCAGCGCGCAGTTCCAGCCCCGTTGCACCTGGACGAGCAAGGCGAAGCCGCAGGTGGAATATGGGGAGACCATGGCGGTCGCGGTCACCAATCCGATATTCTCGGAACGAGGGCAGCTCGCGCTGGTCGAGGTCTCCTTCTACGGCAATGGCCTATGGGGGCATGGGGAGCTGTGCGTCGTTCGCCGCACGGCCGCGAGATGGACTGCCGAGTGCCTGCGGAGCTGGATCGCCTAGAGGTTGCGTCCTGTGTGTGTCTCTGCTAGGCGCGCCCTCCTGCCGGTCGGAAACCGGTGGCTTTCCAAGGAATTCGACGTGAAGAAAGATACCCACCCCGACTATCACATGATCAAGGTCCAGATGACCGACGGCACCGTGTTCGAGACGCGCTCGACCTGGGGCAAGGAAGGCGATCTGATGACGCTCGACATCGATCCGCTGGCGCACCCGGCGTGGACCGGTGGTCGCGGTCAGCTCCTCGATCAGGGCGGCCAGGTCGCGCGCTTCAACAAGCGCTTCGGCGGCCTCAACCTCGGCAAGAAGTAAGGGTTTTACGGCGCGTTACGACGTTAACGCGCCGTTAGCCACCTGGGGCTAGCTTGTCGGGCATGGCAAGCGCAGCACGAGCATTCGCAGCAGAGTTCGAACCGGCCGAGGAACTTGGCCGGCGCAGATCGATGCGCGCGCCGGTTTCGCTCGACGCGAAGATCGGCCGCGGCGGGCTGGATCGGGCGCTGTGCAAGGTGACGGATCTGTCGCTGCACGGCGCACGTATCTCCACCTATTCGGTGGTGAAGGCCAATTCAATGATCTGGCTGGCGCTGCCCGGAATCGGGCATGTCGCCGCGCGGGTCGTCTGGTCGGACGATTTCGAAGCGGGTCTCGAGTTCCAGACCGCGCTTACTCCCGAGATTTTCGAAACACTTACGGCATAACGAACCGCCTGCGCGCCGAAAGGATGCGCGGGCCGATTGCGCTTGTCCACGCTTTAGGACATCCTCGTCGAGCTTTCACCTGCTGGGGAAACTGGTGATGCTTAAGGGTCTGCTGCTCTGTGCGGCCGCTTGTGCCGCGCCTACGACCGTGATGGCGGGCGATCGCGATCTGCCCATCATCCCCAATCTCAGGGCTCTGCTTGCCGCGGATGGCGCCGCGCGTGTCCTCCCGGGCAGGAGCGGGGTTCCGGCGCGTCCGGCAACCTTCCTGCCGATCGCCTATCGCGGCGTGGAGCAGGGCAGGTTCCACACGCTGCCGGCAAGCTCGATCCCGCAACTGCCCGCCGAGACCAGCTTTTCCATCGCCGAACTGCGCGTCCGCCCTTCCTGGCATCTCGCTGCCGGCGAGAACGGAACGCAGACGACCAGCGCGCGCGGCGGCAGCTGGGCGGTGTATGATACGCTGTCCGACTATCGCAAGCCGCGATTCCGCCGTTCGGTGATGAGCACGATGCTGGTGCTGCGCATCGACGGCAAGGAAGAGAGCGCGCCGCTGAGTGTCGGCGGGGGCGGAGTCGCCGCCGCGCTGTGGAAGGCGATGCCGGGCGACTGAGCGCCCGACACTTCCCGTTTCAACCGCGCCAGTCGATCCAGTTGCCATAGGCATGGCAGGTGGCGAGCAGGCGTGTCTCGCCGCTCGGCCAGGTGGTGAGCGACAGCCGCACCTCGCTGCGCGTCGGCGTCCATTCGAAGCTGATCCAGGCGAGCGGGCGCTCGGCACTGGCGTTCGCGCCGGCACGATCGATCGCCCGAACCACCGTCGCGCGGTCCTCGCTGGTGAGATATTGCAGCACCATCGAGTGGAACACGACGCGGCACTGGCCGTCCTGCTGCGGCTCGGCGAGGCGATCGGCGAGCCACGAGGCGGCATCGGCCTGGTCGATCCGCGGCTTGTGGGTGAGCGCCATGTCGAGCGCGCGCTCGAGCCGCCGGGCCCGGCCGGGCTGATCGGCCCAGACATAGGACATCAGCCGCTCGCGCGTGGCGAGATCGCCGGCATCGAGCGGATTGAGGTCGACGCCGCGCGCGGCAGTGACCTCGATCGGCGCGGGGAGGGGCGCCGGCCCCGTCCACAGCGGCACGATCTGCACCGGCGAATCGGTTTCCCCCGCGAGCACGCCGCCCAGGTCATAGCCGTAGCGGGCGAGATTGAGATTGAGCCCGCAGCTCGATCCGAGCTCGAAAAGCTCGAAGGGCAGGCCGAACTTGTGGCGAGCGACCATCAGCGCAGCGCCGATCGCGGCGGCGCGGCCGACTTCATTGGTCTGCGGGGTATTCTCCATATAGCCGGCGATGAAATCGTCCGACGCGGAAAGCGCGGCACCGATTGCGCCGTCATAATCCTCATGCTCGCGGCTGTAGAGCGCGCGCAGTGCTTCCAGCTCGCCGCGGCGGGCAAGCGCGTGGAGCGCGGCGTTGAACCGCATCGCCAGCGCCGAGGCGGAGGGGTCACGCGGCCAGCCGGCGATCAGCGCAGCCGTGCGCGGTGCGCGATCGAGCTGGCGATGGCCGGCCTCGAGCACCGCAGCGACGAAGGGCGAGCCGAGCCGCTTGGCGACCCGGGCCTGGCGGCGAAGCTCACCTTCCAGCGAAGGAAGCATCATGTTCATCTGTTATTTCCTTGCCGCCTGGAAGCGGTGATACGCCGGTACAGACGAGCCGGCCCGGCAGCTTGCACCACCGGGCCGGGCCGCATCAGAAGGACTGCCAATCGTCCGCGGCGGCGTCGTTGCGACGCACCAGGGCCGGGATCGCCGCCGCGGGAAGCGGCTTCACCGGGGAAGCGTAGGCCGGAACCTTCGCCTTTGCCGGTGCCGGCGACAGCGCCCGGCGATCCTGCTCGCCGACCTTGAAGCGGCGGGCCTGCTCGGAGAGCGTGGTCACTTCGCTGGCGAGGTGACGCGCCGCCGCCGAGGTTTCCTCGACCATTGCCGCATTCTGCTGGGTCGACTGGTCCATCGCGCCGATCGCGGTGCTGACTTCGCTGATCGCGGTCGCCTGCGCCTGGTTGTCGGTCGCCATCTCGCCGAGCAGCGAATGGACTTCGCCGACGCCGGCCGAGATGTCGGCAAGCGCGCCGTCGACCTTCTGTACCGCTTCCACCGCCGAGACGATGTCGGTCTGGGTGGCGGTCAGCTGGTCGCGGGCACGGCCGGCTTCCTCTTCGGCACGCATCGCGAGCGCCGAGACGAGGTCCGCCACCACCGCGAAGCCACGGCCGGCTTCACCGGCACGACCGGCTTCGACCGCGGCGTTCATCGCGAGAACGCGCGTCTGGAAGGCGATCTTGTCGAGGCCTTCGATGACCGAGTCGATGCCCTTGGCCGACTCGCTCACGCGGGTCATCGCCTGCATTGCCTCGTCGGCGGTCTCGCGGCCGTTGGTCACGGTCGCGATCGTCTCGTCGGCGCGCGACACCGTGCGGTTCGCAGCCTCGGCGGTCGCCTTGAGACGGCCGTTCATCTGCGTCACCGCGGCTGCGGTCTCCTCCAGGCTGGCGGCATTGGCTTCGGTGCGACGCGCAAGGTCTTCCGAGGCTTGGGCGATCTCGCTCGATCCGGTGTGGATCTGCGCGGTCGATTCCATCACCGAGGCGATCACGCTGCGCAGCTCGGCGACGGCGGCGTTGAAGTTGGTCTTCACCGCCTCGTAGTCGCCCGGGAAGGCACGCGTGATCTCGGCGGTGAGGTTGCCGCCAGCGAGCTCGGAGAGCTGCGCCGAGATGGTCTCGACGACCATCTTCTGCTCGGCCTCGGCGCGGGCATTCGCCGCGTCCGACGCCTGCTTGGCAACCGCCGCATCGCGGAACACCAGCACCGCGCGCGCCATGTCACCCAGCTCGTCACGACGATCCGTGTCGGGCACGGCGATGTCGTTCCGGCCTGCGGCCAGATCCGCCATCGTGCGGGTGAGGCCGCTGATCGGCTTGGCGATCAGTCCGGTGAGCATCACGGCGAGGGTGACGGCGATGCCGATCAGCGCGAGCGCGCCGATCGCGAGGACCCAGAGCGCCGTGCTGATCGCCGATTCCTGGCTGGCGCCATTCTTGTCGATCAGCGCGGTCTGCGCGTCCTTGATGTCGCGCAGCGGCAGCACGGCGTTGCTGGTCAGCACCGCCTTGCCCGCAGCGCGGACCTCGGCCTCGGCCGCGTCGCGCTGGCCGGCCTTGACCTTGGCGATCAGGCGATCGCTCCAGTCCTTGCGCCACTTGAGCGTTTCGTCGCGCGACTTGAGCAGCGCGTCTTCGAGCTTGGGCTCGGTCTTGAGCAGCTCCTCTAGCTCGGCCGACGTCTTGTCATAGTCGGCGCCGCCTTCGTTGTACGACTTGAGATAGGTCTCGTCGCCGGTAACGAGGAAGCCGCGCATCTGGCTGTTCTGACGCAGCAGCGCAGTCTCCAGGCCAAGCGTCTTGGCGTGGATCGACTGGCTGAGATTGTTCGCGTCGGTCGAGCCGCGAATCGACGAGATGCTGGAGTAGAACACCAGCATCACGATCGCGGCCGTCGCGCAGATCGTCAGGAACGAGAGACCCAGCTTCCTGGGGATCTTCATGGCCTTGAACATATTTCCTAGCCTTCATCGAGGTGGCGGTTCTTGCGACCGCAGAGTTGCGCCACCCAAAGGGGGCCTTCCGAAAAGGGCCGAGACCCGGGCCGCGCCTCTCGACGCGGCCCGGGCCCTGTGCCGGATCAGAAGTCGAAGCGGACCGAGCCCGAGATCGTGCGCCCGGTGAGGACATGGCCCTTGGCCACGCCGGTCGCCGGCACCGACGCATCGTCGATCCCGACGATCGCGAGCTTGTCGAACAGGTTGTTGGCGTTGACGGCCAGCGTGACCCGATCGATCGGACGGAACTGCACGAACGCGTTGGTCGTGACATAGCCCGGCACCTTGAGCAGGTTCGCGTCGGTCGCGTAGCTGCCGGTGGTGCCGATGAACACGGCGCCCACGCTGAACGACTTGGTGTTCACCTGCGGCGAGACCTGGAAGATCAGGTCCGCCTGACGGTGCGGCGTGTTGCCGATCAGCGCTGCGTTGGCCTTGTCGTTCGTGATCTCGGCGTGGGTGTAGGTCGCGCCGGCGTTCAGGCTGAAGACGCCGATCCGGTAGCCACCCTCGAACTCGGCACCGATCGCCTTGTACGCGCGGACCAGCGGCTGGCCGTTGGTGGCGTCGAGGTTGGTGTCGTCGGCCTTGGCCCAGAAGCCCGTGACGTTCAGCGTCAGGTTGTCGTTGCGGAACTTCACGCCCGCTTCGGCCTGCTTCACTGCGTCATAGGCGGCCTTCTTGTCGGCAAGCGCACCGGTGGTGGCGCTGACGAACGGACCGAACAGGATGCGATCGGCATTGGCACGCGCGCCGCGGCTGTAGCGTGCGAACACCGCCATCGATTCCGCGATGCGATAGTTCACGCCCACCGAGTAGGACAGGTAGCCATAGTGGTAGTCGACCGGGGCAGGGCGAGCGAGCGGCGTGATCGCCACCTGCATCTCGGGGACCGAGATCACGCCGTCGCCGTTCATGTCCTTGGGACCGACGCCGACGCGGCCTGCACCGAGCTCCGAGCCGTAGATCGAGCCGTTCGCCGTGCCGAAGTCATAGCGGAGGCTGCCGCCGATCGCGAGCTTGCCGATGTGGTAGTTGACCGAGCCGAACGGCGCGATCGTGGTGTAGCCGAGGCGGAAGCTGCGGCGGAAGGTGCCGACGGTCGGGCCGCCATAGCGCAGCGTGCCGTCCTGGGTGACCTTGACGTTGGTCGCGGTCACGACGTCGAGCAGGTGCGATTCACCGTTGCCGGCAACGTCGCTGAGCACGGTCGCCCAGTTCCAGTCCGAGTCGATCGTCTGGTGCGAGCCATAGACGCCGAAGGTGGTGGTGAGATCGGCGTTGCCGAGCTTCCACACGCGGCTGGCGCGCAGGTCGTTGGTGGCGTTTGCCAGGCTCTTCATGTCGGTGTCCGACACCAGCATGAGCGCGGCGATGCCGTTGCCGTTGAGCGTCGACAGGCCGGTAACGGTCTGGCCGGCGTTCGGGCCGTTGGCATAGCGGACGGTGCCGCCCGGCGCGCCGAAGGCAGCCGAGAGCGCGGTCGCGGGCAGGTACTGGGTGTAGTAGATGCCCATATAGTGGTTCGACATGTCGGCGTAGCGGAAGCGCTCGGTGATGTCCCAGCCGGCGACGTCGAACTTGCTCTCCAGGCCGATCGACTTGACGATCGGGTGCTGGCCGGCGGTCATGTCGTCACGGGTGACGTTGTTGTTGCCGTCGAGCGTCAGCAGGCTCTGGAAATACTTCGAGTTCAGAGTGTCGTGACGCGCGTCATAGCCGCCGATGTTGTGGAAATCGGCATTGCCGTTGGTGCCGGTGACGCCGACCGGGGTGAGGTCGAACGCGGCGACCCGGTCATCGAGATACTTGCCGTAGATGCGGATATAGCCGCCGTCGAATTCCTTGGTGACGTTCAGCTTGATCTGGCCGCCGCGGGTCGAATCGAAGCCGGTGTCACGCGGGCCGGCGCCCTGGCGGTAGTAGCCGCCGACGTTGAAGCGCAGCGTCGGGGTGATGTGCGCACCATAGTCGAAGTCGGCGCGGTGCATGCCATAGTCAAGGCCGGCCGAGAGCTGGACGGCGCCGCCGTCGGTGTCACCGGTCTTCGAGATGAAGTTGACGATGCCGCCGGGCGAGTTCGACGCGAAGGTCGAGGCCGAGCCGCCGCGGATCGCTTCGACCGCGTTGAGGCTCAGGTCGGCACGCATGAAGGTGTCGGCGCTGGCATAGGCGATGTCGCCGAACTCGAAGATCGGCAGGCCGTCTTCCTGCAGCTGCAGGAACTTGGCGCCGGTCGAGGCGATCGGCAGGCCGCGGATGGTGATGTTGCCCATGCCTTCGCCGGCAGCGGCTTCGGCGCGGATGCCGGGGACGTCACGCAGGATGTCGGCGATCGAACGCGCGCTCAGCTTGTCGACGTCGCTGCCGCGCAGCGCGCTGGTCGACGTGGCGCTGTCGAGGCGGTCGCGGCCCTTGGCGACGCCGGTCGAGAACACCTCTTCGGTGCCCTTCTTGGCCGGGGTCTGCTGGGCCTCGGGCTTCTCGGCCTTGGCTTCGTTCGTGGCCGGTGCGGCCGGCGCAGTCTCGGCCATGGCCGGAGCGACGAGCGCGAACGGTGCGACAGTGAACAACAGGAAATGCTTCTTCATGATTTTTCGTACCCACCTTGAAATGTTGCGACCCCGCGGGGTCATGATTTCCCTGGAATTCTGCGATGCTCTCCGTGCGCCGGCCTCGGTGAGCCGGAGCGGAATCTTGCGTTGGTACGGGCGGAGTTTCGGGTTCCGGCTGTCGGGCGATATGCGGCGGCAAGGCGCGCACGTCCCCGCCCGGCGGGACGCGTGTCTCGCCGGAGGCTATCGTGGCTGTGCTGCTTGCGTTTGCTTGGAGCCGCTCCCCTGGCTCCTCGCTTCGACAGTCGGATCGGCCAAGGACGCGGCCGTACCGATACTGAGTTCCTAAGCCCGTACGGGCGAGATGCTTGTCGAGCCTTGCTCCTTCCCCCTCAATATTCCGCGGCCGGAGGGCCACGCGATCAATATAGGGGGGTCCGGAAACACTCCGGCAAAAACACGTAAAATAATTGGAATGTGCAGATTTTGTACGTGGCTGAGATAAAACGATTTCTCAGGATTTTGCCGGGCGGCCGCCGAGGCGCAGGCGCGAGTTTTCCGCCCTCTGTTGCGCGGATGCCACAGTGGTGGGGCGGCGAAAATCGGGGTTTGTGCTAGTTCGCGGCGCCCTGCTTCTGCGCGACGAGCTTGAGCACGAGATCGGCATATTCGTTGGTCGGATCGAGCGCCTTGGCTTCGTTCGCCGCCGTGGCTGCCGCGGCCATGTTGCCGGCGCCGGCAAAACCGATGCCCTTGGCGGCGATCAGGTTGGCGCGGCCCTGTGCCTCGAGATCCTTGTCGGTCGCCAGGAACTTGTCGATGAACGGCGGGATGTCGGCATAGGCCGAGAGGCCGAGCAGCGTTGCGACATATTCCTTGGTCAGGTCATGCTGGTTCGGTGCGATCGCCAGGCCTTTGGCATAGCTGGCCTTGGCACCGGCATAATCCTCCATCTCGTACTGGATCCAGCCGACCGCATAGGCGAGCTCGGCATAATGGAGGTTGCGCATCACGAAGGTGGAGCTGGCCGGGAAGCCGTCGATCGCGCGGCCCGCCTGCTTGGCGGCGGTATAGGCGGCGAACTGGTGGTCGTCATAGACGCGCACCTCGCTCCCGCAGCGCTCGGCGGCCGGCATCGTGGCGGGGAGGGTGGCAAAGCGCTTCTGTAGCGCGGGCAGCATTGCGGTGAAGCCGGGCTTGTCCTGCGCCTTCATCAGCGCGAAGGTCTTGTCGATGTCGGGCTGGACCTCGGCGGCGAAGGCGGCCCTGTCCTCGCAGGAACCGGCGAACGCCGCGCCCGGCGCGATCAGGGCAACCACGGCGATCGTTGAGAACAAGTCCTTGAACATGCCCGTATCCCCCGAAAATAGTGGCGGAGAGGGTGGGATTCGAACCCACGGTGAGCTTCCACCCACGGCGGTTTTCAAGACCGCTGCCTTAAACCACTCGGCCACCTCTCCGCGTCGGTCCTTCCGCTAATGCGGTTGGCGACGATCCGCCACAATTTGTTGACGAAAGCCCGCGCCGGGGGGTTCAGGATCGCGCTGCCCTGTGGCACAAAAGGCGCATGCGGGGATCGAGTAGAGTGATGCGTAGCCTGTTGGCACTGGGCGTGGCGGTGATCGCGGCGGGGCCGGTGGGTGCGCCGGCGATCGCGCAGGACGAGACCGGCTTCCAATCCTATCTGGGCGAGCTTTCGCGCCAGGCCGCGGCACAGGGCGTGAGCCGGCGCACGATCGACCTGGTCATGCCGACGCTCACCTATAATCCCCGCGTGATCGAGCTCGACCGGCAGCAGCCCGAGACCGCGCCCAATGCGCCGATCTCCAATTTCGAGCCCTATCGCGTGAAGCATGTCGATGCCGCGCGGATCGGGCAGGGGCGGGCGGCCTATCAGCGTCAGCGCCCGCGCCTGCAGCGGATCGAGGCCGAGACCGGCGTGCCCGAATCGATCATGGTCGCGATCTGGGGCCACGAGACCAATTACGGGCGGGTGATGGGCGGGTTCGACCTGCCGCGCGCACTTGCCAGCCTCGCCTATGAAGGGCGGCGGCGCGACCTGTTCGCCTCCGAATTCATCGACACGCTCAAGATGATCGACCGCGGCGTGCCGCGCGAGAAGCTGATCGGCAGCTGGGCCGGCGCGTTCGGCGGGCCGCAATTCCTGCCCTCGGTCTATCTGCGCCTCGCGCGCGACGGCGACGGCGACGGCATGGCCGATATCTGGACGAGCGAGGCGGACACGCTCGCCTCGATCGGCAATTATTTCGTCAATGCCGGCTGGCGCAAGGGCCAGCCCTGGGGCTTCGCGGTCACCGTGCCCGCCAATCTCGATCGCGCGGCGCTGGTCAACAAGACCGTGGCGCCGCGCTGCCCGCGCGTGTTCGACCGGCACAGCCGCTGGAAGACGATGGCGGAGTGGCGCGCGCTCGGCGTGGTGCCGCAGACCCGCGCCTGGCCCGCGGACACTGTCCAGGCGACGCTGCTCGAGCCCGACGGCCCGGGCAAGACCGGCTATCTGCTCACCGGAAATTATCGCGTGATCCTCGACTATAATTGCTCGAATTTTTACGCTTTGTCGGTAGGCCTGCTCGCCGATGAGGTCGAACGCTAGCATTTTCGCGCTCTCGCTCCTGGCTGCCCTGGGCGGCGGGGCGAGCCATGCCCATGCCGCACAGCGGATGGGTTCCGTTGCCGCACAGGCCTATACGGGCGGGCAGGACAGCCAGCCCGCCGAGACCTGGCGGGCCGCCGACGGCACGCTGCGCTCGCGGCCCGCGCGCCAGCAGCCGGTCCAGCCGGAAGTTCAGCCGGCGCCCGAGCCGGTGATCCAGCAGCCGGCGCCCGAGCCGCAGCCGCAATGGAGCGAGCCCGCCCCCGTGGAGCAGCAAGCGAGCGCGCCCGGCGCTTCCTATGCGATCCCCGGCGCCGTGCCCGCGCGCAAGCCGGGCCGTGCGCCTGCGCCCGTGGTGCAGCAGCAGGCCCCGTTGCCCCAGAATTATACCGACCCTGCCGCCGGTGTGACCGGCCCGGCCGGATCGTCGCAGCCCGCGCCGGGCGAGACGCCGCGCTATGACGAGATCGGCTATGCCGGCATCCGCCCGGTGAGCGGCGGTGGCGCGGCCGATCAGGCCGTGGTGGCGATCCACCGCTCGCTGCCGGCGAACTCCTATGTCGAGGTCACCTCGCTCGAGACCGGCAAGACGATCCTGGTGCTGGTGACCGGTTCGCTCGAGCCGGGTGCCGATCATCCGATCGACCTGTCGGCCGGTGCCGCGCGCCTGCTTGGCGCCAATGGCGATACGCTCGGGGTGCGCATCCGCAGCGTGAACCCGCCGGCGATGGACAAGTCCGCGCTCCAGGCCGGCCATGCCGCCAGCGACCGCGCCGATGCGCCGCCCGTGCTGCTCACTGCGCTGCGCAAGCATCTGCCCGTGACACCCGGCTATGCCAATGCTGCGCCGCGCGGACCCAGCTATGCGGCGCCGGTCTATAGCCCGCCGCGGACGGTTGCACCGCGCCCGGCGCCGGTGCGTAGCGCGCCCGTGGCGGCCCGCCCGGTGGCGAACGGCAAGTTTGTGGTGCAGATCGCCGCACTTTCTAACGCCAGCCGTGCACAAGCGCTTGCCCAAAGCATGGGCGGGTCCGTAAAGCCGGGGGGCGGGCTCTATCGTGTCCAGCTCGGTCCCTTCGCCACGGCGGGCGAGGCCGAAGCGGCACGACGGCGCGCCGCGGGCGCGGGCTATGGAGATGCACGCGTCCAAGCCAACTGAAAGGCCGGACGAATCACATGAAGAAGTTGCTGCTTGCCGCATCGTTCCTGGCGCTCGCCGCCGCCACCTCGACGAACGCCGCCGGCCCGCCGCCCTTCGATACGACCGCGCCCGTCGCCTACATGGAGGACCTGTCCTCCGGCGCGGTGCTGTTCGCGCGCGACGCCGATCGGCGGATGCCGCCGGCATCGATGGCGAAGATGATGACGGTCTATGTCGCCTTCGACCTGATCAAGCGCGGCGAGCTCAAGCTCGACAAGCAGATCGAAGTGCAGCCCGAGACCTGGAAGAAGTGGCATTCGCAGGGCTCGACCATGTTCCTCGCGGTGGGCGAGAAGCCGACCGTCTCCGACCTGCTCAAGGGCATCGTGACGCTTTCGGGCAACGACGCCTGCGTGGTGCTGGCCGAGGGAATTTCGGGCACCGAGGAAGCGTTCGTCCAGCGGATGAACGAGCAGGCGCAGAAGCTCGGCCTGACCAACAGCCATTTCGGCACGTCGAACGGCTGGCCCGACGAAGGCCGCACCTATGTGACCGCGCGTGACCTGGCGCATCTCGCCAAGGCGACGATCCAGGACCACCCCGATCTCTACAAGCAATTCTATTCGCTGCCGAGCTTCACCTGGGGCAAGACGCTGGGTGCCGGCGCCGCGATCAGCCAGGACAATCGCGATCCGCTGCTCGGCAAGGTCCAGGGCGCCGATGGCCTGAAGACCGGCCATACCGAGGAAGCCGGCTATGGCTTCACCGGCTCGGCCGAGCAGAACGGCCGCCGCCTCGTCATGGTCGTCGCCGGACTCACCACCTATAATGGCCGCGCCGAGGAATCGGTGAAGTTCATGAACTGGGGCTTCCGCGCCTGGCAGGGCAAGGCGATCGTCAAGAAGGGCCGCAAGGTCGGCGAGGTCCAGGTCCAGGGCGGCACGTCGGGCAGCGTCGGCGTGATCGCCCCGCGCGACCTGAGCGCCACCGTCCCCGCCGGCACCGCGCCGGAGATGCAGGGCCGCATCGTCTATAACGGCCCGGTGCCCGCCGGCTTCAAGGCAGGCGACCATATCGCGGACCTGGTGATCGATTCGCCGGGCCTGCCTTCGCAGACCGTGCCGCTGGTGGCGGAGAACGACGTCGCCCAGGCCGGGTTCTTCGGGCGCGCGTGGCGCGGCTTCTGGTCGCTGTTCGGGGCGTAACGTCGGAAGCCGCGATCGAGGCGTCGAGCTTCGCGCGGTGCCTCACCCCTTGCCCCTCCCCGCCGGGGAGGGGAATAAGAGACGCCATGCCTTTTCTCGGCAACGACTCCGCCCGCGAGGCGCTCGCCGCTGCCATGCATGGCGGCAATCTCCATCATGCCTGGCTGATCGCCGGGCCCGAGGGGGTGGGGAAGGGGAGCTTCGCACGCCAGGCCGCGCTGCGCATGCTCGCCGAGGCGGCGGGGCGCGATCAGCTGCGCCCCGGCTGGGACGTGCCCGCGGAGAGCCAGACGGTCCACCTGGTCGACGCCGGCGCGCATCCCGACTATCGCGAGCTGGTCCGCTTGCCCAAGGATGCGGACAAGCCCGACGAGGCGCTCGCCCGTTCGATCACCATCGCGCAGGTCCGCGGGCTCCAGCCGCTGTTCGCGACCAAGCCGAGCTTCTCGTCGCGCCGCGTGATCGTGATCGATGCGATCGACGATCTCGAGCGCGGCGGCGCCAATGCGTTGCTCAAGAACCTGGAGGAGCCGCCGGCGGGGACGATCTTCCTGCTGGTGAGCCATGCGCCCGGCCGGCTGCTGCCGACGATCCGCTCGCGCTGCCGGCTGCTGCGCTTCGAGGCGCTGAGTGACGGCGACGTGACCGCGATCCTGCGCGAGCAACTGCTAGACGCCTCGCCGGCCGAGATCGCCGCGCTGGTCAAGGCGGGGGAGGGCTCGCCGGGTCGCGCCCTCGGCTTTGCCGGGCTCGACATCGCTGCGATCGAAACCGAGATGGCGGCGCTGGCCGATACCGGCGACCCCTCGAACATGATCCGCGCGCGACTGGCCAAGCTGCTCGGTCCCAAGGGCGCCCAGCCACGCTACGAGGCGTTCCTCGAGCGCGCGCCGAGCTTCATTGCCGAGCGAGCCCGCACGCTCTCGGGCGATCCGTTGCGCACCGCGCTCGACGCCTATGCGGCAGCGGGTGAACTCGGCGGGGCGGCGAAGGGGCTGTCGCTCGATGCCTCGGCCACGGTGTTCGAGATGGGCGGCATCCTCGCCCGACTGGGGCGCAGTTAACCCAGCTTTAGGCGCACACAGTTATTCCGGCTCCGAAACAGGGGATCGGATTCATGAGCAGCATCACGGATATTGCCGGCAGTACCGGCGTCGGCGCGAGCACCGGCGCCACCTCGCAGGCCAATGGCAAGAGCGACACCAGCTTCGATGCGATCCTGGAGGCGTTCAAGAAGGCCGCCAGCGAGACGCCCGAGCAACGCGCCCGCGACGCCGTGCTCAAGAAGCACAATCTCTCCGAGGACGACTATAAGAAGCTGCCGCCCAAGGAGAAGGACGCGATCGACAAGGAAGTCGCGGAGGCGGTGCGCAAGGTGCACGAGCAGAAGACCGGCGTGGCGATCGGCGATGCGCCGGTGTCGGTCGAGAAGATGTTGGGCCAGGCCTAGCGCTCGAAGCCGCGCCCCTGCGGCACGGATTCAGCTTATCGTCCAGGCTCCCGGCTGCGACGGCGTAGCCGAAGGCCGGGGCGGCGGGCGATGATGCATCGGCGTCGGCGGAGAAGCGGTTCGACGAGCCGGCGCCTGGGCATGGGTTGGCGCGGGCGTTTCGCTCGCAGCGGGAACGTCGTCCACGGCGGGCGCGTCGATGGCCATGGAATCATCGCTGGCCGCCGCGGCGTTGTCCGCCGGTTCGTCATCTGCAAAGAGATCCGTGAAGTCCTCCGGCTTGCAGGCGGCCTTGCCATCCTTGCTGCTGAGTTCGCACACACGCGTATAGTCGGCGAGAACACGTGCTTTCGCACCGGCCTTCCGGTTCACATAGTCGGCCATGTCGACTGCCAGCGCGCCATTGCAGCCGATAAGGACCTTCGCGTCGCAGCCTTTCATGTAGAATATGCGGGCGCGCGCAGCGTCGGACTTGATGCCGTCGCCGGCGTAATATTGGCGCCCGCGGTTGACGCAGGAAAGGGCGACATCGTGCGCGCACGCCTTGTCGTAGAGCAATCCGGCCATCGCCGGATCGTGCGGGAGCGGCCCGTTCAGATCGTGCAGGACCGCCAGATTGTGGCAGGCCTCATATACTCTCGCGTCGCAGGCCCGCTGGTACAGAGGCGCAGCTTGCTCGGCCGTCGCCCTGTCGCCTGGATGCTTCTCCATCATCGTGACCGCCTGGTTGAAGATGCGCGTCGGCGCGAGGAAGAGCTGGTCGAAGCTGATGCCGGTGCCGACGATACCGGCAAGGAAGGCGGCGCCCACAAGGCTCCAGCGTACGCCTGGCCGCGCCCGCAACCGGGTCAGCGACGCGAAGCGCGGATTGAGGAACAGCGCGAACAGCACCCCGGCGGCGACTGCGGCATAGAGCGCCGGTGCATAGGGCGCCTTTTGCGCAGCGACCACGCCGATCGCCACCGAGGCCAGCAATACCGCAAGCGAGAGAATCCAGAGAATCAGCGTACCGGCCAGGCGCATCGATAGTCCCCCTGCGACCCTGCTAGCCGCTGCCCAGTCCTGAGCCCGCATTGTTGCGCAAGTGTTTCGATTTTGCCTGGAAGCAAGAACCGCATCAGGGCCTTCTCTCCGGCAGGCCATTCCCCTAAAGCCCCGGCATGGCCGACCCCTTCTACATCACCACCGCGATCCACTATCCCAATGGCCGCCCGCATATCGGGCATGCCTATGAGATGATCGCCGCCGACGCGATCGCCCGTTTCCAGCGCCAGCAGGGCCGCGACGTGTTCTTCCAGACTGGCACCGACGAGCATGGCCTCAAGATGGTCAAGACGGCGCGCGACCGCGACATGACCGCGCGCGAGCTGGCGGACGAGATGTCTTCCTATTTCAGTGAGATGGCCGAGAAGCTTGATATCTCATGCGATCGTTTCATCCGCACCTCGGAGGCCGATCACTACAAGGCGAGCCAGGCGATCTGGCAGGCGATGGCCGATGCCGGCGACCTGTACCTCGATCGCTACGAGGGCTGGTATTCGGTGCGCGACGAGGCCTTTTACGAAGAGAAGGAACTGGTCGACGGGGAAGGGGGCATGAAGCTCTCGCCCCAAGGCACGCCGGTCGAGTGGACCGCCGAGGAGACCTGGTTCTTCAAGCTTTCGAAGTACCAGCAGCCGCTGCTCGACTTCTACGCCGCCAACCCCGACTTCATTCGCCCGGAATCGCGCCGCAACGAGATATTGCGCTTCGTCGAGGGCGGGCTGGTCGACCTGTCGGTGAGCCGCACCAGCTTCGATTGGGGCGTGCCGGTGCCGGGTTCGCCGGGGCATGTGATGTATGTCTGGGTAGACGCGCTGACCAATTACCTGACCGGCGCGGGCTATCCCGACGACCAGACGCGGCTCGACCGCTACTGGCCGGCGGATATCCACCTGATCGGCAAGGATATCGTCCGCTTCCATGCGGTCTATTGGCCCGCCTTCCTGATGTCGGCGAAAATCGCGCTGCCCAAGCAGGTGTTCGGGCATGGCTTCCTGCTCAATCGCGGGGAGAAGATGTCCAAATCGGTCGGCAATGTCGTCGATCCGATGGCGCTGGCCGACTATTACGGCGTCGATGCGCTGCGCTATTTCCTGCTGCGCGACGTGAGCTTCGGCAATGACGGGACGTTCAGCGACGAGGCGATCGTCATGCGTGCCAATGCCGACCTGTCGAACAGCTTCGGCAATCTCGCCCAGCGCACGCTCGCCTTCATCGCGAAGAATTGCGAGGGGCATGTCGAGACCGGGCGGGCCGAGGAGGCCGATGCGATGCTGATCGCCGAGGTCGACAATGCCTGTGGCGGCTTCATCCGCGCCTTCGAGGACCTGGCGCTCAGCCAGGGTGTCGAGCTGTGGATGGCCGGGGTGTTCGCCTGCAACCAGTATATCGATGCACAGGCGCCCTGGGGGCTGCGCAAGACCGACCCCGAGCGGATGCACGCGGTGCTGCACACGCTGCTGCGCGCGATCCGGCGTCTTGGCGTCACGATCGCGCCGGTGGTGCCGGGTTCGGCGGCAAAGCTGCTCGAGCAGCTCGGGCCGGAAGGGGATGCGGACTTCCGCATCGCAGCCCCGACCCCCATCTTCCCCCGGCTGGAGCTGAAGGAAGACGCGTGAAACTGGCCGACAGCCACTGCCACCTGATCTACAAGGGCTTGGGCGAACAGCAGCCCGAGGTGCTGGCGCGTGCCCGTGAGGCGGGCGTGGTCGCGATGCTGAACATCTCGACCCGCGAGCGCGAATGGGACGAGGTCATCGCCGTCGCCGAGCGCGAGGCGGATGTCTGGGCCTCGGTCGGCATCCATCCGCACGAGGCGGACGAGCATCCCGATATCCAGGCCTCGAAGCTGATCGAGAAGGCGCGGCATCCGCGCGTCGTCGGCATCGGCGAGACCGGGCTAGATTATTATTACGACCATAGCGATCGCGATCGCCAGCGCGCGAGCTTTCGCACGCACATCACGGCCTGCCGCGAGACCCAGCTGCCGCTGATCGTCCATACCCGCGATGCCGAGGCCGATACCGCGGAGATATTGCGCGAAGAGATGGGGAAGGGGGCCTTCCCAGGCGTGATCCACTGCTTCACCGCGAGCCGGGAGTTCTCGGAGATCGCGCTGGAGCTGGGCTTCTACATCTCGATCTCGGGCATCGTGACGTTCAAGAACGCCAAGGACCTGCAGGATACCGCGACGCAGCTGCCGCTCGATCGGCTGCTGATCGAGACGGACGCCCCTTTCCTGGCGCCGGTGCCGCACCGGGGGAAGACCGGCGAGCCGGCATTCGTGGCGGATACCTGCCGTTTTCTGGCGCAGCTGCGGGGCGAGGATCCGGACACGCTGGCTGAGGCGACGCGCGCCAATTTCCACAAGCTGTTCGCCAAGACGCTAGCATGAAGCTGCGCGTTCTCGGTTCGGGCACCTCATCCGGCGTGCCGCGGATCGGGAATGACTGGGGGGCCTGCGATCCCGCCGAACCGAAGAACCGGCGAACCCGCGCATCGGTGCTGGTCTCCACCGAGACGACGCGCATCCTGATCGATACCAGCCCGGATTTCCGCGAGCAGGCGCTGGTCGCCGAACTCACCGATTTTGATGCGGTAATCTGGACGCACGATCATGCCGATCATTGCCACGGCATCGATGACCTGCGGCAGATCATGCATGCGCGCGACGGCGAGCCGGTGCGCGGGCTGGCGCGGCCGTTCACGCGCGAACAGCTCGAGCTGCGCTTTGCCTATGCCTTTCACGGCCGCAAGCTCTATCGACCGACGATCGCGATCGAGGATCTGCCCGATGCGATCACGATTGGCGACATCGATATCCGCGTCGTCGATCAGCCGCATGGCGGGATCACCTCGGCGGGGCTGCGGTTTGAAAGTAATGGAAAATCCATAGGTTATGCTATAGATTTCAATGAGATGACGCAGGATATGCGGAATCTGTATCAGGATATCGATCTATGGGTAGTCGATTGCCTGCGTCGCGCACCGCATCCGACGCATGCGCATCTCGGCGCGGTGCTCGAATGGGTCGAGGCATTCAAGCCGCGGCGGACGATCTTGTCGCACATGGACAATTCGATGGACTATGCGACGCTCCTTTCCACGCTGCCGCCGGGCGTGGAGCCTGGCTTTGACGGGATGGAGGTGACGGCATGAACCAGTTCGATTCGATGCGGCTCGTCTATCTGCTCGGCGCGCTGGTGCTGGTGACCAGCGGGTTCTGGGGGCGGCGGATTGGGATGGGCCAGCTGCTGCGCATGGCGCTCGCCTGGCTGGGCATCTTCGCGATCGCCTATCTGATCGCCGTAAATGTTGGGCCGATCGGCCGCGCGCTTGGCGTGACGCCGGCGGCGACGGCCAGCAGGGGCAGCGTCTGAAAAGGGCGGCGGGCTCGGCCGCCAATTTGCGACGCTTTATTTTACATAATGTATATTATCGATCTAACGGATCCGGCACGTCGGAGCGCTTCCCCAGGGCCCCTTTCGCGCTTTTCTGCGGTTTTCGGGCTGTCTGACGGGCGCTGCTTCGCTTAGGGTTGCCGCGCATTTCAGGAGGCCCTCCCGTTGACCGCACCCGAGAACGCTGCCGCGATCGATCGCCTCGTTGCCATCATGGCGCGGCTGCGCGACCCTGTGAGCGGTTGCGAATGGGACACGGTGCAGACCTTTGCGACGATCGCGCCCTATACGATCGAGGAAGCCTATGAAGTCGCCGACGCGATCGAGCGCGGCGACATGGCCGATCTGAAGGACGAATTGGGCGACCTGCTGCTCCAGGTGATCTTCCACAGCCGCATGGCCGAGGAAGCCGGCGACTTCGCGCTCGCCGACGTCGCCCATGCGATCAGCGACAAGATGGAGCGCCGCCACCCGCACATCTTCCTGGGCGCCTCGGAGGGCGGCCATCACCTGTGGGAACAAATCAAGGCCGCGGAGCGGGGGGCGAAGGGGCACGTCAGCGCGCTGGACGGCGTCGCCACCGGCCTCCCCGCCCTGCTCCGCGCCGAGAAGCTCCAGAAGCGCGCCGCCCGCACCGGCTTCGACTGGCCCGACCCCAGCGGCGCCCGCGCCAAGATCGACGAGGAACTCGCCGAGATCGAGGCCGCCGCCACGCCGGCCGAGGTCGAGGAGGAAATCGGCGACCTGCTGTTCGCGGTGGTCAACTGGGCGCGCAAGCTGGGCGTCGATCCCGAGGCGGCATTACGGGCAGCCAATGGAAAATTCGAGAAGCGTTTCAAGGTAATGGAAGCCGAAGCTGGCGAGGTTTTCGAAACACTCGACCTCGATGCCAAGGAGGAACTCTGGACCAAGGCCAAGCGCGCCGAGCCGTTTCGGAGCAATTCCTAGAACAGCTGCGTATCCGTTCATGTATGGTCAACAGACCCGTAACGATTGTGCGGGTGCCGTCTCGTGATTCGGCGTGTTCTGGATTTGCGTACCGTGTCGCGGCTCCGTCCGCTGAGTTCCACTTGCGAAGGAAGACGCAATGTCGATCAAAGAGCAGGTAGTTAAGCAGGCGGCGACCGCGGGCATCGGCGCGGCCACCGGCGCGGTCACCAAGCATGTCGTCAAGGGTCGGCATGTGCCGATGGTGGCCTCGGTAGGCTCAGCCGTCGGCGCGACGCTGGCGACGGGCGGTACGGTGGGTGGCGCGGTCAGCGCCGGGGCCGGCGTGGTGACGGCTGCGGCCGCATCGACGGCAGCCAGCGTCGGTGCCGGCGCCGCGGCCGTCGGTGCCGTGGCGGTTGCCGCCGCACCCGTGGTAGCGGTTGCCGCTGTCGTGGGCGGCACGATCTGGGCGATTTCCAAGATCTTCGACGACTGAGCCGCGAGATACGGGCACGCTGCGCCACATCGGGCAGCGTGCCTGAAGGCTCAGCGCGTCAAGAACCGCTCGTGATCGCGCGGTGCCATCCGCACTTCGTACACCGCCTGGTCGCCGTCCATGCCCTGCTCCAGCACTTCGCCATGCTGGTGGAGCCAGGCCGCGGCGGCACCGTCGGCCGGGTCGAGGTGGATCGTGAAGCGGCGATGGCCCTCGGTCAGGCGCGCGGCGACGGCGGTGATCAGGGCGTCCACCCCCTCCCCGGTCACGGCCGAGACGGGCATGACGTCCTCGCGCTTCCCCGCCTCGGCGAGCAGTTCTGCGCGGCGCTCGTCGTCGAGCAGGTCGATCTTGTTCCAGGCTTCGAAGCGCGGCGTGGTCTCGGCGACGCCGATCTCGGCCAGCACCTTCTCGACATCGTCCTTCTGCGCTTCGCTGTCCGGATGCGCCACATCGCGGACGTGGATCAACAGATCGGCCGAGACGACCTCTTCCAGCGTCGCCTTGAACGCAGCGACGAGCTGGGTCGGCAGCTCGGAGACGAAGCCGACCGTGTCCGACAGGATCGCCTTGTCGATGCCGGGCAGCGAGATTTGGCGCAGCGTCGGGTCGAGCGTCGCGAAGAGGAGGTTCTCCGCCATGACGTCACTTCCGGTCAGGCGATTGAAAAGCGTGGATTTTCCGGCGTTGGTATAGCCGACCAGCGCGATCACCGGCCACGGCGCGCGCTGGCGCCGGTCGCGATGGAGGCTGCGCGTGCGGCTGACCGAATCGAGCTCGCGGCGCAGGCGCGCCATCCGGTCGCGGATCAACCGGCGATCGGCCTCGATCTGGGTCTCGCCCGGGCCGCCAAGGAAGCCGAAGCCGCCGCGCTGGCGCTCGAGGTGGGTCCAGCTGCGCACCAGCCGGCCCGCCTGATAATCGAGATGCGCAAGCTCGACCTGGAGCCGGCCCTCGGCGGTGCGCGCGCGCTCGCCGAAGATCTCGAGGATCAGGCCGGTGCGGTCGATCACCTTGCAGCCGAGCCCGGTCTCGAGGTTGCGCTGCTGCACCGGCGTGAGGTTCGCATCGAACACGGCGAGCGTCAGTTCGCGGTCGCGCACCGTCTCGGCCAGCGCCTCGACCTGGCCCGAACCGATCAGCGTGCCCGGCTTGGGCGCTCGGATGCGCAGCGGCACCCGCTCGACCACGTCGACGCCGATCGCGGCGGCGAGACCGGCGGTCTCCTCCAGGCGCGCCTCGGCATCGCGCGAGCTGCCGCCGAGGTCCGGATAGACCACGACCGCTCGCGCGCCCCGGGTGAATTCGTCGGGGTCGCGCTCGAAACCAGTACTCATGGGGACCTTACTCAGTCGTCGCTATTCTGTTCCTCGGCGAGGTTCAGCGGGTGGGCCGGCTGGATCGTCGAGACAGCATGCTTGTAGACCAGCTGGGCCATGCCCTCGCGCTGGAGCAGCATGCAGAACAGGTCGAAGGCCGCGATCTGGCCCTGGAGCATCACGCCATTGACCAGGAACATCGTGACATTTTCCTGCTGGCGGCGTACCGCGTTGAGGAAAAT
Organism: Sphingomonas sp. KR3-1; assembly: GCF_040049295.1. Classification (NCBI taxonomy): domain Bacteria; kingdom Pseudomonadati; phylum Pseudomonadota; class Alphaproteobacteria; order Sphingomonadales; family Sphingomonadaceae; genus Sphingomonas; species Sphingomonas sp. KR3-1. Next base: position 266,061 of record NZ_JBDZDQ010000003.1, read on the forward strand.
CTCCTGCAAAACCGGGTTCTTGGACTGGAACTCTCCCACCGCTTCGAGGAGCGGGGCGAGGTCCACCGGGCCCGAGGGCATGATCGTGGAGATCGCGTGCTTGTAGATGAGCTGCGACTGGCCGTCGCGGCGGAGCAGCACCGAAAAATTATCGAACCAGGTGACGATGCCCTGGAGCTTGACGCCCTTGACGAGGAACATCGTGACCGGCGTCTTCGACCGGCGCAGCGAGTTGAGGAACAGATCCTGAAGCGAGGTCTGCTTTTCGGCCATCGTTCGTGACTCTCTTTGTTGGCGGGAGTTTCCCCGCTTTGGCGCCGTTCTCTGGCGTCGGATGCGCGCGCCCGTCCGGCACGGCGCGCGCTGCTTTTAAGCGTTGGGCGGCGAATCGTCCAGCGGCGGTTTCCAACAATCGCGGCGCGGCGACTCGGCCAAGCCCGACGCGGATGCGGCGGAAAGTCACGAAAGCCGGTACAGTCATAGGCGCGCGCCGTTCCTGTATTCGCGCAACTTGCTTGCGCGGGGGTGGCCCTACATTTCCTACCGGGTCAAAGAGCGGCCGGTGTCGGCCGGCCGCGAGAGTCCAGCAGGTGAAATCCTACATTGCAAGCTGCGGGCGGATGGCGTGGCTCTTTCCCGTCACCCGGCCTTGTGCCGGGGTCCACCAGGAGGGCGAGTCACAGGCAAGAGGCTCAAAGCGAGAACGGGACGCTTGGTGGACCCCGGCACAAGGCCGGGGTGACGATGGAGGGTATTCGCTGTGGCGACGACCTTCCCTTATTCCTCCCGGCTGTCGGTGATCCCCAGCAGCTTCAATTTCCGGTGCAGCGCCGAGCGCTCCATGCCGATGAAGCTCGCGGTGCGCGAGATGTTGCCCGAGAAGCGGCGGATCTGGACGCGGAGATATTCGCGCTCGAAGCTCTCGCGCGCCTCCTTGAGCGGCGCGCCCATGATCGCGCTGGCGCCCATGCCGCCGCCATTGTCGGTCGGGCGGCCGAGCACCTCGGGGGGCAGCAGGTCGAGGTCGATCCGCCCGATCCGGTCGCCCGGCGCGAGGATCACGGTGCGCTCGACGACGTTGCGCAGCTGGCGGACATTGCCCGGCCATTCATAGCTCTGCAGCGCGACCATCGCGTCGGGCGCGACCTCGGGCGTCGGCACGCGGCGCTCATTGGCGTAGTGCGCGACGAAATGCTCGACGAGCACCGGGATGTCCTCACGCCGGTCGGTGAGCTGCGGGATCGCGACGGGGACAACGTTGAGCCGGTAGTAGAGGTCCTCGCGGAAGCGGCCCTCGGCGATCTCGGTCATCAGGTCGCGCGCCGTGGCCGAGACGACGCGGACATCGACCTTGACCACCCGGGTGCCGCCGACCCGGCTGAAGCTCTGGTCGGTGAGCACGCGCAGGATCCGCGCCTGGGCAGCGACGGGCATGTCGGCGATCTCGTCGAGGAACAAGGTGCCGCCATGCGCCTGCTCGAGCAGGCCGGTGCGGACGAGGTCCCCGCCCTCCTCCACCCCGAACAGCTCCTCCTCGACACGCTCGGGCTGCATGCGCGCGGCGCTGACGATGACGAAGGGCGCGGCGGCGCGCTGGCTCCAGCCGTGGAGCAGCCGGGCGGCGACTTCCTTGCCGGTGCCGGCGCTGCCGGTGATCAGCACGCGGCTGCCGGTGGAGGCCACGCGCTTGAGGGTAGCGCGCACCGTGTTGATTGCGCCCGACTGGCCGGTCAGGTCCTCCTCGCGGCCGACCGAGGCGCGCAGCGACGCGACTTCGCGCTTCAGCCGCTCGGTCTCGGTGGCGCGCTCGACCAGCCAGAGCAGCCGCTCGGCCTCGAACGGCTTCTCGATGAAGTCGGAGGCGCCGCGGCGGATCGCGGCGACGGCGGTATCGAGATTGCCGTGCCCCGAGATCACCAGCACCGGGATCGAGGGATCGCGGCGCTTGATCTCGTCGAGGATCTCGAGCCCGTCGAGCCGCGAGCCGTGCAGCCACACGTCGAGCAGCACCAGGCTGGGCCGGCGCTCGGCGATCGCCTCGAGCGCGGCGTCGCTGTCCGCCGCGCCGCGAGTCGAATAGCCTTCGTCCTCCAGCACGCCGGCGACCAGTTCTCGGATGTCGCGCTCATCGTCGACGACCAGGATATCGAGGCTCATGACTTGGAACTTCCAGTACGGGTAAGCACGGCGGGCCGTGGCTCGTCGCCATGCTCGCCGGAGGGGTCGCTCGCCATTTCTGCGAGCTGTTCGGTATCGAAGCACACCGTCACCAGCGTGCCGCCGCCAGGGCGGTCGGAGAAGGCGATGGTGCCGAAATGCTCCTCGACGATCTTCTTCACGATCGCCAGGCCAAGGCCGGTGCCGCGGCTGCGCGTCGTCATGTAGGGCTCGACGATGCGGTCGCGCTCGACTGGCAGGCCGATGCCGTTGTCGGCGAGCGTCAGGATGATGCGGCCTTCCGTCTCGGGGTCGATCGTCATGACGATATGGCCCTGCGGCAGCGCCTCCCCTTCCCCACGCGCTTCAATCGCCTCGACGGCATTCTTCACAATATTCGTGAAGGCCTGGCCGATCTGGCGGCGATCGCAGATCAGGCCGGGTGCGGGATCGGCCGCGTCCATCTCGAAGCGGATCGTCGGGTGCGCGACTTCGTGGAGGAACATCGCCTGGCGCGCAATGTCGAGCAGCGATTCCTGGCGGAACATCGGCTTGGGCATGCGCGCGAAGGAGGAGAATTCGTCGACCATGCGGCGCAGATCGCCGACCTGGCGGACGATCGTGTCGGTCAGCTGGGCGAAGATGCCGTCCTCGGGCTCGATCTTCTTGCCGTAGCGGCGCTTGAGGCGCTCGGCGGCGAGCTGGATCGGGGTCAGCGGGTTCTTGATCTCGTGCGCGATGCGGCGCGCGACATCGGACCAGGCGGCGCGGCGCTGGTCGTTCAGCTGCTGGGTGATGTCGTCGAAGGTGAGCACCTGGCCCGCCTCGTCGCTGGTGACCTTCACGGCGAGCGTGCGGGCATCGGCGCCGGTGCCGAGCTGGATCACCGACTCGCGGTCGCCGGTGTCGAGCAGGTCGTTGAGGTCCGGGGCGAGCGCGTGGAGCGGGCGGCCGACCAGTTCCTCGCCCCCCTGGTGGAGCAGCTCGATCGCAGATTCGTTGATCAGGCGGACATTGCGCTGGGCATCGATCGAAATGACCCCGGCGGAGACGCCCGACATCACCGCCTCGATCAGCACGCGACGGCTTTCGAGCTGGGCGTTGGCGGTGCGCAGCGCGCCGGTCTGCTGCTCGAGCCGCTCGGTCATGCCGTTGAAGGCGCCGCTGAGCGTGCTGATCTCGTCGCCGGTCGGCGGGATGTCGACGCGCGCGGTGAGATCGCCGCCGGCGACGCGCCGCGCCGCGGTGACGAGCTGCTCGACCGGCCGGACGAGCCGGTCCGCCACGGCAAGCGCGATCCAGGTGGCGATGCTGACGATCAGCAGCGCGACGCCGAAGAGGACGGCATTGAGCTGAAGCTGGAGCGAGCGCGCGCGCGCCTGGAGCGCATCGAACTCCGCCGAGATCCGATCGGACTCGTGATATTGGCGGTTGAGGAAGTCGACATTGTGCGGCGTGGCGACATAGAGGAACAGGTTGCTCGAGCGATCGACCGGCGTGACGACCCAAAGCATCTGCGTGTCGTAATTGGTGTAGCTTTCCTCATCGCGCAGCAGGTTGATCACCTGCCCCGACACACGCGCCGCGAAAAGCTCGGTCTTGGGCGCGTCATAGGAATAGAGCGCGGTGACGTTCTTCTCATTCTCCACGCGGAAAAGGACGAACTGGAAGAGATTGCGGTTGTAGGTCTGGCGCAGGAGATAGTCCTGCACCGCGGGCGAGCGCAGCGGCAGCGTGGGGAATTTGGCGGCGATGTCGCCCGCCATGGCGCTTGCCTCGCCGGTCCAGCGCTCGATGACGACGCGCTGGCCTTGCTCGCCAAAGGACTGGGTGGCGTTGAACACGCTGCGCGCGCGCTCCGAGCCCCAGAGCTGGACGCCCGACTGGAACATCACCGAGGCGGCGATGACGGTCAGCACGATCGGAATGCTCGCCATCAGCGTGAACACCGCGACGAGGCGGACATGGAGGCGCCCGCCGCCGGCCAGCGCGGACTTGGCGGCACGGTGGATGGCGATGCGGCGGCCGATCAGCACGATCAGCGCGACATAGGGCAGCAGATTGGCGAGCAGCAGCGTAGCCGCGACGCCGGGGTTGAACACCTGATGCGCGAAGTTGCGGACGAACAGGAAGGTGGCGGCCGGTGTAGCGATGGCGAGTGCCACCACCACGATCTCCAGCGCCCGGATAGCCGAAAGCCGCCGCTTGCGCGGCGTCGCCTCGATCATCGGCTGGGCGGTGACGGCATCCATCTTGGCCAAGCTAGATCGAGATTGTGGCAAAAAGAACACATAATCGCGCTCAGCCTGTCGCTATTCGGCACCATCCGGGCGAACCGGACCCATATCGATGCCCAGCGTATCGAGGCGTTTGCGCAGCGTGTTGCGGTTGATGCCGAGCGCGCGGGCGGCGCGGAGCTGGTTGCCGCCATGACGGCCGAGCATCGCCTCGATCAGCGGGCGCTCGACCTCGCCGATGATGCGATCGTACAGCGTGCCGTCGTCGAGGACGCGGGGCTCCTCGATCGCGATGCGCTCGAGCCGGGCGCGGACCGCGGCCTCGATCCCCTCGTCGCGAGTCGCGATCGGGGCGGCGTTGGTCTCGCCCAGCGCGCGGCGGATCGCGTCGCCGTCGATCACCTCGTCGCGGCTGAGCGCGGCGATGCGGCGCATCAGATTCTCGAGCTGGCGGACGTTGCCGGGCCAGTCATAGCCCTCGAGCACCGCCACCGCGTCGACGGCGAGGCGCTTGCGCGGCAGCCCGCTCTCGGCGGCGCGGTCGAGGAAATGGCGGGCGAGCAGCGGCACGTCGGCGCGGCGTTCTCGCAGGGAGGGCAGCGCGATGGGCACGACGTTGAGGCGGTAGAACAGGTCTTCGCGGAACTGGCCGGACTGGACCAGCGCGGCCAGGTCCTTGTTGGTCGCGGCGACGATGCGGACATCGGCCTTAATCGTGCGGGCGCCGCCGACGGTGGTGAACTCGCCCTGCTGGAGCACGCGGAGCAGGCGCGTCTGCGCGTCCATCGGCATGTCGCCGATCTCGTCGAGGAACAGCGTGCCGCCCGCTGCCTGCTCGAACTTGCCGGCCATGCGCGTGGCCGCGCCGGTGAAGGCGCCGCGCTCATGGCCGAACAGCTCGGCCTCGATCAGGTCGCGCGGGATAGCCGCCATGTTGAGCGCGACGAAGGGCGCGCGGCGGCGCGGCCCCATGTCGTGGATCGCGCTGGCGACCAGCTCCTTGCCGGTGCCCGACTCGCCCGAGATCAGCACGGTGAGGTCGTTGGCGACGACGCGGGCGATGACGCGGTAGACTTCCTGCATCGCCGGCGAGCGGCCGATCAGCGAGGCGCCGCCGCTGAGCTCGTCCTCGGGCAGCTCGGCGGGCGCGCGGCGGCCGCGGGCGATGGCGCTGCGCACCGCCTGGCCGAGCACGTCGAGGTCGAAGGGCTTGGGGAGGTAGTCGAACGCGCCGACCTCGGTGGCGCGGACCGCCGTCGCCAGCGTGTTCTGCGCGGAGAAGACGATCACCGGCAGCGCGGGATGCTCGGCGGTGAGCTTGGCGACCTCGTCGAGGCCATTGCCGTCGGGCAGGATCACGTCGGTGACCAGAACGTCGGGCAAGGCGGCGCCGATCGCGCGGCGGAGCTCGGCGAGGCTCGCTGCCGTCGTGACGGCATGGCCTTCGCGGCGCAGGGCCGCTGCGACCACGGTGCGGATCGCGCTGTCGTCATCGACGACCAGGACCGAGCCGGTCATGCCCGGGCTCGGGGGAGAAGGATGCGGAATACAGTCATTTCGGGGGCGCGCTCGCGGGCATATTGGATGATCCCGCCCTGATCGCGGACCAGCTTCTCGACGAGCGGGAGGCCGAGCCCCTTCCCCTCCGGCTTGCCGGAGACGAAGGGCTCGAAGAGGTGCTCGGCGATGTCCTCGGGCGCACCGGGGCCATTGTCCAGCACGCAGATCTCGATCGGCAGCGGCTGGCGCGGCCGGCCGGCGCCGGTGCTGACCGACATGCCGTGGCGATAGGCGGTGGTCAGCACGATCCGCGGCTGGGCGAGCCCGGCGAGCGCTTCGGCGGCGTTCTTGAGGAGGTTCATCATGACTTGCTGGAAGGCATCGGGATCGATCAGCACCGGCGGCAGCGAGGGATCGAAGCGCTCCTCGATCACCATGCCGCGGGCAAACCCGGCGAGCGCCAGGCGGCGGGCGTGATCGAGCAGCGGATAGACGTTGGTCGGCTCGAGCTTGAGCGGCCGCGTGTCGGTGAAATCCTGCATCCGGTCGATCAGCGCGGCGATGCGGTCGACCTCGGTGGTGATCAGCCCGGTGAGCTCGCGGTCCTCGCCCGAGCTGGCGAGCAGCTGGGCGGCGCCGCGGATGCCCGACAGCGGGTTCTTGATCTCATGCGCGAGCATCGCCGCGGCCCCCACCGCGGCGCGGGCGCCGGCGGTACGGTCCGCGCCCTGGGCGACGCGGCGCGACTGCGGGGCGTGGTGGAGCGTGACGATCCGCCAGCCGGGATGATCGGCGACCGCGGTCTCGACGAAGTCCACCCGGATGCGCGCGCCGCGGATCGCCTCGATCTCGATGTCGAAGGCGGCGAAGCCATGCCCGTCGCGGCGCTCGACATAGCCGTCTGGCGGGCTCAGCACCGTGTCATAGGGCTGGCCGACCATCGTGGTCTCGGCGTGGTTGAGCAGCGCCTCGCACGCGGCATTGGCATGGGCGATGCGGCCGTCGGGATCGATGACGAGCACCGCCACCGGCAGCGCGGCGAACATCTCGGCGAATTTGGGGCCTGTGGCGGGCGGCGTGGGCCGCAGCCGCCTCAGGCCGCCGCGCGGGAACGCCACGGTGCGTAGAATTCGTCGAGCATCGCCAGCACGGTCTTGGCGTCGGGCACCTGATTGACCTTGTTGCGGAACTCGGCCGAGCCATGGATGCCCTTGGTGTACCAGCCGAGATGCTTGCGCATCATGTTGACGCCGGTCATCTCGCCATAATGTTCGAGACTATCGATGTAATGCTCTAGGATTACACGATATTGTTCGTCGATGCTTGGATCGGCGCGCTCGCCCTTGCCGGTCAGCGCGTCCATCACCTGGCGCAGCACCCAGGGCTTGCCATAGGCACCGCGGCCGATCATCACCCCGTCCGCGCCCGACTGGCGCAGCGCCTCGCGGGCATCCTCGACCGTGCAGATGTCGCCATTGGCGATCACCGGGATCTTCACTGCGTCCTTCACCTTGCGGATGAACGACCAGTCGGCCGAGCCGCGGTACATCTGGTTGCGGGTGCGGCCGTGGACCGTCACCAGCTGGCAGCCCAGATCCTCGGCGATATGGGCGAGCTCGGGAGCGTTGAGGCTGTCGAGGTCCCAGCCCATGCGCATCTTGAGCGTGACCGGCACCTTCACCGCCTTGACGCAGGCATCGACGATCGCCGCGGCGTGCTTGAGGTCGCGCATCAGCGCCGAGCCGGCATCGCCATTGGTGACCTTGCGGACCGGGCAGCCCATGTTGATGTCGATGATCGCGGCGCCGCGATCCTCGTTGAGCTTGGCGGCCTCGGCCATCTCGGGCGGCGAGCAGCCGACGAGCTGCATCGACACGGGCTCCTCGATCGGATCCCAGGCGGCCTTCTGGATCGACTGGCGGGTATCCCGAATGGCAGCCGCGCTGGCGATCATCTCGGTGACGTTGAGCCCCGAGCCATAGCGGCGCACCGCGCGGCGGAACGGCAGGTCGGTGACGCCGGTCATCGGCGCGAGGATCACCGGCGCTTCGACCGTGACCGGGCCGATCTGGATGGGGGCGAGTTCGCTCATGATGCTGCCTGAAAAATAGGCAGTGGCGCCTACAGGTGCAAGCGGCGATTGGCAAGCGAACATCCGGACGCTCCGGACGCCTATGTCGGCCGCGGAAGTTGGCGCCTGCTGCCGCGGCGATGCCGTTGCGCGCGCAGGGGAATTGCGTGCCGCGATTGGTGGATGGACCGTGCAAAGAGCGGCCGGTCTGGACCGGCAGTTGCTCGAGGCTGCCGGAGGATTTCCTACATTGGAAGCGGAATGGTGTCGGGGCCTATTGCCTGGCGGTTGCCTGGCCCCAGGCGTAGCGCTGGACCCAGTGGCGCGAGACCCATTTGCGATCCGCCTCCCGTTCGGGCTGGAAGCGTGCGCGTCGGCGCAGGATTGCGCAGGCCATGCGATCCCATTTGCGCGAGCCGCTGGATTTGGTGACCCGGCAGAGGCGCGTCGCGCCTCTGCGATCGACAGTGAGCGTCACCTCCATGTCGCCGGCGCCGCCGAGCATCCCGGGCGGATAGTCGGCCGCCGTGATCCAGCTATCGGGCGCGCCGCGCGGCTGAGGGCCCGACAAGGTTTCCGTAAAGCAATTGCACAGCGCCGGGTCTTTCCCCTCCCAGGGATCCCGATCGCGGACCGGCCACAGGATCTTCGGCATCTTCCAGTCGACGACATAGTTCCAGCGATCCGGGGCAGGCGCGCGGTCCCGGCCCAGTGCAGGGGTGAAGCGCAGCCGCCGCGTCAGGAGGCCGCAGCTGTGCCGATCGAGAAGCTGCACGCCACTCGAAGCCAGCACGGTGCAGTCCGAAACACGGCCGTCGAGGTCGATCGACAGGAGCAGGCCAACCCGGCCCTCCTGCTCGGCGCGCAGCGCGGCGCGAGGATAGTCGTCCTCGCCCAGCCAGAAGGCAGGATCGACCAAGGGCTTCGCACGGGACGCGAGTGCCGGCGCCAGCGGCACGTCCGGCGCGCCCGCCCCGGTCATCTGGGCAAGGGCGGGCGGCGCCAAGGCCAGGGCCAGCAGCATCACTAGCAGACGGATCATGACCTGCTTCCCCAAGGCGCATGACGGGAGGCTATCACCGCGTTTCGTGATCGGCTAGGCGGCGGGCGATGAAGACCGTCGCCATCATCGTCGCCGCGGGCAGCGGCACCCGGGCCGGGGGGAGCGTGCCCAAGCAGTTCGCGCCGCTCGCCGGCAAGCCGATGCTGAAGCACAGTGTCGACGCCATGACGTCGCATCCGGGCATCGACGCGGTGCTGGTGGTGATCGGCGCCGGCCAGGAGGACGCGCTGTGCGCCGCGCTGGGCAATGTGGACGTCGTAGTTGGCGGTGCGACCCGGCGCGAGAGCGTGGCGAACGGGCTGGCGGCGATTGGCGGTGCGGACCGGGTGCTGATCCACGATGCGGCCCGCCCCTTCCTGCCGCAGGCGGTGATCGACCGGCTGCTGGCGGCGCTGGAGACGCAGGAAGGCGCGATCCCCGGGCTGCCGGTAGCGGACACGCTCGTCTCGGCGTCCGGAGTGTCCGTGTCGCGCGAGGGGCTGGTGCGGGTGCAGACGCCCCAAGCCTTCCGCTATGAAGCCATAAAGGCGGCGCATGCAGCCTGGCCGGCGGACCGGGAAGCGACCGACGATGCGCAGATGCTGCGCGCGCTCGGACACGACGTGGCAGTGGTGGAAGGCGATGCGATGCTCGACAAAGTGACACACCCGGCCGACTTCGCCGCTGCCGAGGCGCGGTTCGGGGCGCAGATGCGGGTGCGCACGGCGACGGGCTATGACGTCCACCGCTTCGCCGAGCGCGAGGAATTGTGGCTCGGCGGCGTGCTGGTGCCGCACAGCCAGGGGCTTTCGGGGCATAGCGACGCCGATGTCGCGCTGCACGCGATCACCGACGCGCTGCTCGGCACGATCGGCGCCGGCGATATCGGCATGCACTTCCCGCCGAGCGACCCGCAATGGCGCGGGGCGGCTTCGGCGAAGTTCCTCGAGCATGCCGCGTCGCTGGTGGCGGCCCAAGGCGGCGTGATCGACTTCATCGACCTGACGATCATCTGCGAGGCACCCAAGATCGGGCCGCACCGCGAGGCGATCCGCGCGAGCATCGCGGGGATACTGGGGCTGCCGGTCGATTGCGTGAGCGTGAAGGCGACGACTACGGAGCGGCTGGGTTTCACCGGGCGCGGTGAGGGTATGGCGGCACAGGCGGTGGCGACGGTGCGGGTGCCGGGCGGCAATCCCTAGCCGGTCATCAGCGCGCCTTCGAGCCGAACAGCATTGCCAGACGCGCCATAAGCAAACGCCGGAACAGCTTCAGCGGAAAGGACCGGTACGCCGGGGCATCCCCCGGAAGCGGCAGATCCGATCGGCGCCGCGCAACGTTGGTGCGCATTTCGATCGGCGGCAAGGGATCGGGGAAGCGCAGCCGATAGGCGGACGTCCAATGGCCCGGAGCGAATTTCAGATACATCCCCGTGTTGCAGCACGAAGCGACGAAGCGCTGCGTCGGCGCCTCTTCCCTGAGCTTGTACCCGACGAGCAGTTCGGCGCCGTCGACGCACGCAAACCGGTCGTCGCGATAGGTGAGATAGGGCGTGCCACCATCGGGATCGAGCACGGGGCCTGCGCCGGGCAACGCCTCAATCTGGCGACCGCCCGCCTGGCAATCGCCGCAATAGCAGACCGCGCTCAATATCGGCGATCCGACGCCGTCGCAGCGGACACGGCCGCAGGCGCATCGGGCGGTTCGGCGTGCTGTCATCGATCGGGCCTTTCGCGATTCCGCCGGGGTCCGACGGCCTGCGTCGCTGCGTCATAGCGCGGTTGCGGATCAGCTGGAACCCAACGCCTGACTTCCCTTCCGCGAATGAACTGACTCGCGTCGGCAACAATAGGGTGGCAAAGGCGCCGCCTTATGGACACGATTCTTCCGCCCGAACTGGTCGCGGCCGCGCGCAAGGTGCTTGAAGCCAATCGCGCCGCGGGCCGCCGCGTCGCCGTTGCCGAGAGCTGCACCGGTGGCCTGGTCTCGGCTGCGCTCACCGAGATCCCCGGCTCGTCCGACGTCTTCGACGCGGGCTTCGTCACCTATTCGAACGAAGCCAAGCACGACGTGCTCAAGGTGGGCAGCGACGTGCTGGAGACCTTCGGCTCGGTGTCGATCGCGGTTGCCTGGAGCATGGCGCGCGGCGCGCTGGAGCGGACCCATGCCGATGTCGCGGTGGCGATCACCGGCATCGCCGGCCCCGATGGCGGCACCGAGAAGAAGCCGGTGGGCACGGTGGTGTTCGCCCAGGCGGTGCGCGGCGCCGATCCCGATCACATCGTCGCGGACGCGCGCCACTTCGAGAATAATGGCCGCGCCGGCATCCGGCTTCAGGCGGCGTTGTGCGCGCTCGAGCTGCTGATGCCGGGCGCCGTCGGCCCCGATGCCGAGCCGGTCTCCGAATCGCCGTAGAGCCGCGCGGCGCGTTCCTCGAACGCGTTGATCATCTTGCGCAGCGCCCGGTCGAACATCTGGCCGGCGAGCATCTCGAACACGCGGTTCTTGAACGCGAAATCGACCGAGAAATCGACGAGGCAACCGCCCCGTCCGTCGGCGCGGAAGCCCCAGTCGTTGCGCAGATGCTTGAGCGGGCCCTCGAGATAGTCGATGTGCAGGCTGCCCGGGCGCGCCTTCTCGACCTTCGAGGTGAAGGTCTCGCGCAGCCCCTTGAACCCGACGATCATGTCCGCGACCATCTGGGTGTCGCTGTTCGAGCGCACCCGGATCGCGCTGACCCAGGGCAGGAACTCGGGATAGCGGGCGACGTCCGCCACCAGGTCGAACATCTGCTCCGGCGTGTAGGGAAGCGAGCGGGTTTCGGAATGCTTGGGCATCGTTTCTTCTAATACCTCCCCGAGCTCGTCTCGGGGAGGGGGACCATCGCGATAGCGATGGTGGAGGGGCGGCGGTGGAATTCCGCCGTCTGCGACAGCGGCCCCTCCACCACCGACCTGCGGTCGGCGGTCCCCCTCCCCCAGGCAAGCTGGGGGAGGAATTTCACTTGGCCCCCTTCGCCAGCTTTGCCTCGCGGGCAGCCTTCATCTCGGCGAAGTCCTCGCCGGCGTGATAGCTGGAGCGGGTCAGCGGCGACGAGGCGACCTGGAGGAAGCCCTTGGCCCGGCCGATCGCGCCATAGGCCTGGAAGGCGGCGGGGGTGACGAATTCCTCGACCTTGGCGTGGCGCGGGGTCGGCTGGAGATACTGGCCCATCGTCAGGAAATCGATGTCGGCCGAGCGCATGTCGTCCATCACCTGGTGGACCTCGAGGCGCTGCTCGCCGAGGCCGAGCATGATGCCCGACTTGGTGAAGATCGTCGGGTCGAGCCGCTTGACCGTCTCGAGCAGGCGCAGCGAGGCATAGTAGCGCGCGCCCGGGCGAATGTTCGGATAGAGCCTGGGGACGGTCTCGAGATTGTGGTTGTAGACGTCGGGCCGCGCGGCGACGATCGCCTCGACCGCGGCCTCGTGCTTGTTGCGGAAATCGGGGGTGAGGATCTCGATCGTCGTGGTCGGGTTGGCCTTGCGGATCTCCTCGATCACCTTGACGAACTGCGAGGCGCCGCCATCGGGCAGATCGTCGCGGTCGACCGAGGTGATGACGATGTGCTCGAGACCCATCTGCGCGGCCGCTTCGGCGACGTGCTGCGGCTCGAGCGGATCGACCTTGCGCGGCATGCCGGTCTTGACGTTGCAGAAGCGGCAGGCGCGGGTGCAGACATCGCCCAGGATCATCACCGTGGCGTGCTTCTTGGTCCAGCATTCGCCGATGTTCGGGCAGGCCGCTTCCTCGCAGACGGTGACGAGGTTCTTCGAGCGCATCAGCGCGCGCGTCTTGGCAAAGCCTTCGGAGGTCGGGGCCTTGACGCGGATCCAGTCGGGCTTGCGCTGGCGTTCCGGGCGGGGTGCGGCGGCGAGATCGTTCATGGGGGCCCATCTAGGACGTGGTTGCAATCGCTGCAACGTCCGTGAAACGCACACCGGGTTGATGCCGGTGCATCTCGCGCTAAGAGGACGGCATGACCAATTTCACCGACCTGCTCGACGGCTATCAGCGCTTCCGCACCAGCGAATATCGCCGCCACCGCGACCGATGGTCCGAACTGAGCGAGGGGCAGAACCCGCGCGTGATGGTGATCGCCTGCTCGGACAGCCGAGTCGATCCGGCGCAGGTGTTCGACACGGTGCCGGGCGAGATCTTCGTGGTGCGCAACGTCGCCAACCTGGTGCCGCCGTTCGAGGACGATGCGAGCCGCCACGGCGTCTCGGCCGCGCTCGAGTTCGCGGTGACGCAGCTCGAAGTGCCCGAGATCGTGGTGATGGGGCATGGCGCGTGCGGCGGCGTCGGCGCGGCGCTCTCCCGCCGCTTCGAGGGCAAGGCGCCTGGCGACGGCGGATTCATCGCGCACTGGGTCGACATGCTCGACGCGGCGCGCGACCGGATCGTGGCCGCACATGGCACCGGCCCCGAGGCGGTGCGCGCGCTCGAGCTGGAGACGGTGCGGGTGTCGCTCGCCAATCTGATGACCTTCCCGTTCGTCGCCGAGCGGGTGGAGGCGGGCAAGCTCAGGCTGCTCGGCGCCTATTTCGCGATCGCCGACGGCGTGCTGCACGTGATGGGCGCGGACGGAGAATTCGCGGAGGCTTGACGGGATGTGCCGTCCGGATCGGGCGTGGGGGATACGGCCATGGCATATCTTGGACGGCAGATTTTCGAGCTCTATCGGCGCGGGCTGGCGCTGTTCGTGCTGGCGCCGGTCATTATCGCGATCGTGGCGATCCCGGAATTCGTACAGCATGTCGCCGAGATCCGGATCGGGTTCTTCGACAGCCATGTCGGCGCGAAGCTGCTCGCCAACGATCCGACGCGCTGGGCGTTCGGCTATGCCAAGCTCGCCGGCCTGCTGATCGGCATGTTCGCGGCGGCGCGCCATTGGGGCACGCTGGCGCGCGGCCGGCGCTGGTGGCAGCTCGGCGACATCCGCTGGATCGCGCTGATCCTGTCGATGCTGCTGTTCGCCGGCATCTCCGCGCTGGTCGGGCTGCTCGAGCAGCGCATCCCCACCCTGCTCTTCCAGATCCTCTATTGGGGTACGAGCATCGCGGTGCTGCCGGTGCTGCTGCCGATCGTCGGCGCACTACTCGGCGATCCGCGGGCGCATCCGCTACGCGACTATTGGCGCGACTGGAAGGCGCTGCCGCTGCTCGTCCTGCTGCTCGTGCTCGCCTATCTGCCCGGCATGGCGGCGCATTACGGCTTCCACTATCTGGCATTCGGCGCGCCGAGGCCGCTGGTCTGGGTGCTGATGATCGTCGATCCCTTCGCGGTGGCGCTGATCGCCAGCAATGTCGGTGCGGCGCTGGCGCTCGTCTATGAAGCGGCGCGCGGACCGGCAACCGCGCCCGCGGCCTGACGCTAGAGCTCCAGCGCCTTCTTCGCGACCTTCTCCACCTCGGGATCGAGCGGTGGCGGTTCCATCGGGACATGCGCCTCGAGCGCGTCGGCGATGGCGGTGAGCGCGGCGATGCGGCCGGCCTTCTTGTCGTTGCCGTCGATCACGATCCAGGGCGCGACCTTGGTATCGGTGCGTTCGAACATCTCGGCCATCGCCTTCAGATAGTCCTTGCGCTTCGCCCGGTTGCGATAATCGTCGAGGCCGGTCTTCCAGCGCTTCCAGGGATGCTCGAGGCGCGCGGTCAGGCGCTTGTCCTGCTCCTTCTGCGTTACATGGACGAAGACCTTGACCAGCGTGGTGCCCGCCGCGACCTGCTGGGCCTCGAAGGCGTTGATCTCGTCATAGCCGCGCTGCCAGTCGGCCTCGCTGGCGAACCCCTCGACCCGCTCGACGAGCACGCGGCCGTACCAGCTGCGGTCGAAGATCGCGATATTGTGCTGGGCGGGCAGTCGCTGCCAGAAGCGCCAGAGGAAATGGTGCGCGAGCTCCTCGGGCGTGGGCGCCGAGATCGGCCAGACCTCGTAATAGCGCGGGTCCCATTCGGCGGTGAGGCGCTGGATGATCCCGCCCTTCCCCGCCGCGTCCCAGCCCTCGAACGCGATGATCGCGCGGCGCCTGTGGACGATATGGGCATAATGGATGTGGCTGAGGCGCTTCTGGAGTTTCTCCAGCGCGTGCTTGTACTTGCCGTCGAATGCTTCGCCGTCTTCGTAATCGCTCAGATCGATGCTCATCGCTGCTCCTAACGCATGGGCGCAATCAACGCTGCATCGACGCGATTGGCAAGCGGGCGGCCGGCCTCGGCATCGCTGACGCTCGCGAGCGTCGTCTCGGCGATGGCGGTGAGCGCCTCTTCGGTGAGGAAGGCCTGGTGGCCGGTGACCAGCACGTTGGGGAAGGTCAGCAGGCGCTGGAACTGGTCGTCCGAGACGATCTCGTTGGAGAGGTCCTCGAAGAACAGGTCGGCCTCCTGCTCATAGACGTCGAGCGCGACCGCACCGATCCTGCGCGCCTTGAGGCCCTCGATCAGCGCGGCGGTGTCGATCAGCGCGCCGCGGCTGGTGTTGACGATCATCAGCCCGTCGCGGGCGGCTTCGATCGCCGCGGCGTCGATCAGGTGGCGGGTGTCGGGGGTGAGCGGGCAATGGAGGGTGACGATCTCCGCCGCGCGGAGCAGCGCGTCGCGGGCGACATAGCGCACGCCGATCGCCTCGAGCGCGGGATCGGGATAGAGGTCGGCGGCGAGCACCTCGCAGCCAAAGCCCAGCCTGAGGCTGCGGGCGACGAGCGCGCCGATCTTGCCGGTGCCGACCACGCCGACGGTGCGGCCATGCAGGTTGCGGCCGATCAGCCCCTCGAGCGCGAAATTGTTGTCGCGGACGCGGGCCCAGGCGCGGGGGATGTGGCGATCGACCGCGAGCATCAGCCCGATGGTGAACTCGGCGACGGCATGCGGCGAATAGGCCGGCACGCGGACGACGTCCACGCCGAGGCGCCGGGCCGCGGTGAGGTCGACATTGTTGAACCCGGCGCAGCGCAGCGCCACCAGGCGAGTGCCGCCGGCCGCCAGCGTCTCCAGCACCGGCGCGTCCACCACGTCGTTGACGAAGACGCAGACGGCGCCGTGCCCCGCCGCCAGCGGCGCGGTGGCGGCATCGAGCCGGGGCTCGAGGAAATGGAGGTCGTGCCCGGCGGTATTGGCGGCGCCCAGGAAGCAGCGGTCATAGGGTTTTGTGTTGAACACCGCTATACGCATGCACTTTTCCCCATGCTGCCAGTGCATGACCCGATGAACGGTGCGCACTTTGGCAATTCCGCCCGATCGGCGATATTCGTTACGAAATCAATTCATCGCGAGGTGAGGACGATGACGCGTGCTTCCTTTCTACTGTTCGGGGGGATCGCCTATGCGATCTTCTTCGCGGTGTTCCTCTATTTGGTCGGCTTCGTCGCGAACCTTCCGGAGCTCCCCCGCACGATCGACCACGGCCCGGCGACGCATTGGAGCTTCGCGCTGCTGGTCGATGCCGGGCTGATCCTGCTCTTCGGCCTGCAGCATAGCGTGATGGCGCGCCAGGGCTTCAAGCGCGGCTGGACGCGGATCGTGCCCGAGCCGATCGAGCGCAGCACCTATGTGCTCGCCACCAGCGCGGTGCTGGCGCTGGTCTTCTGGCTGTGGCGGCCGATGCCGGCGCCGATCTGGACGGTGACCGCGCCGCTGGGCTGGTGGCTGCTCACCGGGCTCTCGGCGCTCGGCTGGGCGGTGCTGCTGATCAGCACCTATCTGATCAATCATTTCGAGCTGTTCGGGCTGCAGCAGGTGTGGCGCAACCTGAGCGGCAAGCCCGTAGCCGCGCCGCGGCTGCGCCGGCCGCTCTTCTACAAGCTGGTGCGCCACCCGCTCTACAGCGGCTTCCTGATCGCCTTCTGGGCGACGCCGGCGATGACGGTGGGCCACCTGTTCTTCGCCGCGGGGATGACGGCCTATGTGCTGATCGCGATCGGCTATGAGGAGCGCGACCTCACCGGGTTCTTCGGCGAGGAATATGCCGAATATCAGCGCGAGGTGGGGATGGTCGTGCCGGGGTTGGGGCGGCGACCCTGACGGCTATGGCTCAGCACGCCACCACGTTGACCGCGAGCCCGCCCTGGGCGGTCTCCTTGTATTTCGAGCGCATGTCCTCGCCGGTCTGGCGCATCGTCTCGATCACCGCGTCGAGGCTGACGATGTGGCTGCCGTCGCCGTGGAGGGCCAGATACGCCGCGTTGATCGCCTTGATCGCGCCCATCGTGTTGCGCTCGATGCAGGGGATCTGGACCAGGCCGCCGATCGGATCGCAGGTGAGGCCGAGATTATGCTCCATGCCGATCTCGGCGGCATTCTCGATCTGCGCGTTGGTCGCGCCGAGCGCGGCGGCCAGCCCGGCCGCGGCCATCGAGCAGGCGACGCCCACCTCGCCCTGGCAGCCCATCTCGGCGGCCGAGATCGAGGCGCGCTTCTTGTAGAGGAAGCCGATCGCCGCGGTGGTGAGCAGGAAGGTGCGCGATCCGGCGGGCGTCGGGTTGGCGCAGAAGGTCTCGTAATAGCGCAGCACCGCCGGGATCACGCCGGCGGCGCCATTGGTCGGCGCGGTGACGACGCGGCCGCCGGCGGCATTCTCCTCGTTCACGGCGAGCGCCCATAGGCTCACCCAGTCGAAGACGAGCGAGGGATCGCTGCGCGGGCCGCGCGCGAGCAGGCGCTGGTGGAGGTCGCGGGCGCGGCGCTTGACCTTGAGGCCGCCGGGCAACTCCCCCTCCCCGCGCATACCGCGGTCGATGCAGGCCGACATCGCAGCGCGCAGGCTGTCGACGAACGCATCGGTCTCGGCATCGTCGCGCCAGGCGGCTTCGTTGGCGCGGACGATATCGGCGATCGTCGCGCCCTGCGCGTCGGCCACGGCGAGCAGCTCGGCGCCCGAGGTGAAGGCGAAGGGCAGCTTGATGTTGGTCTGCGGCGCCTCGCAGCCACCCTCGACGATCGCGCCGCCACCGATCGAGTAGAAGAAGGTCTCCCAGGGCTCGCCCTCGGCATAATGCGCGACGAAGCGCATGCCATTGGGGTGCGAGGGCAGGAACTTGTCGTCGCGGAAGACGAGGTGGCGGCCCTCGACGAAGGGCACAGTGACATGGCCGCCGAGCGCCAGCTGCTGCTCGGCGCGGACGGTGGCGACGATCGCGTTCACCGCATCGGGATCGACGCTCTCGGGCCGGTAGCCGGCGAGCCCGAGGATCACCGCGATATCGGTGGCGTGGCCGCGCCCGGTGAGCGCGAGCGAGCCGAACAGCTCGCAGGAGACGGCGACGGGGGTGCCGCGATCGAGCGCGGCTTCGGCAAAAGCATGCGCCGCGCGCATCGGGCCGACGGTGTGCGAGCTCGACGGGCCGATGCCGATCGTGAACAGATCGGCCAGCCCAATGGTCGCGTCCGCCCGGGCGCGGGCCCGGGTGGTGGTGTCGTCAGACATTTCTACTCCTGCGTCCGGGCTCTGGTGGCCGGATTGCTCGTTATGGTTGTAGTTTTATGTCTGTAGGTTGAAGTTTTATAACTTCAAGCCGAGGCAATACCCATAACCGTCATCCCCGCGCAGGCGGGGATCCAGAGTGGTGGAGCGATGTCCTGTTTGACTCTGGATCCCCGCCTGCGCGGGGATGACGATGGAAAATAGGATGCGGTGGGTTCACCCCGCCGAAGGATCGACGATGCCGTCGGTGCCCTTCTTGGCGAGGTCCGCCGCGACCTGCGGGGCGAGGCGGATGTTGAGCTCCTTGAGCTGCTTCTCGCTGACGAAGGACGGCGCCTGCATCATCAGGTCCTCGGCCTTCTGCGTCATCGGGAAGACGATCACCTCGCGGATGTTCGGCTCGTCGGCGAGCAGCATGACGATGCGATCGACACCCGGGGCCGAGCCGCCGTGCGGCGGGGCGCCGAACTTGAAGGCGTTGATCATGCCCGCGAAGTTGGTGTCGACATCGGCCTGGGTGTAGCCGGCGATCTCGAACGCCTTGTACATGATCTCCGGACGGTGGTTCCGGATCGCGCCCGACGACAGCTCGATGCCGTTGCAGACGATGTCGTACTGGTACGCCAGGATGTCGAGCGGGTCCTTGGTCTCCAGCGCCTCGAGCTCGCCCTGCGGCATGCTGAAGGGGTTGTGGCTGAAGTCGACCTTCTTGGCGTCCTCGTCATATTCGAACATCGGGAAGTCGACGATCCAGCAGAATTCGAAGCGCTTCCTGTCGATCAGCTCGAGCTGCTCGGCGGCGCGGGTGCGCGCGAGGCCGGCGAGCTTGGCGGCCTGGGCTTCCTTGCCCGCGGCGAAGAAGATGCCGTCGTTCGGGCCGAGGCCCATGGCATCCGCAATGGCCTTCATGCCCTCCTGGCCGTGGTTGTTGGCGATCGGGCCGCCGAACACGCCGTCCTTCTGGGTGGCATAGCCGAGGCCCGGGAAGCCCTCCGACTGCGCCCAGCTGTTCATGTCGTCGAAGAACTTGCGGCTCTTCTCGTGCGTGTTCGGTGCCGGGACCGCGCGGACGACGTCGCCTCCCTCGACGATCGAAGCGAAGCGGCCGAAGCCCGAGCCCTTGAAGAAGTCCGACACGTCGGTGATCAGCAACGGGTTGCGCAAGTCCGGCTTGTCGTTGCCGTACTTCAGCATCGATTCCTTGTACGGGATGCGCTTGAAGGGAAGAGCGGAAACGCTGCGGCCCATGCCCTCCCAATCGGCGAATTCCTCGAACACGCCGTGCAGCACCGGCTCGATCGCGGCGAAGACGTCGTCCTGGGTGACGTAGCTCATCTCGAAATCGAGCTGGTAGAATTCGCCCGGGCTGCGATCGGCGCGAGCGTCCTCGTCGCGGAAGCAGGGAGCGATCTGGAAATAGCGGTCAAAGCCGGCGACCATCAGCAGCTGCTTGAACATCTGCGGCGCCTGGGGAAGCGCGTAGAACTTGCCGGGGTGGACGCGGCTGGGCACGAGATAGTCGCGGGCACCCTCGGGGCTGCTCGCGGTGAGGATCGGCGTCTGGAACTCGGTGAAGCCCTGGTCGATCATCCGGCGGCGCAGCGAGGCGATGACGCTCGAGCGCAGCATGATGTTCTTGTGGACCTTCTCGCGGCGCAGATCGAGGAAGCGGTACCGAAGACGAATGTCCTCGGGATATTCATTGTCGCCGAACACCGGGAGCGGCAACTCCTGCGCCTGGCTCTGGATTTTCGCCTCGGTGACGCGGATCTCGACCTCGCCGGTCGGCAGGTTCGGGTTCACTGCCGCGGTATCGCGGGCGACGACCTTGCCGGTCATCGTCACCACCGATTCGCTGCGCAGCGACTCGATCACCTGGAAGGCCGGGCCATCGACCTCGGTGACGATCTGGGTGATGCCGTAATGGTCGCGCAGGTCGATGAAGACCAGGTCGCCATGGTCGCGCTTGCGGTGGACCCAGCCCGACAGGCGGACTTCCTGGCCGACATGTTCGGCGCGGAGCTGGGCGCAGGTGTGCGTGCGATAGGCGTGCATGATCGGCATCAACTTTTTGTGCGAGTGAAAAAGGATCGCGTGCGCTTTCCCCTCCCACCCTCTTTTGTCAACCCGAAGACCGGTCTATGGGCCTAGGATGCATATCCATGGTCTGATTGAAGACAGTGCGGCTCTCGCCAATCTCTGCGCCCGTTTCGCCAACAAGCCCTATATCTGCGTGGACACCGAGTTCATGCGGGAAAACAGCTATTGGCCCGAACTCTGCCTGATCCAGATCGCCGACGACGAAGAGGCCGCGGCGATCGATCCGATGGGCGATATCGACATGACTCCCCTGCTCGACCTGATGACGAACAACGAGGACGTGCTGAAGGTCTTCCACGCCGGCGGGCAGGACATCGAGATCGTCTACAACCTCACCGGCAAGACCCCGCACCCGCTGTTCGACACCCAGGTCGCGGCGATGGCGCTCGGGCTGGGCGAGCAGATCGGCTATTCGAACCTGGTCGACACCTATCTGGGCTTCACGATCGACAAGGGCGCCCGCTTCACCGACTGGAGCCGCCGACCGCTCGACAAGCGCCAGATCGACTATGCCATCGCCGACGTGACCCACCTCTCCAAGATCTTCCCCAAGATGTTGGAGAAGCTGAAGAAGACCGGCCGCGGCGCCTGGCTCGACCAGGAGATGGAGCGGCTCGCCGATCCCGAGAACTACCACAACGACCCGGACGAGGCCTGGCAGCGCGTGCGCGTCTCCAGCCGCAAGCCCGAAGTGCTGGGCCGGCTGAAGGCGCTCGGCCGGTGGCGCGAGCTCGAGGCGCAGGGCAAGGACCTGCCGCGCGGCCGCATCATCAAGGACGAGACGCTCGCCGACCTCGCCGGCAACCCGCCGCGCAAGCAGAGCGACCTGGGCAAGGTGCGCGGGCTCTCGGCGGCCTGGGCGGGCAATGATATCGGCGGGCGGCTGATGGCGGCGCTGGAAGGCGCCACGCCGATGTCAGCGGACGAGATGCCGGCGCGCGACGACCGCAAGCCCTCGCTCGGCAAGGACGGCGCGCTGGTGGCGGACCTGCTCAAGCTGCTGCTCAAGATCCGCGCCAAGGAGATCAACGTGGCGCCGCGCCTGCTCGCCCGCTCGGACGACCTCGAATCGCTCGCCGCGGGCGTGCGCGACGGGCTGTCGATCCTGCAGGGCTGGCGCTTCGAGCAGTTCGGGCGCGACGCGCTCAACCTGGTCGAGGGTCAGCTGGGGTTCACCGTCAAGAATGGCAAGCTCAAGATGACCCGCACCGAGGAGCCGGAAGCATGATTCGCCTCGCCATCCCCGCCGCTGCTGCGCTGCTGACGCTGGGCGCCTGCGCGCCCAAGGCGCCGCCCGAGCCGATCCCCGGCGTGGAGTGCAATGCGAGCAAGCTGGGCGGGCTGGTCGGCAAGACGCGCAGCCCGGAGACCGAGGCGGAGGCGCTCCGGCTGTCGCGCGCGCGGACGTCGCGCTGGCTCGGGCCCGACAGCGCGGCGACGATGGATTTCCGGCCGGACCGGCTGAACGTGATCCTCGACGCCGAGGGGAAGATCATATCGGCGCGCTGCGGCTAAGGGCGCGGTGAGCTAGGCCCGCGGCTCCGCACCGAACAGGCTGTCGGTGAACAGGTCGATCGCCTTTTGCGAAATCCCGCTGTTGTTGAGCAGCACCATCGCCTCGCGCGTGTCGTAGCGATGCGCGAGCAGGGTGCGGTAGCCCGCGGTGCGCCCGGTTTCCCATGCCGCCTCCACTGGTTTGCCGCCGATCGTCATCGTCCGCACCCTGCCGCCGAGCGCATAGTCCTGATCGGGCACGCGCACGGTGCGCAGCGCCTGAAGCGACGCCGGCGACAGGAAGCCGGCGTCGAACACCAGGTGGCCGGCGCGGACGAGGTCGGGCGCATTGCTGTAATAGCCGCCCGACGCCGCCGTGATCGGGGTGCGCGGATTGGGCCATTCGACCGGGGGCTCGAGCGTGCGATAGGATAGCGCCGCGCCGGGCGCGATCTCGACGCCCGCCGCTGCGCTGGTGTGGGCGAGGCCGAGCGGATCGAGCGTGATCGCGCGCATTGCCTGCTGGAAGGGCTTGCCCGTCGCCGCCTCGACGATCGCGATGACGAGGAACCAGTTGGTCATCGCATAATCGAACTTCGCGCCCGGCTCGAAGGCGAGATCGCCCGAGGCGAAGCGGCGCACCGAGTCGGCGGTGCCGATATCGGTGGTAAGCAGCGCGGGCTCGGCCTTGAGCGCGGCGATATAGTCGTTGGGGATGCCGCTGGTGTTTGACAGCAGGTGCGCGAGCCGGACCTTGGCGCCGGTGTCCGCGCGGTAGCCCGGCAGCAGCGTCGCGATCGGCGCGTCGAGCGAGAGCCTGCCCGCTTCGACCAGCTTGAGGACGGTCACGCTGGTGAGGAACTTGGAGATCGAGGCGATGCCGTACACCGTATCGGTGGTCGCCGGCCTGGCGGCGGCGATGTCGGCCATGCCGAAATTGCGGGCGTAGAGGAGCTTGCCGGCCTTTGCCCGCACGATCGTGCCGGTGAACCCGTTCGCCTTGACGAACGCGTCGATCAGGGGATCGTCCTTGACGGCCCGGGCGGATGCCGGCAGCGGCGCCAGCGCGGCGACGCCGGTGGCGAGGCTGCCCTGCAAAATGGTGCGTCGATCGATCATGCTGTCCCCCCACAAAGCCACGCGGATGCGGGGTCATTGCGGGAGCGGCATGAACTCCGGATGACTAGACCTCGAGCACCGGCTGGCGCCCGAACGCTGCCGCCAGCGCCTTGTGGCGCTTCTCGACCGCTTCGCCGTAGAGCGCCTCGTCCGCCGGATCGAGGACCAGCGCAAGCGTCTCCGCGTCGATGTGCAGCTCGGAGCGCCGGATCGGCGCGGCGACGCCGCCCGAGAGGCGCTGGCCGAGGCGGATGGCGAGGCCCCAGAGCTTGGCGCGCCACAGCGTGTCGTCGTCGGCGAGCTGTTGGAGCGGCGCCGGGGTGTCGAGCCCGCCGCCGAGCGCAGTGTAGAGCGCCTGGCCGAGCGCGGCGCGGCCGCTCGAATCGATCGCCACCCAATTGCCGTGCAGCGCCGCATCGAGGCCGCGTTCGGCACGGAACTCCGGATTGGCGTGCCAGCCGACGTCCACCAGCTGGCAGGCGGCCTGGCGCAGCCGGGCGAGTTCGGGCGGCTCGCCGGCGAAGAGCGGCGCGATCCACTGGTCGAGCAGGTCGCCATGCTCGGCGAAGCGGCCGAGCCGCTCGCCCTCGTCGCGGGTAGCGGCGATCAGCGGGTCCTGCTGGCGTTCCTCGGCGGAGAGGCGCTGGTAGAGCAGCCCTTCGCGCAGGCCATAGGCGGATACGATCGTGCCGCTGCTGCCGAGCTGCCGGAGGACATGGCCGAGCAGCATCGCGGCGTCCTCGAGCGAGCCGACGCGCGCGCTGGAGATGTTGGGGATCGCCTTGAGATCGGACTTGGGCATCACCGCGATCGAGCTGGCCAGCTCGGCGATGCGGGTGACCGCCATCGGATATTGGTGCGCGACCGGCAGCGGATAGTGGCGCAGGTGCATGTCGAGCCGCGCCAGGCTGCGCCACGAGCCGCCGACCAGGTAGAAGGGCAGCCCCTTGCCCCGCCCCTTCCACCCGGCGTCGGTGAGCAGCCTGGTCACGCGGCGTTCGAGCGCGCCTTTCCCCTCCGCCCGGACTGCGCCGAGGCGCAGCACACCGAGCGGGAACGACACGCGATCGGTGACCGTGCCGGCGACGACGCGGACCAGCTCGAGCGAGCCGCCGCCAAGGTCGCCGACGATGCCATCGGCTTCGGGAATGCCCGAGAGCACGCCCAGCCCCGAGGCCATCGCCTCTTCCTCGCCCGACAGCGTCTCGACTTCGAGGCCGAGGTTGCGCGCGGCGTCGATCAGCTCGCGGCCGTTGGAGGCGTCGCGCACGGCCGCGGTGGCGACGGTGCGCAGCTCGCTCACCTGCATCTCGCGCGCCAGCGTGGCGAAGCGGGCGAGCGCGCCGCGGGCGACGGCGAGGCTGCCGGCGTCGATCGCGCCGGTCTCGGCCAGGCCGCGCCCGAGGCCGGCCATCACCTTTTCGTTGAACAAGGTCGCCGGCAAGCGCGCCGAGCCCTGATAGACCACCAGGCGCACCGAGTTGGAGCCGATGTCGATGATCGCGGTGCGGCCGTCGACGGGCTGGGGCTTGGTGCGTGCCTTGCGGAACAGGAGCGTGCTCATCCCTTGGCCTTGGCCCTTGTTCCGCGGCGCTTCAACTGGAGCTTGGGCACCGGCTTGCGGGCATCGAGCGCGGCGCCGCGGCCCGAAAGCGACGGATTGGTCATGAAATAGCGATGCAGGTTGAAGCTGCCGTCCTCGCCGGGCTCGACCCGCGTGTAATGGCCGTCGCTCTGCAGCACCCAGCTCTGCTCATTGTCGAGCAGGTTCGCGACCATCACCTGGTCGAGCACCTGATCGTGCACCGTCTTGTTGAGGATCGGCAGCATGAACTCGACGCGGCGATCGAAATTGCGCTGCATCCAGTCGGCCGAGGAGATGTAGACCTTGGCGCCGTCATTGGGCAGCGCCTTGCCGTTGCCGAATGCCCAGATGCGACTGTGCTCGAGGAAGCGGCCGACGATCGACTTGACCTTGATGTGCTCGGACATGCCGGGGACGCCGGGGCGCAGGCAGCAGATGCCGCGGATGATCAGCTCGATCTCCACGCCGGCATTGCTCGCCTCGTAGAGCTTCTCGATCACCGCGGGGTCGACCAGCGAGTTCATCTTGGCCCAGATCGCGCCCGGACGCCCGGCGCGGGCATGGGCGATCTCGTCGTCGATCAGCCCGACCAGGTTGTTGCGTAGGTCGCGCGGGGAGATGCCGAGCAGCTCGAGCCCCTGCGGCTCCACATAGCCGGTGACATAGTTGAAGATCTGCGCGGCATCGCGGCCGATGCGCGGATCGGCGGTGAAGAAGCTGATATCGGTGTAGATGCGCGCGGTGACCGGGTGGTAGTTGCCGGTGCCGAAGTGGCAATAGGTGCGATAGCCATTGCCCTCGCGCCGCACGACCATCGAGACCTTGGCGTGCGTCTTCCAGTCGATGAAGCCATAGACGACCTGGACGCCGGCGCGCTCGAGTGCCGTTGCCCAATAGAGGTTCTGCTCCTCGTCGAAGCGGGCCTTCAATTCGACCACCGCGGTCACCGACTTGCCCGCCTCGGCCGCGCTGATCAGCGCGTTGATCACCTGGGGCTGCTTGCCGGCGCGGTAGAGCGTCTGCTTGATCGCCACCACGTCGGGATCGGCTGCCGCCTGGCCGAGGAAGGAGAGCACGACGTCGAAGCTCTCATAGGGGTGGTGGACGACGATGTCCTTGGCCTTGATCGCCGCGAAGCAATCGCCGCCATATTCGCGGATCCGCTCGGGAAAGCGCGCCGAGAAGGGCGTGAACTTGAGGTCGGGCCGGTCCTCGTCGACCAGCATCGCCAGGTCGCCGATGCCGAGGAAGCCGCCGGTCTCGGTGAGCAACGCCTCGCTGCCGCCCAGCTCCTCCTTGAGCACCGCTTCCAGTTCGGGCGAGATGCTCTCCTCCATCTCGAGGCGGATCACCCGGCCCCGCCGCCGGCGCTTGATCGCCGAGCGGAAGGTCATCACCAGATCCTCGGCCTCTTCCTCGATCTCGAGGTCGCTGTCGCGCAGCACGCGGAAGGCGGCGGCGCCGAGCAGCGTGTAGCCGGGGAAGAGCAGGTGCGAGAAATGCTTGAGCACCGTCTCGACCGCGACATAGCGCGCCGGCGTGCCGGGCAGCCGGACGAAGCGCTTGAGCGCGGTGGGAAGCAGCACCAGCTCGCGCACCGGCTCGCGGTCCGACTTGCGGACCAGATCGAAGATCACGCTCGACCCCTGGTTGGGGATGAACGGGAACGGGTGCGCCGGATCGAGCGCCTGGGGGGTAAGGATCGGGAAGATCTGGTCGCGGAAATGGGTTTCCAGCCAGGCCTCGGTCTCGCCCTCGATCTCGGCGGCGTCGAGCACGAAGATGCCGGTCTCGGTCAGGTCGCCGCGGATATCGACCCAGACGCCCTGCTGGTTGTCGGCCAGCGCCTCGGCCTCGGCGGAAATCGCCTCGAGCTGCTGGCTGGGCGTGAGCCCGTCGACCGAGCGCGCCTCCACATTCTGGAGCTGCTGGCCCATCAGGCCGGCGACGCGGACCATGAAGAACTCGTCGAAGTTCGAGCCGGAGATCGACAGGAAGCGAAGCCGCTCGAGCAGCGGCTGGGCGGGGTTGCACGCCTCTTCCATCACGCGGCGGTTGAACGCGAGCCAGCTCAGCTCGCGGTTGAAGTAACGTGTGGAATCTTCCGGCAATTCGGTCATCGAACCCTCTTCAACGGCGCGCATTCTTGCTGCCTTGGCCATCGCCGTTAGTCGCCGTCCGTTTCGGTTATGAGACCAGTCGTGGCCAATGTGGCCCGGACCGCGGGTATCGACAAGCGCTTCCCCGCCTCCAGCTCCAATGCATCGGCAACGCGCAGGATCGCGATATGGCTGCGCTCGATCCGCCGGGCGATCCAGGCGATCACGTCGGGCTTGGCGTGGAGCAAGTGGCGCTCGAAGGCGCGCTCGAGCAGCTGGGGGATGAGCGCGTCGTCGGGCGGGCCGAGCTCGAGCAGCGGCGAGGCGGCGAGGCGCGACTTGAGATCGGGCAGCTTCACCGCCCATTCGGGCGGCGCGGCCTGCGCCACGATCAGCAGCGGGCGGTGATCGGCCTGGGCCTGGTTCCAGGCGTGGAACACCTCGGCCTCCTTGCCGAGATCGGCATCGTCGAAGATCCGCGCGCCGGTCTTGGCGGCGAAGATGCGCGCAAGCAGGCTGCGGCCGGACTTGCGCGGGCCGACGAGCAGCGCCGACATCACCGGCCAGGTTCCCCAATGTTCGAGCTGATGGACCGCGCGGGAATTGGAGTCGCTGACCAGGAATTCCGTCTCGCGCGCCTCGGGCAGTCCAAGCGGCAGGCGAAGCTGCGTCATCCGCCGTTCGGGGCTGCCGTTGCCGTGCCGGTGGGCGCCGGTATCGGTTGCTGGGCACCGCCGCCGCTTCCGCCCGCACGGCGGATGCGGAGCACCCCTGCCCCCTCCTGCACGCTCCAGCCGCGCGCCTCGAGCTGGGCGCGCAGGCCCGGGATCGCGCCGTCATAGGTGACGCGCATCACCGAGACGCCGCCGAGCGCCAGGCTCGAGGTGACCGCGGTGCGCACGCCCGGAATGCCGCGCAGCGCCGCCTCGCCGGCATTGACCGAGCCGACATTGGGCGTGTCGAACTGGATGTTGACCGCCGCGCTGCCGGCGGCGGTGGCGCTTGCCTCCGGCGTGGGCGTGGCTTCCGCGGTCGCCTCGTCGGTCGGCTTTTCCTCCTCGGCCTTGGCCGAGGGCGGGCGCGTGGCGAGCAGCCGGTCGGTATGGAGCTGGCCGAGCGCGAGCGCTTCCTGATAGGCCTTGTCGAGCCGCTGGACGCCGGCGTCCATCAGCGTGTCGAGCGAATCGCCATTGTCTACCCTGAGGGCGAAGTCGGCGATCTTCTGGCGATCGGGGCCGTGGGTGGCGGAGAAGATGCCGATGATCGGACCGCCGGGATATTCGCGGCGCAGCTGCACCTCGGCGATCAGCACGTCGGCCGCGCCATATTGGTCGAGCACCGAGCGCCACCAGTTGCGGCCGCGGCGCAGCACCTGGCCGGCGTTGAGCAGCATCGCGTCGGGGCCGTTGCCCTGCACGCGGACATAATCGACCGTGCTGCCGCCGCTCTTGAAGCGGTTCCACGCCTTGGCCCAGGCAGTCTCGCGCTCGAACACCAGCCCCGAGCCGCCCGAATATTCGAGCGGGACGATCAGCATCGGCGGCGACTGGTTCACCGCCACCGAGACGCCGAGGATGCTGCCCGCCTTGTTGCGATCGAACAGCACGCTGAGCTTGGCGATATAGCGGGTCGGGCCGATCTGCTCCTGCTCGACGACGATGCCGGTGACCAGCGAATCGAGCGCCGAATCGGACATGGTCGAGGCCTTGCCGGTCAGCTTGCGCGACAGCATATCCCAGCCCTTGCGCTGGGCGAGCCGCCAGCCGCCATAGCGGGTGGACTCGGCATCCTTGCCCTTCACGTCGACATCGACGCCCGAGACCTCGAAGCTGCCGGAGGCGTCGATCGGCACGGCGCTGCCGCCGCCGCTCTTGCCGTCGCCTTCCGCCCACACGGCGCCGAGCCCCGCAAGCGAAAGCGCGGAAGCGATGCCGATGGTGAGGAATTTGCGGGCGGCGGTCATGTGAGCGCCCTTTTGGCGAAGCGAGCGGGGAAAACCAAGCGCAGATGTAACAAAGCGCATCCCGGAGCGGGGTGACGCGGCGAACGGATGGCGCTAAGCGCGCGCCATGAGCGACCCGAAGAACTATACCTACGCCCAGGCGGGCGTCTCGATCGCGGCCGGCAACGCGCTGGTCCGTGCGATCGGCCCGCTCGCCAAGTCCACGCGCCGCGCCGGCGCCGACGCCGATCTCGGCGGGTTCGGCGGCGTGTTCGACCTCAAGGCGGCCGGGTTCACCGATCCGCTGCTGGTCGCGGCGAATGACGGCGTCGGCACCAAGCTCAAGCTCGCGATCGACTATGACGCGCATGACGGCGTCGGCGTCGACCTGGTCGCGATGTGCGCCAACGACCTGATCGTCCAAGGTGCCGAGCCGCTCTTCTTCCTCGACTATTACGCCAGCGGCAAGCTGGTGGCCGAGACCGCCGAGCGCGTGATCGCCAGCATTGCCGAGGGCTGCCGCCAGGCCGGCTGCGCGCTGATCGGCGGCGAGACCGCCGAGATGCCGGGCATGTATGCCGAGAATGATTACGACCTGGCCGGCTTCTGCGTCGGCGCGGTCGAGCGCAGCCAGCTGCTCGACGGCAGCGCGATCCGCCCGGGCGACGTGCTGCTCGGCCTCGGCTCCACGGGCGTGCACTCGAACGGCTTCTCGCTGGTCCGCCGCCTCGCCGCGGACAAGGGCTGGAAGATGGACCGCCCGGCGCTGTTCGACCAGGACGTGATCCTGCTCGATGCGCTGATGGCGCCGACGCGCATCTATGTGCAAAGCCTGCTTCCGCAACTTCGCAAGGGCACGATCCACGGCCTGGCGCACATCACCGGCGGCGGCCTGCTCGAGAATGTTCCGCGCGTGCTGCCCGAAGGCTGCCATGCCCGGATCGAGGCGGGTGCCTGGCCGCTGCCGCGGCTGATGGCGTTCCTGCAGGCGCAGGGGAATATCGAGCCCGAGGAAATGGCGCGCACCTTCAACTGCGGCATCGGCATGGTCGCGGTGGTCTCGCCCGACGTGGCGGATGCAGTGAAGGAAGAACTCACCGCCGCGGGCGAGGAAGTGTTCGTGATCGGCACCGTCGAGGCGGGCGAGCGCGGCTGCACCGTGTTCGGCGCGGAAGAGGTCTGGAGCGCGCGTGGCGACTGGTCTGCGACCCACAATGCCTGAGTCCAAGCTTCCCCCGGCGAAGGCCGGGGCCCAGACTCAGCGTTGCAACTTTCAAGACTGGGCCCCGGCCTTCGCTGGGGAAAAGTAGAGCCATGCGGCGCAAGCTGGGGATTTTGATCTCGGGCCGAGGCTCGAACATGGCCGCGCTGGTAGAGGCGGCCAAGGCGCCGGACTGCCCCTATGAAGTCGCGCTCGTCGCCAGCGACAAGCCTGAGGCCGAGGGGCTCGCCTGGGCCGCTTCGCAGGGCGTCGCCACCTTTGCGCAGAGCCCCAAGGGCATGCCCAAGGCAGAGTACGAGGCGAAGATCGATACGGCGCTGCGCGAGGCGGGCGTCGAGGCGATCGCGCTGGCCGGGTACATGCGGCTGCTCTCGGACGATTTCGTCCAGGCCTGGCGCGGGCGGATCGTCAACATCCACCCCTCGCTGCTGCCCAAGTACAAGGGGCTGGACACGCATCGCCGCGCGCTGGTCGCGGGGGACCTGGTCGCGGGCTGCTCGGTGCATGTCGTGACCGAGGAGCTCGATGCCGGCGAAGTGCTCGGCCAGGCCGAAGTGCGGATCGAGGCGCGCGATACGCCCGAGACGCTTGCCGAACGCGTGCTCGGCGAGGAACATCGCCTCTATCCCCGGGTTGTCGCGCAATGGCTGGCGCGCTGAACTCCGATCCCGATCCCGTCCTCGCGCAGGTCCGCGCGATCGCGCTCGACTTGCCCGAGAGCGAGGAGCGGCCCAGCCACGGCCAGGCGACCTTCTTCGTCGCCGGCAAGCAGTTCGCCCAGTTCCGCCACGACCATCATGGCGACGGCCGCACGATCGTCGCGGTGAAGACCGCCGACGACGAGGAAGGCCCGAACCTGATCGAGGTCGCGCCGGAGACCTATTCGAAGGTCGCCTATTTCGGCGTCGGCTGGGTGGGCATTTCGCTCGCCGGGCCCGAGATCGACTGGGATTTCGTCGGCGACCGGATCGCGCGCAGCTGGGAACTCGCCGCCCCGCGCCGCCTGCTCGAGGCCGGCGGTCGCTGAAACCAAAGGTTTTTCGGGATATTTTCCCGTTCACCTTTGTTGGGGTCCCATTCCCGTCTCGCTGCCCGAGACCGGCGAATGGAGAAAATAAGATGGGAAAGATCTCCCACGCCGAACCGGAAGAGCTGCCTGGCGTCGCGACGGCCGAACAGGGTGTGGTGCTGCTCGACGGCCCCGACGGCGTCGCCATCGCGATGACGCCCGAGGCCGCGGAAGAAACCGGCAGGCGCCTGGTGGCGGCGGCGCAGGAAGCCGCCAGCCAGACCAGCGCCGAGGCGCACCCGAGCTGAGGCCCTTGCACATGCTCCCCTGCTCCCGTGATAAGGAGCGCCGATGATCAAGGTCGCCAGCTACAACATGCGCAAGTCGATCGGCACCGACCGGCGCCGGCGGCCCGAGCGCACGCTCCAGGTGCTCTGCGAGATCAATGCCGACATCGTCGCGCTCCAGGAAGCCGATCGCCGCTTCGGCGAGCGCTCGGCGGTGCTGACCGGGCATCTGCTTGCCGAGCATAGCGACTACAAGGCGATCCCCTTCGGCACCAAGGCGCGCTCGATGGGCTGG
This sequence comes from Sphingomonas sp. KR3-1, assembly GCF_040049295.1. NCBI lineage: Bacteria > Pseudomonadati > Pseudomonadota > Alphaproteobacteria > Sphingomonadales > Sphingomonadaceae > Sphingomonas > Sphingomonas sp. KR3-1. The sequence continues at coordinate 297,680 of NZ_JBDZDQ010000003.1, forward strand.
CACGGCAACGCGCTGCTGGTGCGCAAGGACGCGACCATTCTGGACTGCGAGGCGATCCATCTGCCCGCGCTCGAGCCGCGCGGCGCAGTGATGGCCGATGTCCGGCTGGCGAGCGGCTCGGTGATACGCGTCGTCGGCATGCATCTCGACCTGTCCGGCCTGTGGCGGCGGCGCCAGGCCCATGCGATCATCACGCACCTCCAGGCGAGCACGCACCAGCATCCGACGATCCTGATGGGCGACCTCAACGAATGGAGCGCCCAGTCCGGCTGCCTGCGCGACTTCGCCAGCCACTTCACCTTCGCCGGCACGGGCAAGAGCTTCCATGCCCGCCGCCCAATGGCCAAGCTCGACCGGATCATGGCGAGCCCGGAGTTGACCTTCACCGGTGCCGGGGTGCACGACAGCCTGCAGGCGCGGACCGCTTCGGACCATTTGCCGATCTGGGCGACTATAAAGCTTTAATGGCCGAAACGCGCGACAAGGAACTGCGGCTCGCACTGGTCTGCTACGGCGGGATCAGCCTGGCCGTATACATGCACGGCATCACCAAGGAGATCTGGCGCCTCGCCCGGGCGAGCTGCGCCGAGCGCGACGGTGCCGATGCCAGCCCCGACGTCTATCGCGAGCTGCTCGAGGAGATCCGCGAGACCAGCGGCGTCAACCTGCGCGTGCTGGTCGACATCCTTGCCGGCGCCAGCGCGGGCGGGATCAACACGGTGTTCCTGGCGCAGGCGATCGCCACCGGCCAGTCGCTCGATCCGCTGACCGACCTGTGGATGGACAATGCCGATGTCGAGGCGCTGCTCGAGCCGCGCCAGCGCCCGTCGCACCGCTTCGCCAAGCTCTGGGCGGTGCCGATCGCCTGGCTGGTCGCCAATCGCTCGAAGACGGTGGACGAGACGGTGGAGGCCGGCGCGCGCACCGAAGTGCGCGCCAAGCTCGAGCATTTCGTCCGCTCGCGCTGGTTCGAGCCGCCATTCGGCGGCAAGCGCCTGGCGAACACGATCCTCAACGCGTTCGAGGCGATGGCCAAGGGGCCGAAGGAAAAGCGGCTGCTGCCCGACGGCCAGCCGCTCGACCTGTTCGTCACCGTCACCGATTTCCGCGGCCATCCCGAGGCGCTGCGGCTCAATTCGCCGGCCTCGGTGATGGAGAACGAGCACCGCCTCGTCTTCTCCTTCACCGATCGCGGCTATCCCGGCGAGCAGTTCGCCGATGCGCCGAGCCTGACCTTCGCGGCGCGGGCGACCTCGAGCTTCCCGGGCGCCTTCCCGCCGATGACGGTGGCCGAGATGGACGAGCTGCTCGCCGAGCGGAAACAGGCCTGGCCCGAGCGCGACCAGTTCCTCGAGCGGATGCTGCCGCACCAATGGGAGGACAACAAGGCCGAGAAGGCGATCCTGATCGACGGCTCGGTGCTCGCCAACGCGCCCTTCCGCCCGGCGATGGAAGCGCTCAAGGAGCGCCCTGCCCGCCGCCAGGTCGACCGGCGCTTCGTCTTCGTCGATCCCTTCCCGAATTTCCGCTTCGATTTCTACGGCGCCAGCGACGAGAAGCCGGGCTTCTTCGCGACGATCATCGGCGCGCTCTCCGAGCTGCCGCGCGAGCAGCCGATCCGCGACAATCTCGACGAGATCGCCCGCCGCTCGCACCGGATCGAGCGGATGCTGTCGATCGTCGGCGAGATCCGCGCCGAAGTGGAGACGCAGGTCGAGGCGCTGTTCGGCTATACGCTGTGGCTCGACTATCCCAACCAGAAGCGCCTCGCCGCCTGGCGCCGCCGCGCCCAGGTCGCCGCCGCGGCCAAGGCGGGGTACGGCCACACCGCCTATGGCCTGCTCAAGGTCGAGGGCGCGATCGATCGCACCGCGCGGCTGCTCTACACGGTCGGCGAGCGGCACGGGCCCGAGCGTCTGCACGAGATCCGCGAGGCGCTGGCCGCCGCGGTCCAGTCGCGCGGGGCGGACCGGTTCGGGGCGACGCTGTCCAACGGCGCCTCGCCCGAGACGCTCGAATTCCTGCGCGCGCACGATCTCGGCTTCCGCATCCGCCGGCTGCGGCTGCTCGCCCGGCGGCTGACCGAGATCGACCTGCCGACCAGCCACGGCGCGCTCAAGCCGATGCGCGAGGCGATCTATGACTCGCTCGCCGCCTATCTCGAATTGAAGCGCGCCGACACCTATGCGGACCTGCGCGACGAGGTCCGGATGATGACCGACGATGCCGGGCCGATCCTCGATCGCCTGGCGGAGCGGATGCAGCTCAAGCAGCTCGACGCCGAGACCGATGCGCGGCTGGCCGGGGGGCTGAGCACGCTCTCCAAGGAGCTGCGCCGCCCGCTCCTCCTCGCGCATCTCGGCTTCCCCTTCTACGACATCGCCACCGTGCCGCTGCTCCAGGGCGAGGGCGTCGACGAGTTCGACCCGATCCGCGTCGACCGCATCGCTCCCGACGATGCCACCGCGATCCGCACCGGCGGGGCGGAGGCGACGCTGAAGGGCATCCAGTTCAACAGCTTCGGCGCCTTCTTCAGCCGCGCCTATCGCGAGAACGACTATCTCTGGGGCCGCCTGCACGGCGCCGACCGGCTGATCGACATCGTCCTCTCCACGCTGCTGCTGGAGGCGCGGCTGCCCGAGGAACGCGTGAAGGCGATCAAGCGCCGCGCCTTCCACGCGATCCTCGACGAGGAGGAGACCCGGCTGACCAGCATTCCCGGGCTGTTCGAGGAACTGCGCGCGGAGATCGGGTAATTTCCCTCTCCCCTTGGGAGAGGGAGGGAGCCGCGAAGCGGCGGAAGGGTGAGGGTCGAGAGGTAGAATCTACTCTCACCCTTCCCACTCGCTTCGCTCGCGGGCCCCTTCCCGCTCCCAAGGGGAGCGGGAGTTTGCGCAAAACCCCTTCCCGGCATAGAACCGCCCCGTCCTCACACGGAAGGGAGAAGGATGCGGTTTCTGAAGGTGCTGTTCTGGCTGTTGCTGGGCGGTCTCGTCGCAGGCTTTGTGATCTATAACGGCGACGAGCGCGTGAACGTGCACCTGTGGAGCGGCCTGATCGCCGATTTCAGCCTGCCGCTGCTGCTGATCCTCGTCTTCCTCGCCGGGCTGCTGCCGGTGCTGCTCGCCTATCACGCGCTGCGCTGGCGGATGCGCCAGCGGATCACCGGGCTGGAGCGCGCGCTGAACGACATCCGCGCGATCAACGCGATGCCCGAGCCGGTCGTCGTCGTGCCCGATCCCGTCCCCGCTCCTGCCGCGCCCCAGGCCGCGCTTCCGCTGGGGGACGTGCATTGAGCCCGATCTATGTCGCGATCGATACGCCCGACATCGCGCGCGCCAAGGCGATCGCCACCCGCGTGAAGGCGCATGTCGGCGGGATCAAGCTCGGCCTCGAATTCTTCATGGCGAACGGCCGCGCCGGCGTGCACGAGATGCACGACATCGGCCTGCCGATCTTCCTCGACCTCAAGTTCCACGACATCCCCAACACCGTCGCCAAGGCGATCCAGGCGCTGCGCCCGCTCGAGCCGGCGATCCTGACCGTCCACGCCTCGGGCGGCCGCGCGATGCTCGAGGACGCCAAGGCCGCGGCGCCGACGGGCACCAAGGTGGTCGCGGTGACGATGCTCACCAGCCTCGACGACAGCGACCTGGTCTCGGTCGGCCTCCGGCCCGATCCGCACGAGCAGGTGATGCGGCTGACCGAGCTCGCCCGGTCGGCGGGCGTCGACGGCATCGTCTGCTCGGGCGCCGAAGTCGCCGCGGCCAAGGCGATCTGGCATGACGGCTTCTTCGTCGTCCCCGGCGTGCGCCCGGCGAACGGCGTGGTCGGCGACCAGAAGCGCGTGGTGACGCCGCGCGCCGCGCTCGATGCCGGCGCGTCGATCCTGGTGGTCGGCCGCCCGATCACCCAGGCGGCCGACCCGGATCTCGCCGCGCGCGAGATCGAGGCGACGCTCTGATGCTCGCCGCCGCGCTGCTGCTGGCCTTGGCGGCGGCGCGGGACGGCAACATCGTGATCTTCGGGCCGGACAAGGTCGGGGCGATGCTCCGCCAATGTTCGCGCGCCGTGCCCAAGCCCGGCGAGAGCGGCTGGACGCCGAGCGCGGCGGATGTCGCCAGGCTGGAGGCGAAGCTGCCCGCCGCGCTGCGGCTGATGCGGCCCGATCCCTTTGCCCGCAAGGAACTCGCGGCGGTTCCGCAGGGCTGGCTGCGCCAATATGTCGGCATCGTCCGCGGCGGGAAGCGCTACATCTACGGCAATTTCATGCCGGACACGATCGGGCTCCGCAGCCATTGGCGTGATCAGCCGATCGACATCTGCGATGGCGGCCCGGCCAATTTTGGCGCCGAATATGACGTGGCAAAGGACGCGATCGACCATCTCGCCTTCAACGGCATGGCCTGATCGCGGGTATATCCAGGAGTGAAGCGAAGCACTTAGGCAGGAGGCAGCGATGTTGCGGATCACGGCTTTCGGACTGTTCGCCCTTTTCCTCGCGCTCTGCGGCCTGCGCGCCGCGACTCCGCCCCCGCAATCGGCCAGCTTCGATTGCGCCAAGGCCAGCCACCCGCTCGAGAAGACGATCTGCGCCAGTCCGAAGCTGCGCGCGCTCGATGGCGAGGTGGCGGCGCTGTACAAGGCCAAGCTGGCTGTGCTGTTCGACAAGCAGGGCTTCAAGGGCCAGCAGCGCGACTGGCAGCAGATCCTGCGGTCGCGCTGCGCGAAGACCTGCGACCCCGCCGCGGTCGAGGCCGACTATACCGTCCAGCGCGATTCGCTGAAGAGCTTCGGCGAGGAGCTGTGGGAGGCGAGCTACAAGACCGCCGATGTCGCCCAGCTGACGATCAACCATGTCGATGCGCGGCAGTTCGACTTCGGCATCACGCGCGACCTGGAGGGCAAGATGCTGTGCAGGCTGCCCGCCAGCGACGGCGAGGCCGGCGCGATCGCCACCCTCGCCTCGCCCGCCCAGGCGAGCTGGAGCGCCGGCGCGTGCCGGATCGACTTCGCCCTGACCCGCGACGCGACCGGCCATGTCACCCGGATCGACACCACCGCGTCGGCGGGCTGCAAGCGCTACTGCACGGGCACGTACGGGCTGAGCGACGCCTTCCTGCCCGCGAACAGCTGGGTGGCGAGCAACCAGTGAGTTCTTCCGTCATCTCGGCCTTGAGCCGGGATCCCGCTTCTTCATACGGCGGCAAGGCAGCGGGACCCCGGCTCAAGGCCGGGGTGACGAGGAAGAATGCCTACCCGTTCAGCGCGCCGAACACCTTGGCATAGTCGCCGCGCGCTTCGGCGAAGCGGAGGAACTTGACCCGCTCGGTCAGGTTCTCGTCCGCGCCCGCGTCGAGCTGCGCCATCGTCTCGGCGATATAGTCGGCGAGCGGCATCGAATTGGGGTTCTCGGCATGGCCGGGCATCAGGTCGGTCGCCACTGCCGGCGGAGCGATCTCGATAACCTTCACCGCCGTGTCCTTGAGCTGGTGGCGCAGCGACTGGCTCCAGCTGTGGATCGCCGCCTTGGTTGCCGAATAGGTCGGCGTGGCGGTGAGCGGCACGAAGGCGAGGCCCGAGGAGACGGTGGCGATAACCGCCTTCGGCCGGGCGAGCAGATGCGGCAGCAGCGCGGCGTTGAGCCGGATCGGGCCGAGCAGATTGGTGGCGATCGTCGCCTCGGCGACGGCCAGGTCCGATCCCGGCGCGGTCAGCGCCTCGGCCTGCATGATGCCGGCATTGTGGATGACGAAGTCGAGCGCCGGGTGCGCCGCGACGATCTCGGCGGCGAAGCGGGCGATGTCGGCGGGATCCGACACGTCGAGCGTCGCGGTGGCGATGCCCGGGTTCGCCGCGGCGACTTCCTCGAGCGCGCTCGCGCGGCGGCCCGAGACGATCACCTTGTTGCCGCGGGCATGCAGCGCCTCGGCGAGCGCGCGGCCGATGCCCGAGCCGCCGCCGGTGATCAGGATGGTGTTGCCGGTCATGTCCATGATGCGTCCTTCGATTGGGTGGACGCTGGATATCGTATTGTGGTACCCTTTGGGGAGTAGGCACCCAAAATATTCATACATACCTTTTGGAAACCATGGCGACCAACCCGCACCACGACTATCCTGACCTCGATCCGCGGGTCGAGGCGCTCGTCACCGACATCATCGGTCGCGTCGCCGACAAATGGACGATGATCGTGCTCGAGGCACTCACCGAGCATGGCGAGTTGCGCTTCTCGAAACTGCGCGCCGAATGCGGCGGGATCAGCCAGAAGATGCTCACCCAGACGGTGCGCGCGATGGAGCGCGACGGGCTGCTGATCCGCACCGTCCATCCGGTGATCCCGCCGCGCGTCGAGTATCGCCTCACCGATCTCGGCGGCAGCCTGGCCGAGGCGTTTTGCGGGGTATGGGTATGGGCGGCACGCAATCTGGAACGGATCGACGGCGCGCGAGCCAGCTTCGATGCGCGAGCGGCGGACTAATCTTGGTCGTCCTGACCACCTTGTTCCCCGGCGAAAGCGGGGAACAGCCAAGGAGCCGGTGAGCGCGGGGCACTTGCCAAACCCCCGCTACCGTCCGACAGAGCGCGCATGCCCGAGACCGTCACGATCCGCGCCGCAACCCGCGCCGACCTGCCCGCGATCCATCCGGTGATCGAGCGCGCCTATCGCGGCGAGACCGCGCGTGCCGGCTGGACGCATGAGGCGGACCTGATAATCGACAGCCCGCGCACCGATATCGCCACGCTCATCGCCATCGTCGACGATCCGGCCCAGCGCCTGCTCATCGCCGATACCGGCAATGGCCTGCTCGGCTGCGTGCAGGTGACCAGCAAGGGCGACGGCCTGGCCTATCTCGGGCTGCTCTGCGTCGACCCGGGGCTGCAGTCCGCCGGGCTCGGCAAGCAGCTCGTCACCGCCGCCGAGGAGTGCGCGCGCGAGGCGTTCGGCGCCGGCGCGATGGAAATGACGGTGATCGACCGCCGCGCCGAGCTGATCGCCTTCTACGAACGTCGCGGCTATCGCAACTCGGGCGAGAAGCGCGACTTCCCGGTGCCGCTCGACCCGCCGCTGTTCATGGACGTGCTGGTCAAGGCGCTCTGATGCCGGTCACCGCCAAGATCTGCGGCCTGTCCACGCCCGAGACGCTCGACGCGGCGATCGCCGGCGGGGCGAGCCATGTCGGCTTCGTGTTCTTTCCCCCCTCCCCGCGCAATGTCGGGATCGAGCAGGCGCGGGCGCTGGCGGCGCGCGTGCCCGATCATGTCACCAAGGTCGGCGTGTTCGTCGATCCCGACGATGCGCTGATCGAGGCCGTGACCGGCGCGACCGGCATCCGGACGCTGCAGCTCCACAAGACCGGGTTCGAGCGCGTCGCCGAGCTGGGTGGCCGCGGCCATCATGTCTGGCCGGCGATTTCGGTGAAGCGCGCCTCCGACTTGGCCGAAGGCGCGCGCTATGCCGGCATCCCCGTCGACCGGATCGTGTACGATGCCAAGACGCCCGATGACGCGCTGTTGCCCGGCGGCATGGGGTTGCGCTTCGACTGGACGATGCTGACCGGCTATCGCCATCCCGCCCCCTGGATGCTGGCGGGCGGGCTCGATCCGGAGAATGTGATCCCGGCGATCCAGGTCACCGGCGCCCGCCTGGTCGATGTCTCCTCGGGCGTCGAAAATACGCCCGGCGTCAAGGATGTTGCCAAGATCGCCGCATTCCTTAAAGCGGTGGCGCAATGTTGAGGCTCTCCGCCCCTGTCCGCATCGGATCTCGATGGCGTTGATCGCTCGCTTCCACGCCAGCGCCCGCCAACCGAACCTGTGAGATACGCATGACCGACACTGCCGCGACAGACACTGCACCCTTGGCCAATTCCCTGCGCAACCTGCCTGACGAGCATGGCCATTTCGGCCAGTTCGGCGGCCGCTTCGTCGCCGAGACGCTGATGCCGCTGATCCTCGACCTCGAGCGCGAATATCGCGCGGCCAAGGCGGACCCCGCCTTCCAGGCCGAGTTCGACGACCTGATGGAGCATTATGTCGGCCGCCCGAGCCCGCTCTATTATGCCGAACGGCTGACCGAGCATTACCGCGAGAGTGCGCCCGAGGGTCACGGCGCCAAGATCTATTTCAAGCGCGAGGAGCTGAACCACACCGGCGCGCACAAGATCAACAACTGCATCGGCCAGATCCTGCTCGCTCGCCGCATGGGCAAGACGCGCATCATCGCCGAGACCGGCGCGGGCCAGCACGGCGTCGCCACCGCCACGGTTGCGGCGCGTTTCGGGCTGCCCTGCGTGATCTTCATGGGCGCCAAGGATGTCGAGCGGCAGAAGCCCAACGTCTTCCGCATGAAGCTGCTCGGTGCCGAGGTGCATCCGGTGACCTCGGGCGCGGAGACGCTCAAGGACGCGATGAACGAAGCCCTTCGGGATTGGGTCGCCAACGTCCACGACACTTTCTACATCATCGGCACCGCGGCTGGGCCACACCCCTATCCCGAGCTGGTCCGCGACTTCCAGAGCGTGATCGGCACCGAGACGCGCGCGCAGATCCAGAAGGCCGAGGGCCGCCTGCCTGACCTGCTGATCGCCGCGGTCGGCGGCGGATCGAACGCGATCGGGCTGTTCCATCCCTTCCTCGACGATGCCGACGTGGCGATGATCGGCGTCGAGGCGGCGGGGCACGGCGTCGAGACCGACAAGCATGCCGCGAGCCTGAACGGCGGCGCGCCCGGCATCCTCCACGGCAACCGCACCTACCTCCTCCAGGACGAGGACGGCCAGATCACCGAGGCGCACTCGATCTCGGCGGGCCTCGACTATCCGGGCATCGGCCCCGAGCATAGCTGGCTGCACGAGAGCGGGCGGGTGGACTATCTCCCGGTGACGGACACGCAGGCGCTCGACGCGTTCCAGCTCTGCTGCAAGCTCGAGGGTATCATCCCCGCGCTCGAAAGCTCGCACGCGCTCGCAGCTTTGGAGAGCAAGGCACGGGAAATGCGCGAGGACCAGATCATCGTGGTCAATGTCTCCGGGCGCGGCGACAAGGACATCTTCACGGTGGCGGAGCATCTGGGGTTCGAGCTGTGAGTGCGCATTGCTGCGAGATGATGCGTTCGAACGTCGAGCGGACCTGTGATGCGCATCCCGATCGATATGACTGTCCGGATTGCCTCGTGGACTATAGCGCGCGCCGTAACCTGTATGGCCTGATGATCCGCAATGAGGCTGGTGGCGGCATGGTGACCATTCAATTTTGCCCGTGGTGCGGCACCAAGCTGCCGGAGGCTGCCAATGACTGACCGCCTCTCCGTCGCCTTCCCCGCCGGGGTTCGAGCTGTGAGCATGAAGATCTTCAAGAGAATCGACTGGCGGTACACGGTCTGGAACGCGGACGGCACCCGTGCCTGGGCGCGCATCGCGAAGACCTTTGCGCTGCTCCTAGCTTTTCAGATGCTGGGCGTCGTCGCTGCGACTTGGTTGATGCACCGAAATTTCGAGATGACGCCGAACTTCGTCGGGTTGCTGATCGTCGATCTGGTAATGATAGCCGGCGCATTGTTCTTCGTGCCGGAGCCTGAAAAGTGAGCGCGCGCCTCTCCTCCGCCTTCCCCGCCAACCGCGCCGCGCTGGTCACCTTCATCACCGCGGGCGACGGCGACACCGCCGCCAACCTCGACGCGCTCGTCGCAGGCGGGGCGGACGTGATCGAGCTGGGCATGCCGTTCACCGATCCGATGGCCGATGGCCCGGCGATCCAGGCGGCGAACCTGCGCGCGCTCGCCAAGGGCACGCGCACGGCCGACGTCCTCACGATCGTCGAGAGCTTCCGCGCCCGGCATCCGGAGGTGCCGCTGGTGCTGATGGGCTATGCCAACACGATGACCCGGCCGACGCCCGCGGCCTTTGCCGCCAAGGCGGCTCAGGCCGGCGCGGACGGCGTGATCATCGTCGACATCCCGCCCGAGGAAGCGAGCGAAGTCGCGCCCTTCACCGCGAACGGCATCGACGTCATCCGCCTCGCCACCCCAACCACCGATGCCGCGCGCCTGCCGGCGGTGCTCGAGGGGGCATCGGGCTTCCTCTATTATGTCTCGGTCGCCGGGATCACCGGGCTGCAACAGGCGGCGCAAGGCTCGATCGAGGATGCCGTGGCGCGGCTCAAGGCCGCCACCGACCTGCCCGTCGTGGTCGGCTTCGGCGTCCGCACGCCCGAACAGGCCGAGGCGATCGCGCGCGTGGCCGACGGCGTCGTCGTCGGCTCGGCAATCGTTGAACTCGTCGGAAAACACGGGAAGGGTGCGCCGGAGCAGGTCCGCGCCTATATCCATTCCCTCAAGACGGCCGTGGAGGCCGCAAGGAAAGAAGTCGCATGAGCTGGATCGATCGCGTCCGCAACGTCCTCTCCTTCACCCCGAAGAAGGAGACCCCCGACAATCTCTGGCACAAGTGCAAGGGATGCGGGCAGATGGTGTTCCTCGCCGAGCTCGAGGCGAACCAATATGTCTGCCCGCACTGCGACTTCCATGAGCGGATCGGGCCGGCCAAGCGCTTCCAGTATCTGTTCGACGAGGGCAGCTTCACGCTGCTGCCGACGCCCAAGGTGGCCGAGGACCCGCTCAAGTTCCGCGACCAGAAGCCCTATCCGGTCCGGCTGAAGGCGGCGCGCACTGCGACCGGCGAGCCCGACGCGTTCCTCAACGCCTCCGGCACGATCCTCGGTCGCAAGGCAGTGATCGGCGTGCAGGACTTCGCCTTCATGGGCGGATCGATGGGCCAGGCCGTGGGCGAGGCGTTCATCCAGGGCGTCGAGGCGGCAATCGCGGCGCGGGCGCCGTACATCGCCTTCACCGCGTCGGGCGGCGCGCGCATGCAGGAGGGCATCCTCTCGCTGATGCAGATGCCGCGCACCACCGTGGCGATCGAGATGCTCCACGATGCGGGGCTCCCCTATATCGTCGTGCTGACCGACCCGACCTCGGGCGGGGTGATGGCCGCATATGCGATGCTGGGCGACGTCCAGATCGCCGAGCCGCGCGCCACGCTCGCCTTCACCGGCCGCCGCGTGATCGAGAACACGATCCGCGAGAAGCTGCCCGACGATTTCCAGACCTCGGAATATTATCTCCAGCACGGCCTGGTCGACATGGTGACGCACCGCAAGGAACTGCGCGAGACGCTGGGCCAGCTGATCGGGCTGCTTTGCGAGGGGAAGAAGGCGGCCTAAGGCTGGCGCTAAGCCCCTCCCCCTCGGGGGAGGGGTTTGGGGTGGGACATGTGTCTCACCAAGACTTTCGTTCGCGGATAGCCCCCACCCCAACCCATCCCCTAAAAGGGGAGGGGCTAGAGCAAGATCATGGCCGACCACGCTTCCTCCTCCGATCCGCACGTCCAGCGCCAGCTCGACCGGCTGACTGCGCTGTCGCCGGGCGCCGACATCCTCGGGCTCGAGCGCATCACCCGGCTGCTCGAGCGCGTCGGCAGCCCGCAGCTGGCGCTGCCGCCCGTGCTTCACGTCGCCGGCACCAACGGCAAGGGCTCGACCTGCGCCTTCCTGCGCGCCGCGATCGAGGCCTCGGGGATGCGCGCGCATGTCTATTCGAGCCCGCATCTGGTGCGCTTCAACGAGCGCATCCGCCTCTCCGGCGAGCTGATCGCCGACGCGATCCTGGCGCCGCTGCTCGAGGAGGTGCTCGATGCCGGCGGCGATATCGGCGCGAGCTTCTTCGAAGTGACCACCGCCGCCGGCTTCCTCGCCTTTGCGCGGGTGCCGGCCGATGCGCTGATCCTCGAGGTCGGCCTGGGCGGGCGGCTCGATGCGACCAATGTGGTCGACCGGCCGGCGGTGACCGGCATCGCCCAGCTCGGCATCGACCACCAGGCATTCCTTGGCGACACGCTCGAGCAGATCGCCGCCGAGAAGGCCGGCATCGCCAAGCCCGGCGTGCCGCTGGTGACGATGCGCTATGCCCCGCATATCGCCGAGATCGTCGCGCGCGCCGGCGCGCCGGTGTTCGCGCAGGGGAGCGCCTGGGATTTCGCCGTGCAGGGCGACCGGCTCCACTATCGCGATGCGCGCGGCGAAGTGGAGACGCCCCTCCCCGCGCTGGCCGGGCCGCACCAGCCGAGCAACCTTGCCCTCGCCCTCGCGATGCTGCGCCACCAGCAGGCGCTCGACGTGCCCGACGCGGCGCTTGCCGCCGCCGCTGGCAATGCCCGCTGGCCCGCGCGCATGCAGAAGCTCGGCGACGGGCCGCTGCTCCATCTCCTCCCGCCCGGCAGCGCGCTGTGGCTCGACGGCGGGCATAACGAGGCCGCCGCCGCCGCAGTGAGCGCCACGCTGGCGCAGGTCGCGCAGGGCCGCCCGGTGCAGCTCGTGCTCGGCATGCTCGCCAACAAGGACGCGCAGGGCCTGCTCGCGCCGTTCGCCAAGCTCGCGTCGGGGCTGCACGCGGTGCCGGTGCCGGGGCACGAGCATCATGCGCCGTCGCGGCTTGCCGAGGTGGCGCAGACGCTGGGCATTCCGCATGCCTCGATCGCGCCGGACGTGCCGCGCGCGCTCACCGACATCGCCCGCCTGGGCGGCGCGCCGGTGGTGCTGGTGCTGGGGTCGCTGTACCTCGCGGGCACGGTGCTCGAGGCGAATGGGGAATTGCCGGAATAACCCCTGTCGTCATCCCCGCGAATGCGGGGACCCATCTCCTTGCATCGGCCACAATTGCCACGGCAGTATTTTGCCGAGCCCGTACGAGAGGGGCCCCCGCTTTCGCGGGGTGACGCGAGCGCGCGCACCGAGGAACCGTGGCTCGGGTGCGACCAATCGCCCGCCCTGCATCGCTTTATTGCGATTGACTATTAATTGCACCTGCGCGAGATTTCCGGTTACAGTGATCGGAGTCCCCATGACCGTCAGTGCCACGCTTACTGCCCTGCCCGAACTCCAGCCCGAGGATCCCGGCGCGCGGCTGCTGTTGTTCGGCGTCCGCCAGATGGGCGCGCAGGGCCTGCATGACGCCTGCACCGCCCACGCCTTCGTCACCGCGTTCGGCAAGGGCTTCCAGCGCCCGCTGGTGCTGCTGCGCGCGCTGATGCAGGAGATGTCGGCGCTGGCCGCCGGGCCGATCCAGATCGCGCCCTGGTGCTGCGCGCGGATGACCGGGGCGGAGGCGGCGCTGCTCCAGATCCTGGCGCGGGTGCGCACCCAGCCCCAGTCCGCCGCGGTGCTGCTCGCCGACATGCTCGGGGTGCGCGACGCGACCGGGGTGCTGGTCACCGCGCATGCGCTCGCCAACAGCTTTGCCGATATGGGGCTGGCGCTCGATCAGTGAAGCACGCCCGGCGGCAGCCGGACGTCGACCAGCGTCCAGCGCAGCCCGCGCAGGCGGAACACCAGCGCGGCGCCGTCGCTGCGGGTCAGCTCGAAATGGTCGAGCGCGACGCGGCGATAGCGCATCTCGCTGGCCTTGAGCTTGATCGGCGTCGGGCGCTCGCTCTCCGCCAGCGGCGCGGCGGCGAAGATGAAGCGGATGCCCTCGCGCGAGACCGCGGCATCGACCACGGTATCGGCGATCCCGGCGCGGACCAGCGCGCCGAGCACGCCGCCGCCTTCGCTGCTGCCGCGCATCTGCCCCGAAAGCTGTTCCTTCACGCTGGCGCGCACCGCGTCGAAATCGACATGGGTGGCGAGCGCGTCGACATCGCGCGCCTCGGCGGCGTGCTTCATCTGCCACAGCGTGTAGCGCGGCGATTGCCAGATCCAGCCGCCGACCACCAGCACGGCAACGACCAGCAACGCGATCAGCCAGCGCTTCATGCCTCGACGCCCTTGGCGCGCAACCCGGCCAGCGCCTCACTCGCCCAGCGATACATGTCCGCCTCCGCCGCGCGCTGCTGCCGGTCCATCCGCTTCATCCGCTTCTCGACCTCCTCGAGCACGACCAGCGCCTTGCGGTCCCAGCCCTGCGCGAGCAGCAGCGCGGCATAGCGGCAGCGCGCCTCCTCGCCGGGCATGCGGGTGACGACATCGGCGTAGAGATCGAGCGCTTCCTCGGTGCGCCCGAGATGCTCGAGCAGCTTGGCGCGGAGCAATTGCTGGCGGTCGCGCTCGCTCTGGCCGACCGGCGCGGGGATCGCCTCGAGCAGCGCCAGCGCCTCGGCGCCCAGGCCGGTCTCGTAGAGCGCATTGGCGAGCTTGCCCTGGGTGCGGACATCGGGCTCGCCCGCGGTCATCCGGATCGACTCGCGGTAGAGCGGCACCGCCTCGCCATGCCGGCCGAGCGCAGTCAGCGCATCGGCGACGCGCAGGCGGTTGGCGGCGGTATCGGTCAGGTCGAGCGCGGTGCGGGCGGCGCGCAACTCGCGCTCAGGGTCTAGCGTCGCCACTGCCTTGGCGCGTGCGGTGCGGACATGCCGGTTCTGCCCCAGCCCGGGCAGGATCTCGACGAAGAAATAGGCGATTGCGCTGACCACGGGCAGGAAGATCAACGCAGTGACCCACATCGGGTTGCCGCCGCGCCGCATCAGATGGACGATGCACGCCACCTGCAGCGCGATGATCAGGAGATAGGGCATCAGGCCGCGGCCCCTTCCCCGTTCTCCTCCCCGCCCTCGCCCTGCGTGCCCGCGGTGCCGATCGAGCGCTCGACCAGGCCGGTGCGCATCATCCACCAGAAGATGAGCACGCCGGGCAGCGCGATCACCGTGGTGAACAGGTAGAAGTTCACATAGCCCATCGCCTTGATGAGCTCGCCGGCGGTGGTGCCGGTGAGCAGCCGGCCGAGGATGCTCGCCCCCGCCGAGATCAGCGCATATTGCGCGGCGGTGAAGCGCAGGTCGGTGAGCGCCGAGAAATAGGCGATGACGACGACGCCGCCAAAGCCCGAGGCGATGTTCTCGAAGCCGATCGCGCCGGCCATGCCGATGTTTGAATGGCCCGCGGCCGCAAGCGCGGCGAAGCTGAGGTTCGAGACGGCCATCAGCACCAGGCTGAGCAGTACCGAGCGCTTCATGCCCATCCGCGCGTAGAGCACGCCGCCGATGAACACGCCGATGATATAGGCCAGGAAGCCGAGCGAGACGTCGTAGAACGCGATCTCGTCATTGCTGAACTTCAGATCGTCGAACAGCAGGCGGAAGGTGAGGTTCGCCAGCGTGTCGCCCACCTTGTGGACCAGGATGAAGATCAGCACGATCACCGCGCCCTGGCGCTGGAAGAACTCGACGAACGGCCCCCAGATCGACTTGAGCACGGTAGCCAGCCCCTTGCGCTCGGCGGGCGGGCGATGGCGCTCGGGCTCGCCGAGGACGAGGCCAGTGATGATCGCAGGCAGCGCGAACAGCGCGCAGACGAGATAGGCAGCCTCCCAGCCCGCCCGTGCCGCGACGACCAGCGCCAGCGCGCCGGCGCCGGCGGAGCCAATCCGCCAGCCATATTGCGACATGCCCGAGCCATAGCCGAGCTGGCGCGGCTCGAGAATCTCGATCCGGTAGCCGTCGATCACGATGTCGTAGGTCGCGCCCGCCGCCGCGACGAGCAGCGCCGCGAGGATCATCGGCCAGACATTGCCCGGATCGGCCTGCGCCATCGCCATATTGGCCACAGCGGCGATCACCAGCACGCCGGCGACGATCAGCCAGGAGACGCGCTGGCCGAGCCGGCCGAGGATCGGGATCCGCACGCCGTCGATGATCCAGGCCCAGAGGAACTTCAGATTGTAGACGAGGATGGTCAGCGTGAAGGCGGTGATCGTCGACTTGTCGATGCCGCTCTGCGCGAGCCGGCTGGTCAGCGTCGCACCGATCATCGCGAAGGGGAAGCCGGAGGACAGGCCGAGCGCGAACGAAGCGAGCGGGCCCGCCTCGAAATAGGGGCGCACCCCGTCGGGCAGGTCGCTGCGCCAGTCGGCGGGCGCGGCGGCGCGGCCGGCGAAGAAGGCGGCGGCGAGCGCGACCAGTGCCGCCCAATAGCCTATCGCCGGCTGGGTCAGGCTGGTCGCCAGATCCTTGGGCGGGGCGAAGGCAGCGAAAAGCATGACGATGATCAACAGCAGCCCGCCGACGACGCTGCCGCCGACGATCAGGCTGGCGCCGCCGCGCTGTTTCCAGGGAAAGCTCAGCACCAGGCTCGCGGCGATCGCGATCAGCCCGAGGATGAAGGTCATCGAAGGCTTGAAGGAGCCCGCGCCGGTGACGAATTCATAGCCGCGCATCGCCACCGGGTTCGTACCCGGAGTGATGATGCTCAGCCAGGGTAGCGCCAGCGCGGCCAATGCAGCGGCCAACGCCAGCTGCGCCGCCGGATATGCCCATTGCGGCCGCTTCACCTGCTCCATTCCGTCTTGCTCCCCCGACCTTTCGCGCAGAAACTAGCCGAAAATGCCGGGAAGGCCAGAGGGAGGATTGTCATGAACGCACCGACCGACGGCCAATTAGCGCTGGCCGGAGCGCTCGCCCGCGGCGGATCGCGCGGGGAAGGCGAGATCGCGCATGTCGCGGCCTCGGTCTACACCAGCGCCGATCGCTTCGCCGCCGAGCGCGACAGCATCTTCGCCTGCGTCCCGCTGGTGATCGCACCCTCGGCGCTGCTTCCCGAACCCAATATGGCGATCCCGCATGACGGCTTCGGCAAGCCGCTGCTGATCACCCGCGACAAGGCGGGGGTTGCGCATGTCTTCCTCAACGTCTGCCGGCATCGCGGCACCAGGCTGGTCGAGGGCTGTGACCCGGTACAGGGCGGCCGGCTGGTCTGCCCCTATCATGCCTGGACCTATGCGCTTGACGGCAGGCTGGTCGGCCTGCCCAGGCCCGACACCTTTCCCGGCCTCGACAAGGGCGCATACGGCCTCAAGCGCCTGCCCACGCACGAGGCGGGCGGGCTGATCTGGTTCTCCTTCGCCGAGCAGGCCGATTTCGGCGAGGCGGACATGCTGGCGCGCGACTTCGAGGCGTTCGACCTCGCCGGCCAGCACCTGTTCCGCCGCCGCACGCATGACGTCCAGGCGAACTGGAAGCTGATCATGGACGCGTTCCTGGAGGGCTATCATATCCAGCGCCTCCACGCCGGCACGATCGCGCCCTTCTTCAAGGATGGCGTCTCCACTGCCGACGCGATCGGCCCGCACCAGCGCTCCGCCGTGGGGCGCGAGGCGGCGCTGGCCGCGCTCTCCTCCAGCGACTGGCAGACGCTGCGCGCGGCGATCACCTACACCTATCAGATGTTCCCCGGCACGGTGCTGGTCGTCTCGCCCGACTACATCAACCTGATGGTGCTGATGCCGCAGTCCGAAGCGCGCGTGCTGGTCGAGGATTTCATGCTGATCCCCGAGGCGCCGGTGACCGAAAAGGCGCTGGCGCATTGGGAGAGGAGCTGGGAGCTGCTCGACGGCGGCGTGTTCGCGGCGGAGGATTTCCGCGCCTGCGAGCTCGGGCAGCAGGGTCTTGCCTCGGGTGCGCTCGACCGGGTGACGCTCGGCACGCTCGAGCTCGGCATCCGCCATTTCCACGACGCGGTTAATGCGCGGCTCCGGTAGTTCCCGGACCGGAAATCATCCGAATTTCTCCGGCCGTGCCCGCGATCTATCCCGGCGATAGTTCGAGAGGAAATCCCATGCCGCTGCCCCTGCCGCCCCGCAATCTGCTCAACCTGGACGACGACCAGGGCCTGCCGCCCGGCATGGGCCTGATGATCGCGTTCGGCATCGGCCTGGTGAGCTGGGCGATCGTCGTCGCCCTCGCGCTGGTGCTGCTGAGCCGCTAGGACCCTTAGGCGGGGCTGAGGAACAGGCTGAAGCTGCCCGGCAGTCGCTTGGGCGCCTTGGCTCCCTCCAGCACCGCCTCGATCGCGCCGATCGCGGTCAGCAGATCGCGCTGCGGATAGGGCTTGGCCAGGCATCCCGCTGCCAGCCCGCGCGCTTCCTCGGGGAAGCTGCCCGTCACGAACAGCACCGGCAGCCCGCGCCCTTGTGCCGCGCGCGCCACTTCGATGCCGCTGCCATCGGCCAGCCGCACATCGGCGAGCACCAGGTCGATTTCCTCGTCGGCCGCCAGGACGCGCAGCGCATCGGCCACCGTGTCCACGGTCGCTGCCACGGCGAATCCCTCGCCCGCCAGGAAATGCTCGGTGTCAAAGGCCAGCAGCGCTTCGTCCTCAACCACCAGGACACGCTCGATCCGCCGTTTTTTCCGCCCGAATAACATGCCGCCTAAAGACCCGCCAAGCATCTGAACCCACTGCGCTAACGCGCAAAGCCCTTTCGAGGGCGCAATAATTTTTGAAGCGACCGACATAATCGCTATATGGCGCCGGTGCCCCCGTCCAATCCCAAAGAAGCGCAGCGCATTGCGAAGCTGCTGGCCCGTGCTGGAATCGCGTCCCGTCGCGATATCGAGCGCATGATCACCGATGGCCGAATCGCCGTCGATGGCAAGGTGCTCGACACACCCGCCACGCTGCTGACCTCGCTGCACGGCGTGACCGTCGATGGCCTGCCCGTCGCCGCGCCCGCCCCCGCCCGCCTGTTCCGCTATCACAAGCCCGCCGGCCTGCTCACCACCGAGCGCGACCCCAAGGGCCGCCCGACGATCTATGACCGGCTGCCCGACGGGCTGCCGCGCGTGATGCCGGTCGGCCGGCTCGACTTGAGCACCGAGGGGCTGCTGCTTCTCACCACCGATGGCGAGCTGAAGCGCGAGCTCGAGCTGCCGGCGACCGGCGTCGAGCGCAGCTACCGCGCGCGTGCCTATGGCAACGTCACCCAGCAGCAGCTCGAGGATCTGATGCTCGGCGTCGAGATCGAGGGCATCCGCTATGGCTCGATCAACGCCAATATCGAGCGCCGCACCGGCGCCAATGTGTGGATCGAGATGACCCTCACCGAGGGCAAGAACCGCGAAGTGCGCCGCGTGCTCGAGCATCTCGGGCTCGAGGTGAACCGCCTGATCCGCACCCGCTACGGCCCGTTCTGGCTGGGCGACATGCCGCCGGGCGATGTCGACGAGATCCGCCAGGCCGACCTGATCACCTTCCGCACCGTGCTGACCAAGTCGGGCGGCGGCAAGGCGGCCTCGAACCTGCAGTTCGCGGTGCGCTCGCGCGTCGTCGAGCCGGCGCCGCGGCCGCAGCCCGTCTCCGCCGGCGGCAAGGAGCCCGAGGGGCGGCGCAGGATCGCCCGGCCCGAGCCGGCGGCGAAGAAGCCGCTGTTCACCGCGCGTGTCACGCCGCAAGCCAAGACAGAACCCGCCGCTGCCGAGCGGCCGCGCGCGCCGGGCAAGCCCGGCTTCGGTGCGCGGGGCGCCCCGCAGGCGCGTTCGGATCGCGGCGAGGAACGCCCGCGCGGCCCGGGCAAGCCGGGCTTCGGCCCACGCGCGGCGCCGCAGGCGCGCTCGGAGCGTGGCGAGGAACGGCCTCGCGGCCCGGGCAAGCCGGGCTTCGGCCCGCGTGCCGCGCCGCAGGACCGCTCCGATCGCCGCGACGAAAGGCCGCGGGGCCCGGGCAAGCCCGGCGCTGCCGCCCGTCCCCGGTCCCAGGCCCGCGACGATGCCGAGCGCCCGCGCGGTCCCGGCAAGCCCGGTCCGCGTGCCCCCCGCGAAGAGGCAGCTGCCAACCCTGCGCGCGCCGCCCGTGCCCGCGCCCACCGCGAGACGCTGCAGCCGCGCGAGGGCGATTTCGTCGATCGGCCCAAGCCTTCGCGCCGTCCGGACCGCGGCCCCGCCGGTGGCCGCGGCAAGCCGAGCAAGCCCGCGCGCCCGCCAAGGACGCGCAAATGAGGGTCATCGCCGGGGAATGGCGCGGTCGCCCGCTGGTCGCGCCCAAGGGCGACACCACCCGCCCCACCGCCGATCGCACGCGCGAGGCGCTGTTCTCGATGCTCGCCAGCCGCCTCGGCAGCTTCGAGGAGCTGGCGGTGGCGGACCTGTTCGCAGGGTCCGGCGCGCTGGGGCTCGAGGCGCTGTCGCGCGGCGCTGCCTCGTGCCTGTTCGTCGAGCAGGACAAGCCGGCGCTCGATGCGCTGCGGGCGAACATCACCAAGCTCGGCGCCAAGGGGGCGGAGGTCCGCCCCGGCTCGGTGCTCGCGCTCGGCCCCGCGCGCGCCCCGCTCGACCTGATCCTGATGGACCCGCCTTACGGCACCGGCGCCGGCAGCGTCGCGCTCGACAAGCTTGGCCGGCTCGGCTGGGCGGGCCCGGCGACCTGGATCAGCATCGAGACCGCCAAGGACGAAGTGCCCGACATCGCCGGCTTCACCACCGATGTCAGCCGCGTCCATGGCAAGGCGCGGCTCACGCTGCTGCGCATCGCCGGCTAGAGGCCCACCGGCTAGAGATAGGCCCGGAGCACGAACTCGACGTCACGGGTCTTGCCGCCGTCGCTGTCGACCGTCGCCCTGACTTGCCTGCCCGGCGGTCCTGCCAGTGCAAGCGCCACCGCCCGCGGCTCGCCGACCAGGCGATCGCCCTTTTTCAGCCCCGCCGCGGCGGCGGGACTGCCGGTGCCGACATCGGCGATCACCACCTTGCCCTTGTCGAGATCGAGCCGCAGCCCCGAAAAGGCATAGGCGATCGGGGGCACCCGCGCGTCGTTGGGCGCGATGTAGAGCGATTCGCTCGAAACGTCGGTGGTCAGGTGCAGCTGCCCGAGCAGGTTCAGTCCGATCAGCCCGTCCTGCCCCAGCGTCGGGCTGCCCGGCTCGTCGAGCCGCACCAGCTGGTTCTCGAAGGCATAGGTACCGATCCGCACGCGCGGCGCGCGGATGATCCGCCCGGGCACCGCACCCGGGCCGATGCCGTAGGACTGGGTGGGCGCATAGGGCTTGCTGTCGTCCCACAGCCCGCTCCTGCGCGTCGCCCGGCCGTTCAGCGACATGCCGCCCGGCGAGCCGGTATCGAGCAGGAAATCGCCGATGAATCCGCCGACCGTGCCTTCCGCGATGATCGACGCGCCGCCGGGGTTGCGCGTGAAGTGCGACTTGATCCGGGTCAGCCCGTCGAAGTTCGGCCGCCCGTCGGGATAGGCGCGCCACTCGCCCTTGGTGAAGTCGAGGTCGCTGTCATAGGTGGTGAACAGCCCGGCGCCGAGCGTGCCCACCGAATCCGGGCTCGGCCGCTTGGCGATCCCGGCAAAGGCCATGTTGGGAAAGCTGATCCCGCTGGCGAGCTTCACTTCGCCGGCATTGTACCAGGAACGGTTGGCGACGCCGCCGATGCCGATGATCTGCGGCCCGCGGATCTGGCGCAGGTGGAGCGACTTGGCGAAGCTGTCGTCGATCATGCTGGCGAACGCGCCGGTATCGACCACGAACAGATAGGGCTTGTTATAGATCGTCGCGGCGATCCACACGCGGCCGTCTTCCATGATGATGTGGTTCATCACCGGCTCGCGGCCCGCCGCGCGGGCGCCCGCCAGCGGCAGTGCCGACATCGCCAGCCCGCCGCCGATCACTCCGCGCCTGTCGATCATCGTTCCGTCCCCCTCTTGTCGGCCCGGTGCTATGGCTTCCAAGTGACGGAATAAAGACGACTTATCGGTTTCGGACCAATATCAGCCCGAGCAGGCTGAGCAGCCCCGCGCCGGCGAGGTAATAGCCCACCCAGATCAGCCCGCCCTGCTTGACCAAAGTCTCGGCGATCAGCGGGGTGAGGCCGCCGCCCAGGATGCCGCCCAGGTTGAAGGTGACCGACACGCCGGTGTAGCGCACCCGCGCCGGGAACAGGCTGGGCAGCCAGCCGCCGAGCGGGCCATAGACGAAGCCCATCACGAACAGCCCGAAGGCAAGCCAGGCGGCGACGCTCGCCAGCGATCCCGGCACCAGCAGCATCGCCATCGTCATGCCCACTGGCAGCGTGAAGATGCAGCCGAACATCAGCACGCTGTTCGCGCTGCGCTTGTCGGCGCTGATCCCGGCGGTGACGATGCCCGCGGCCATGAACAGGATCGCAACCAGTTCGATGCCCAGGAACGTCTCGCGGTCATAGCCGAGCGTCTTGGTGCCGTAGCCGATGATGAACACGGTCGAGATGTAGAACAGCGCGAAGCAGGCGACGGTGCCGACGGTGCCGGCGAAGGTGGCGAGCGCGCTGGTGCGGAACAGCTCGCCGATCGGCACCGCGGGCGGGGCTTCCTTCTCGGCTGCGGCGACGAACTCGGGCGTCTCGCTGATCTTGAGGCGCACCCACAGGCCGAGGAAGACCAGCACCGAGCTCAGGAGGAACGGCAGCCGCCAGCCCCATTCGCGGAAGGTCGCCTCGTCCATCACCGCGCCGAGCACCAGGAAGAAGCCATTGGCGAAGATGAAGCCCACCGGCGCACCCATCGGCGGGAAGCTGCCATAGCGATTGGCCCAGCCCGGCGGGGCGTTCTCCACCGCGAGCAGGCTCGCCCCGCCCCATTCGCCGCCCAGCCCCAGCCCCTGGCCGAAGCGCAGCAGGCAGAGCAGCAGCGGCGCCGTCCAGCCGATCAGCGCATAGCCGGGCAGGAAGCCGATCAGCACGGTCGAGAGGCCCATCAGCATCAGCGAGGCGACGAGGGTGGACTTGCGCCCGAGCTTGTCGCCGAAATGGCCGAACAGCACGCCGCCCAGCGGCCGCGCGAAGAAGGCGACCGAGAAGCTGGCATAGCTGGCGAGCTGGCGGATCCAGGGCTCGCTCGCCGGGAAGAACAGGTCGGGGAAGACGAGCGCCGCTGCAGTGGCGTAGATGTAGAAGTCATAGAATTCGACCGACGTGCCGACGAGGCTCGCGAACAGGATGCGGCGGTGCGATGCGGCGGCTTTGGTCATGCCCTCTCCCCTTTTCGCCCTCTCCTTGGATCGATCCGCCGCAAAGGGGAAGCCCGTTCATCGCGGCGACAGTTTCGCCTGCGTACCGGTACGCCGCACTCAGCGACCGACCAGGGAGGAAGGCGATGCAGGAATCGGCAGGCAGGCGGCTGGCCTTTGCGATGGCGTTCGCGCTACTCGCGGGCCTGGTGGTCGCCTTCTGGAACCCGGTCGCGCACTTCAAGGCAGACCTTCGCGCCGATGCCCAGGGCTTCAAGTTCAGCATCGAGCTGGCGACGCATCTGTTCCAGGTCGGCGTGAAGCGGCTTTGATGGAGCCGCTATCGTCATCCCGGCTTTCGCCGGGATGACGGATGAAGCAAGCTGCTCGCATGCGCATCACCACCTTGGCGATCCTCGCCCCGCTCCTGCTCGCCGCCGCGGCCCCGCAACCGCACTACCGCGTCGTCCATGGCTGGCCGGTCCTCCCCGAGAGCCGCCTGCTCGGCCCCTGTTCGGGCGTCGCGGTGCACGGCGGCGAAGTGTTCGTCCTGCACCGCGGCAATCGCGGCACCGATGCCAAGGCGCTGACGTTGGTCAAGGAGCCTGTGGTCGAAGTGTTCGACGCGGGCACCGGCAGGCTGCTCCGCGAATGGGGCGCCGGGCGCTTCGTCATTCCGCACGGCATCAGCATCGGCGCGAACGGCCATGTCTGGATCACCGATACCGGCTCGAACGAAGTGTTCGAGTTCACGCCCGGCGGCGAGCTGCTCCGTATCCTCGGCGAGCACGGCGTCGCCGGTGCCGATGCCAGTCATTTCGATCGCCCCACCGATGTCGCGCCGCTCGCCGACGGCAGCTTCTACGTCGCGGACGGCTATGGCAATTCGCGCGTGATGAAGTTCGCTGCCGACGGCAAGCTGCTGTTCCAATGGGGCAGCCGCGGCACCGGGCCGGGCCAGTTCAACATCCCGCACGCACTGGCGGTGGATGCGGCGGGCCGCGTCTATGTCGCCGACCGCGTCAACGACCGGGTGCAGGTCTTCGACGGGACGGGCCGCTATCTCGGCGAATGGAAGTCCGCCACGATCGGCCGCCCCTTCGGCCTGGCGCTGTTGCCCGGCAGCCGGATCGCGATCCTCGACGGCGGCGCGAACCCGGACAAGGTGCCCGATCATGACGGCGTCACCATCGCCGGGCTCGACGGCCGGGTGACCGCGCATTTCGGCCGGCTCGGCAACCAGGACGGCCAGTTCTGGATCGCGCACGACATCGCCGCGGACGCCGCCGGCAATCTCTACGTCGTCGATATCGCCGGCCAGCGCGTGCAGAAGTTCGCGCGGTAGTAGCGCGCCCAAGCGCGTCATCCCCGCGAAGGCGGCGACCCAGCTCGGGGAGAAGTCAGGCGCGAAACCGCCGTCGCATCAGCCCGCGCGTGCAGGAGATGGGGCCCCGCTTTCGCGGGGGCGACGGCAGCGGGTCAAATCAAAGCCCGAACAGCTTCACTGCGTTGAGCATCGCCCAGTAGAGCCCGCCCGAGAGCAGCATCGCCGCGGGCAGCGTCAGCAGCCAGGCCAGCGCCAGGTTGCGCACCGTGCGGGCCTGCAGCCCCGCGCCGCTCGCCACCGAGGCGCCGGCGACGCCCGAGGAGAGGATGTGCGTGGTCGACACCGGCAGGCCGAACCGGTCGGCGAGCAGGATCGTGCTCGCCCCGACCAGCTCGGCCGAAGCGCCCATCGCATAGGTCATGTGCTGCTTGCCGATCTTCTCGCCCACGGTGACGACGATCCGCTTCCAGCCGATCATCGTGCCGAGACCCAGGGCAAGCGCGACGACGATCTTCACCCAGAGCGGGATGTAGCGCGTGCCGGCTTCGAGGTTCTTCTGATAGTCGGTCAGCGCCTTCAGCTCCGCGGGCTGGTAGCCATCGGGCTTCTTGGTGGCGAGCTTGGTGGTGTCGAGCACCAGGTACATGTCGTTGCGGACATTGCCGGTCGCTTCCGCCGGCACCTTGCTCAGCGAGCCATAGCCCTGGACGCGCGCGGTGAGATCCTTCGACAGGCCCTCGAGCGCGGCGAACACCTGCGGACTGTCGGCCTTGCGCTGCTGGAGCGCGGTGGTGAGGATCTTGCGCGCGTCGACCGGCGCGACATCGGGCAGCCCGCCGCTGCGCGCATCGAACGCGGCCTCGGCGACGGTGGCGGTCTGGACATAGGCCGGCGTGGCGCTCGCCGACTGGGTGCGGTTGAGCGCATAGGCGGTCGGCGCGCAGCCGATCAGGATCAGCATGATCAGCCCCATGCCCTTCTGGCCGTCGTTCGAGCCATGGCTGAACGAGACCGCGGTGCAGGTGAAGATCAGCGCGCTGCGGATGCCGATCGGCGGCGCGGTGTGCGGCATCGGCGAGGTGTAGAGCTTCGGGTTGCGCAGGAAGATGCGCATCACCAGCAGCAGCGCCAGCGCGGCGAAGAAGCCGATCAGCGGCGCCATCCACAGGCCGGTGAGGATCTTGGTCGCCTGGCTCCAGTCGACGCCGGCGGTGCCGCCGCGCGATCCGGTGTTGATCAGCTGGTTGGCGAAGCCGACGCCGAGCACCGAGCCGATCAGCGTGTGCGACGAGCTGTTGGGCAGGCCGATATACCAGGTGCCGAGGTTCCACAGCACCGCGGCGAGCAGCAGCGCGAAGATCATCGCGAAGCCGCCCGCGGATCCGACGTTGAGGATCAGCTCCACCGGCAGCAGCGTGATGATCGAATAGGCGACCGCGCCGCTCGAGAACATCACGCCGAGGAAATTCCAGAAGCCCGACCAGATCACCGCGAAATGCGCGGGCATCGAATTGGTGTAGATCACCGTGGCGACGGCGTTGGCGGTGTCGTGGAAGCCGTTCACGAACTCGAAGCCGAGCGCGATCAGCAGCGCCAGCCCGAGGAACAGGAACACGCTGGTCGCCAGCGTCTCGCCCACACCCCGCGTGTCCGTCAGGACGCTCCAGCCGGCAAAGGCCAGCCCGCCGACCATGATCGCCGCGAACAGCAACTTGGCCAGGGGATGCGTCTTGTAGTCGAATCGGGGCCCCGGCTGCGGTTGGTCAACCGGCGGGGCTTGGTCCAGAGCGAGTGATGCCATGATGATCGCGCCTCTGGCCGGAGGGTGTGACAGGCGTGTGACAAACGCGTGACAGACCGAGGGGTCGGCGCAAAACGATACGCAAAAGAAACGCCCCACCCCGGGGCTGCGGGATGGGGCGTTCGGCCTTGCCGCCTCGATCCTGGGATCGGCGCAGCACGGGAAATCGGCTCCGGCGCGCGCCGGAGCGGCTCAGAAATGAAACTGCATATAGGCCTTGGGACCCGGCTTGATGCCGCGATTGCTGCCCGGCGTGCTCATGAAGCCGCGCCCGCGCAGCCGCCGCAACCAGGCGAAGCCCAGCTCGACATGGTCCGACGCCTCGAAGCTCAGCCGCGCGCCGGCATAGTGGCGGGCATCGCGGATCATGCCGCGGTCCGCATCGAAGCGCGGCGCCTGGGTGTAGCCGGTCAGGCCCAGCCAAGTATGCCCGATCACTTCCTTCTGGACCGACACGCCATATCCCGCGCTGGTCTCGTCCGCGCGCCATTCCTCGCTCGACGCACGCACCGTCGCGGTGGTGCGCAGCCACAACCCCTGGACATGCTCGTCGGTCTTGGTGCGCACTTCCGGCCGCACGACCAGATAGGCCGTCTCCGCCGCCGCAATCGTCTGTGCACAGGCCGGCGCGCAGGCGAAGCCCGCCCCCGCCGCCAAAATCAGACCCGCCCCCCGAATCATCATATATCCCTGCTCCCCAGCTGCGGGATTTGGCCACCAACCGATGGTTGACGGCAATTAGGTATTATTGCGGGTTTGTTTCCGTGGCTAGAGCTTTGTTGCGGGATATTTCCAGGAATCGTGCATAATGTGCGTGTCGCTCGGAGCTTGCGGGGCGGCCGGGCGTTCCCTAGTTGTTCGCTATGACTGTCCCCGTAGAGACCGACGCCAACGCTCCGTATCTGAACGGCCTGAACCCGCCCCAGCGCGAGGCGGTGCTCACCGTGGACGGCCCGGTGCTCGTCCTCGCCGGCGCCGGCACGGGCAAGACCGCGGCGCTCACCGCCCGCCTCGCCCATCTGCTGTGGACCCGCCGCGCCTATCCCAGCGAGATCCTCGCCGTCACCTTCACCAACAAGGCGGCGCGCGAGATGAAGGAGCGCGTCGGCCGGCTCGTCGGCGATGCGGTGGAGGGCATGCCCTGGCTCGGCACCTTCCACGCGATCGGCGCCAAGATGCTGCGCCGCCATGCCGAGCTGGTCGGCCTGCAATCGAACTTCACCATCCTCGACACCGACGACCAGCTGCGCCTGATCAAGCAGCTGATCCTCGCCGCCGATCTCGACGAGAAGCGCTGGCCCGCGCGCCAGCTCGCCGGGCTGATCGACGAGTGGAAGAACAAGGGGCTGACGCCGGCCGAGATCGGTGCCGGCGAGTCCGAGCGCTATGGCGGCGGCCTCGGCGCCGCGCTCTACCATCTCTACCAGGAGCGGCTGAAGACGCTCAACGCGTGCGACTTCGGCGACCTGCTCCTCCACATGCTGGTGATCCTCAAGACCCACCGCGACGTGCTCGAGCTCTACCAGCAGCGCTTCCGCTACATCCTGGTCGACGAGTATCAGGACACCAACGCCGTCCAGTATCTCTGGCTGCGGCTGCTCGCCCAGGAGCGCAAGAACATCTGCTGCGTCGGCGACGACGACCAGTCGATCTATTCCTGGCGCGGTGCGCTGGTCGAGAACATCCTCAAGTTCGAGAAGGATTTCCCCGGCGCCAAGGTGATCAAGCTCGAGCAGAATTACCGCTCGACGCCGCACATCCTCGCCGCCGCCTCGGGCGTGATCGCCAACAACTCCGGCCGCCTCGGCAAGACGCTGTGGACCGACAAGAATGACGGCGAGAAGGTCAAGGTGCTCGGCGTGTGGGACGGGCCCGAGGAGGCGCGCCGCGTCGGCGAGGAGATCGAGGGCGCCCAGCGCGGCGGCAAGTCCCTGGACGACATCGCCATCCTCGTCCGCGCCCAGCACCAGACCCGCGAGTTCGAGGACCGGTTCATCGCGATCGGCCTGCCCTATCGCATCATCGGCGGCTTCCGCTTCTACGAGCGCCAGGAGATCCGCGACGCGCTCGCCTATCTCCGCGTCGTCGCCCAGCCGGCGGACGACCTCGCCTTCGAGCGCATCGTCAACACGCCCAAGCGCGGCCTTGGCGACAAGGCGCTGGCGAAGGTCCACCAATATGCCCGCGCCGCCGGCATCCCGCTCACCGTCGCCGCCGCGCGCATCCTCGATACCGACGAGCTGACGCCCCAGGCCCGCCGCGCGCTCGGCAATCTGGTCGGCGACA
This sequence comes from Sphingomonas sp. KR3-1, assembly GCF_040049295.1. Classification (NCBI taxonomy): domain Bacteria; kingdom Pseudomonadati; phylum Pseudomonadota; class Alphaproteobacteria; order Sphingomonadales; family Sphingomonadaceae; genus Sphingomonas; species Sphingomonas sp. KR3-1. The sequence goes on from NZ_JBDZDQ010000003.1 coordinate 325,844, forward strand.
TGGCGCGCTGGCGCTCCATGGGCAACGATCTCCAGCACCCGGACCTCGCCCGCATCATCCTCGACGAGAGCGGCTACACCGCGATGTGGCAGGCCGATCGCACCGCCGAGGCCGCCGGCCGGCTCGAGAACCTCAACGAGCTCGTCCGCGCGATGGAGGAGTATGAAACGCTCGGCGCCTTCCTCGAGCACGTCTCCCTCGTCATGGACAATGAGAACAACGCCGACGAGGCCAAGGTGACGATCATGACGATCCACGCCGCCAAGGGGCTGGAGTTCGACACGGTGTTCCTGGCGGGCTGGGAGGAAGGCATCTTCCCCTCGCAGCGCGCGCTCGACGAGGGCGGCCTCGCCAGCCTCGAGGAGGAGCGCCGCCTGGCCTATGTCGCGATCACCCGCGCCCGCCGCCTCGCGACCATCCTCCACGCCGCCAATCGCCGCATCTACGGCCAGTGGAACTCGTCGATCCCGAGCCGCTTCGTCGCCGAGCTGCCCGAGGCACATATCGAGAGCGAAAGCACGATGACCGGCGGGGCGAGCCTATGGCAGGCCAACTGGAGCGAACGCAGCGACCCCTTCGCCGATGTCGGCCGCGGCACCGGCCGGGGCCCCGGCTGGCAGCGCGCCGCGGGCGTCGACCCCAAGAACCCCGGCGGCGGCTTCACCGCCCGCACCTTCTCGCGTGAGCCGGCACGCGTGGTGGAAAGCCGCGCGTCTGCGGTGAGCTTCGGCGCCAAGCCCCGCGACGACCTGTCGCTCGGCATGCGCGTGTTCCACCAGAAGTTCGGCTACGGCACGATCGCCGAGATCGAAGGCAACAAGCTCGAGATCGACTTCGAGCAGGCCGGGCGGAAGCGGGTTATGGATAGTTTTGTGACGGTGGGATAAGAAGGTCTCAAGCTATTTTTTTGCCGACTCCAGCGCAGCATCGGCAATCTTATTATTGATAGCCCGCTCCCTAGAAAAATTGACTACATCATGTAGTGAAAACATCATTTCATCCACAAGGTAAGATCTTTCTTTGTTTCTATACATCATTTCACGGAAAATGGGATGATCCATAGTGATGTGGAAAACATGATCGAACTTCTCCAGCGATTCAATCGCAGTAGGATCTCCCGAATTTAGCTTCCGAAAGACGTCTAGGGCCATATCGTAGATCCAAGGAAAGTCGTCTCGAAACTGGCTGGCCATCATGAGCAAGGAAACGCCTTCCGGCAATTCCCTGCCGAAACTGCGAGTCATATCACGCATCATATTGATATCGTGTCGCCGTTTTCTTCTGCTGCCGGATGCATCAGGATCAATGCGGCGCTCAATTCGACTCGGAAGGTCTTGAAACATGACCTTAACCTCTTCGAATAGCTTGGCTACCGACGTACTGTCAGTTTCGCTATCGAGCGATGAATCCCCTTCAGTTTTGGCAGCCAATTCTAGTGCCTTTACCCGGAAGGCTTCAACCTGACTCTTAACAACCTCTCTATCTGGCTCCGAACCTGGAATCCTCTTAACAAGCTGAATCACTAACTGAGTAAGGGCCTCTTCGCTATCATCCGAGTTCTGGAACTGAGCAAAAGGTCCAACGCTCGCATTTTGCAGTGGAATTCCTAGCGCAACTCCATGAACGGGGGTCTCTAACTTCCCCTTGGCTACGCCCGCTTCGTACAATATCCACGGCCTGCCGATGCTGTTTGGCGTCAAGAGACAGACCACATCCGAAGCAGCATCTAGCTTGCTCATGATCTCTGGATACCATTCGACGCCATACTCGATGCCCTGATTACCCTTTTTGTCCGAAGAGCGAAAAGATTTCAGAACGCCAGCGCTGACACTGCTAAGCAGGCGGCTGAATGCCTCAGCAAGAGCAGCGTCCCGCGTGTCGTGGCTAATAAAAACGAGTGGCTTTCGTGTCGATGAAACCGGTGCTTCAATTTCATCTGGTTCGGTACCTTTGCCCACAACCACTACCCTCTCTGCCCCTATCACGACATATGACAGCAGGATCGTTGAGAACGTCAAGAGATGGTAAAGGAGCTTATTCACTTTGCCTCAAACCCTGATATAGTCACCAACCTAGTCAGGAGCCCGCCATCGCCATGGAACGCATCAACCTAGCCGACGCCAAGGCGCGCCTCAGCGAGATCGTCGATCGGGTCGAGGCGGGCGAGAGCATCGAGATCGTCCGGCGCGGCAAGCCCGCCGCGCGGCTTGTGCCCGCGGAGGTCGAGCGCGAGTGGGAGCCAATTGACGTCGAAGCGCTGCGCAAGCTGCATGCGCGGACGCCGGTTCAAAAGGAATCCGCCGGGGAGTTCATCCGCCGGATGCGCGACGACGCACGCTATTGAGCTATTATCTTGACACCTCGGCAATGGTCGCAGCGCTTGTTGTGGAGCAGCATTCGCCTGCGGTTCTCGGTTGGCTGGAAAGCGTGGAGCCGGGAACGGCGTTTATCAGCGATTGGACCCATACCGAAATATCGAGCGCGCTGTCGCTCAAGCTGCGGACCGGGGAAATTACGCTCGAAACCCGGGCCGAGGCCCTGGGGGCGTTTGCTGTCATGGCAACGACCAGCTTGCCGACGCTGGCTGTCGCAGAAGAGCATTTCGAGGTCGCTGCCCGTTTCGCTGCGCAGCATGAGCTCGGTTTGCGCGCAGGCGATGCCTTGCATCTCGCTGTGGCAAAGGACGGAGGCTTCGCGTTGGTAACGCTCGACCAGCGCATGGCCGACGCCGCGCTCCAGCTAGGCGTACCCGTCGAGCGGATATAATTCCGCTTCAAATGTAGGATTTCGTCTGATCTACCCTGGTAGATGGACGACTCACCCTCCCCCGATACGCCCGAAGACGACGGCCCCAGCGCCCTCGCCTTCACTCCCGTTCCCCTCGAACGCATCCACCACAATGGCTGGAGCGAGCGCCGGCAGCGGGACTTCATCACTGCGCTCGCCGCGATGGGCTCGGTCCTCCACGCCGCCCGCGCGGTGGGGATGAGCAAGCAGTCCGCCTACAAGCTGCGCGAGCGGCCCGGGGCGGAGAGTTTTGCGGCGGCATGGGATTTCGCATTGGCTATCGGCTATGCCGATGCCTTCGATCGGGCGGTGGAGCGCGCTACTGTCGGGATCACCACGCCGCGCTTCTACAAGGGCAAGCAGGTCGGTACGCGCCACCGGATCGACTGGCGCCTGGCGATGACCGCGCTCAACGGCACGCCCACGCCGCTCACGCCGCCGCCACGCAAGAAAGTTGCGAGATGAGGCGCATTTCCCCGAACCGAGTCAACCTAGGCGGGCAAGCCCCTCAGGCCGCCGCCTCGATCTGGATCAGCGTCACGCCCTGGTATTTCTCCAGGCTCGGATCGAACAGCGCGCTCGGCGCGAAGTCGCGCTCGAGCAGGGTCAGCTCCTTGAGCCCGTCGAGCTTGAAGGTGCCCACCTTCTCCTCGCGCGGCAGGAAGCCCTCCTTGGAGACGACCACCGCGTCGAGGAACACTGCGTCGTGGCGGGTGTAGAGGATGTGCGGCGCCAGGATCATCCGCGTGCGGTTATAGGTCATCGACACGCATTTGTGGCGGACGATCGCTTCGAACAGCAGCGGCAGCATCGCCGCGGGCGTGGCGGACGGATCGGCTTCGAGACTCAACTTCATCCTCTCCCTATGCCGCTCATGTTGCGGTGCAGCAAGCGTCTGTGTCTAGAGCATAGCATGTGGCGGCGAGGAAAACGCGGAGTCCGGTTGCCGGTTGCGCGGTGGCGGGCGCCGGCACGGGCTAGACTTCGATCCCGTTCCACTCGGTGATCGTGTGGAAGGCCGGCAGGGTCAGCGATCCCTCGGCGGTCTTGGCGACAAAGTTGTTGCCTTGCTGCTGCAGCCCGGCCTCGCCCAGCACCCGCGGCGAGACCCGGTGCCGGGTGGTGAGCACGCCATTATGGTCCTCGACCAGCGGCTGCTCGAACTCGATGCCCTGCTGCTGGCGCATCGCCCGGCGGACGATGGCGACGGCCATCTGCCCCTCGCCGAGGTCGACGACGAATTGCGTGCCCTCCGGCACGTCGACGATCCCGTCGATCAGCGCCCCGGATGCCGAGACGTTCTTGAGCACGGCGGAGTAATAATGGTTCTCGTGGATCACTCCCACCTTGCGGAAGGTGGTGTGGCGGATGTGGCGCTGGCGGGCCGGCCCCTGCGGCTTGATCACCCATTTGCCGTCCTGGAAGCGCGTGACGAGCTCGTCATTGGGCACGGCGCGGCTGTAGAGGAAGCCCTGGATATGGCTGACGTTGAGCCGGCGCATCGTCTCGAGCTGGTCGAAGCTCTCGATGCCCTCGGCGGTGGTCTCCATGCCGAGCGCATTGGCGAGCGCGACGATCGCGGCGATGATCGCCTGGTTGCGGGCGCCCTCCTCGGTGGTGCCGCGGACGAAGCTCTGGTCGATCTTGATCTTGTCGAACGGCGCGGTGCGCAGATAGCCGAGCGAGGAATAGCCGGTGCCGAAATCGTCGAGCGCCAGCCGCACGCCGAGCCGCTTCAGCGCGGCGAAGCGCCCGTCGGTCTCGGCGGTGTCGCCCAGGAACACGCTCTCGGTGATCTCGAGCTCGAGCCGCTCGGGCTTCAGTCCGGAGCCGGCAAGCGCGCTCATCACGATGGCGGGCAGCGCATCGCTGGCGAACTGGATCGGCGAGACGTTGACTGCGATCCGCAGCTCGCCCGGCCAGCGCGCGGCGTCCATGCAGGCCTGGCGCAGCGTCCATTCGCCGAGCTGCGGGATCAGGTTGGCATCCTCGGCGATCGGGATGAAGATCGCCGGCGAGATCCGGCCGCGCTTGGGGTGATTCCAGCGCAGCAGCGCTTCGAAGCCGGTGACTTCCTCGCTCTTCGCCCCGACGATCGGCTGGTAGTGCACCGCCATCTCGCCCTTGGCGAGCGCGTCGAGCAGGTCGTGCTCGAGCTGGCGGCGGTCCTCGGCGACCTGGAGCAGGTCGGAGGAGAAGAAGCGCGCCCGGCCCCTGCCCGCGCCCTTGGCGGCGTAGAGCGCGAGGTCGGCATTGCGCACCAGCTCGTCGCTGGTGACCGCGTCAAAGGGGCTGACGGCGATACCGATCGAGGCGCCGATCAGGCAGCGGCTGCCATTGATGGTGTAGGGGTGCGAGAGCGATTCGATGATCCGGTTGGCGAGGTCGGAAATGCCCACCCGGTTGTGCGCATCGGGCAGGATCACCTGGAACTCGTCGCCGCCCATCCGGGCAATCTGCTCGACATTGCCGACGATCGTGGTCAGCCGCTCGGCGACCTGCTTGAGCAGCGCGTCGCCCACCGGATGGCCCAGGCTGTCGTTGATCGCCTTGAAGCGGTCGAGGTCGATCAGCATCAGCGCGCAGGCACGCTGCTGGCTGCGAAAGGCGGCGATGGTGCTGTCGAGCAGATTGCTCATCCGGCGCCGGTTGGGCAGCCCGGTGAGCGGATCGTACATGGCGAGCCGGTTGCTCTCATGCGCGGCGCGCTGTTCCTTGGTCACGTCGACGCTGTGGCCGAGATAGCCGGTGAACGTGCCGCGCGCATCGCGGGCCGGCTGGCCCGAAAGCGCCCACCAGCGCTCCTCGCCGAGCATGTCGACCATCAGCGGGATCGCGTCGAACCGCGCCTGGCGCGCCATCTGGAACGGCATGGTCCGCCGCCGCTCGGCATCGGCCTCGTCATTGGCGTTGCGGAACAGCGACAGGATGTCGCGGCCGAGCATCCCCTCGACGGTCTCGCCGAGCGAGCGCGCCGCGCCGTCGCTGATATAGGTGATGCAGCCCTCGGGGTCGGTCGCCCAGAACCAGCCCAGGTCCATCGCTTCGTAGTTGCGGAAGAGGCGCAGATGCTCGGTGGCGGACGGATCGGTGCCGCTCCTGCGCACGAACGGCACGCTCGCGCCCGTCTTGGCTGCCGCCCCGCTCCTGCCACCCATCCCGCTTCGACGCCCCGTATCAATCCCGCTCCCTTCTACGCGGACGACCCTTTAGGTTTTGTGAAGCGCGTGAACCGAGCCGATCGCCGAGCGTCGGAAACGACTGGATCCACCGGCCGCTACGATCCGGGCGATTGGCGCGGCGCCGCCGTTTCAGCGCCGCCGCGCAGGGGCTTCCAATGTTGGAAATCATTTCGCATAGACTCGTCGATGGAGACCATCTGCCTTTGCGCGCCCGGTCGCGCCGCGCCGGCGAAGTGCGCCGCCGAGCATGGTGGCCGGCCGCTCGGCCGCCGCGAAATCGTCAAGCAACTGCGCATCGACCGCCGGATGACCGGCATGCCGCTCTCCTCGCGGGTTCTTCATCCGGCAATTCCAGGCGGCAGCGGGGCGGGTCCCGCGCGCACGCGCGTGAATGTCGCGGCCTTTGTGACTTTCCGCGGGTTTCCGGCCCCGATTTGCCCCGTTTCGTTGCGGGTTCGTCGTGCCTGCCCCGTCCGTTCAGCGCGGCTTCACGCGCATGTCCGGAACGTTTCAGAGTTCCCGGCCGTATGGGCCTTCGGGAAGGAGAGAGCATAATGAAGCATCTGGTAACTCTCGCCGCGGCTGCCGCGGCCACTCTGGCGGTCGCATCGCCCGCGTCCGCGCAGCGCGCGCCGGTCTACAGCAGCGGGCAGGAAGAGGAGGCGCGCTTCGACGTCGCGCAGCAGCGCTTCGAGCGCGAATATGACGCGTTCCAGCAGGCGCTCGAGCGCTATCGCAGCTACAGGTCGCGCCCGATCGGTCCGCCGCCGCCCCCGCCGCCGCGTGGCGGCTATTCGAGCTACGACCCCGCCGACGATCAGTTCTACGATCCGGTACGCGACTATCGCGCGCCGCCGCCGAACTATCAGGAGCGCGTGCTGACCCAGGACGACCGCGTCTATCGCGGCCAGGACGGCAAATATTATTGCCGCCGCTCGGACGGCACCACCGGCCTGATCGTCGGCGCCGCGGCTGGCGGCCTGTTCGGCAACATCATCGCCGGCGGCCGTTCGAAGACGGTCGGCACGCTGCTCGGCGCGGTTGCCGGCGGTGCGCTCGGCAGCGCCGCGGACCGCGATTCGGTTCGCTGCCGCTGATATGGAACGCCCCGCCGCGCATTGCGGCGGGGCGCCTCCGTAGCATCCCCGATGGGGGTAGCTCCGGAGCCGCGGCTTCACCGCCGCGCAGGCATAATGGGTCCACAACGGTGCCATGAGGAGTCGCGCAATGCCCGTGGAGCGCGTGCTGAGGCAGCACGGCCACATCCTAGCCAATGCCGATATGCTCGAGACCCTGGTCTCCGGGCCGCGGCCGGCCAATGACGACGGCCTGCCCTTCCGGCGCTGGCTGTTCACCCGCGACCTGTTACTGCATTTCGCCAAGATGGAGGGTCAGGTCTATGGCCCGCTGATGGACATGGTGGGTGGCGATGCCGCCACCTCCGCCAGCAAGGCGAGCGCCGAGACCGCCGCGCTCGTCACCGATTTCCGCGACCATGTCGCGCGCTGGCGCAACCTGCCGAGCGAGGCGCACTGGGAAACCTATGCCCGCGCCTGCCAATGGCTGCTCAACCGCATCCGCGACCGGCTGGAGGGTGAGGCGACCGAGATCGTGCCGCTGCTATCTTATCTCCCGACCGACGACGAAGGCGCATGCCCCGGCAAGCCTGACCATCGCTACGTCGCCGATGCATGGGAAATACGCGAGCTGATCCTCGGCACGGGTGCGCCGGATGCCGCCCGGGACAAGCCCGAGGCGGCCTGACGGCGGATCAGTGCCAGAAAAGCAGGATCAGCAGGATGATCGGGATCGGAATGCCGATCAGCCACAGTAAAATGCCCTTGCCCATCTGGACTCTCCAAGCAGTTGGTTTCGATGGCGAAAGAACCGTTGGATGCGTTTCGGGTTCCCGCTGGAACCGCACGGCTTGTTGATGCACTGAGCGCGGCATGACCGATGGCCTGCCCCAGCCCCGCCGCACCCTCGCCATTGCCGCCGTCTCGTTCGGCTCCGCACTGGTGGTCATCGACGGGGCGATCGCCACGGTGGCGCTCCCGACCATTGCCCGGGACCTGCGGGTAGACAGCGCGGCGGCGGTGTCGATCGTCACGGTCTACCAGCTGACGCTGGTGATGCTGCTCCTGCCCTTTGCCGGGCTCGGCGAGCGGATCGGCCTCAAGCGGATGTACCAGGCCGGGCAGCTGGTGTTCACCGTGGCGACGTTGCTGTGCTTCTTCGCCAAGAGCCTGCCCTTCCTGCTCATCGTCCGCGCCGCGCAGGCGGCGGGCGCGGCGGCGGCGCTCAGCGTCTCCTCGGCGCTGATCCGCCAGGTCTACCCGTCCAAGCATCTCGGCCGCGGGCTGGGGATCAATTCGGTGGTGGTGTCGAGCTCCGCCGCGCTGGCGCCGACGATCGGCGGGCTCGTGCTGGCGATCGGCCCCTGGCCCTGGGTGTTCGCCTCCGCGGTGCCCTTCGCCGTCGCCAGCCTGTTGTTCGGCCGCGCCTTGCCCGACAGCGCGTCGCGGGACGAACCGTTCGACGTGCTCGGCGCCTTGCTCTGTGCCGGGATGTTCGGGCTGGTGATCGGCGGGCTGGAGAGCGGCGTCCATGGCGACAGCCCGGTGGTCTCCGGCGCGGTGGTGCTGGCCGGCGCGGTGATCGGCGTGTTCTTCGTCCGCCGTGAGCGAAAGGAAGCCAAGCCGATCCTGCCGGTCGACCTGCTGACCCGCCCGGTGCTCGCGCTCTCGGTGGTCGGCGCCTACACCGCCTTCATTGCGACGATGACGCTGCTGCTGTCGCTGCCCTTCCGCCTCCAGCACGGCTATGGCTTCGCCCCGTCCGAGGTCGGCGCGGTGATCGCGCCCTGGCCGCTCACCACCATGTTCGTCGCTCCGCTCGCCGGCTCGCTGTCCGACCGCTATCCCGCCGGCGCGCTCGGCGGGATCGGCATGGTGATCGCGGTGATCGGCCTGTTGTTCATGGCCTTCCTGCCCGCTGACCCGAGCTGGCTCGACATCGCCTGGCGCATGTCGCTCACCGGCGCCGGCTTCGGCATGTTCCTGTCGCCCAATGCGCGGCTGATCATCGGCTCGGCGCCGATCGACCGCGCTGCCGCCGCGGGCGGGCTCACCTCGACCACGCGGATGGTCGGGCAGACCACCGGCGCCACGCTGGTCGCCGCGCTGCTGGCGTTCGGCATCGGCCGCGGGATGGTGCCGCCGCTCGTCTCGGCGGGACTGGCGACGATCGCCGGCCTGTGCAGCCTCGCCCGCCTGCGCCCCGCCATCCGCAACCCGCGGGCTGCCGAGACCGAGGATGTGCAGCCCGCCAAGCTGCGCTGAGGAACGGGCCTTGGCGCTGCCCGTTCTGGAGGCTCACTCGCCAGCAGGAGCGCTCCATGCCCACGATCAAGACCCGCGACGGCACCGAACTCTATTTCAAGGACTGGGGCTCCGGTCGTCCCGTCGTGCTGATCCATGGCTGGCCGCTCTCGGCCGACAGCTGGGATCCCGTGGCGCTGAAGCTCGCCGAGGCCGGCTACCGCGCCATCGCCTATGACCGCCGCGGCTTCGGCCGCTCGGACCAGCCGTGGAACGGCTATGATTATGACAGCCTGGCGGACGATCTTGCCGATGTGCTGCAGGAAACCGGTGCGACGGCGGACGCGACTTTGGTCGGCTTCTCGATGGGCGGCGGCGAGGTGGCCCGCTACATGTCGCGCCACGGCGGCAAGGGCGTGCGCTCGGCGGCGCTGGTCAGCTCGGTAGTGCCCTATATGCCCCAGGGCGACGACAATCCGGACGGCGTGCCGGTCGAGCAGCTCGATGCCATCGCCAAGTCGATCGGGGAGGACCGGGCGAAGTTCTTCGGCGGCTTCTTCAAGCAGTTCTACGGCGTCGGCCTGATCGCCAGCCCGGTGAGCGAGGAAGTGCGCAACGCGTCGTGGAACGTCGCGATGACCGCCAGCCTCAAGGCGACGCTCGCCTGCGCCCAGTCCTTCGGCTTTACCGATTTCCGCCCGGACCTTGCCGCGTTCACCGTGCCGACGCTGGTGATCCACGGCAGCGGCGACACGATCGTTCCCCACCAGATCGGCAAGCGCGCCGCGGCGGGCATCTCCAATGCGCAATATGTCGAATATGACGGCGAGCCGCACGGCCTGTTCGCCAGCGCGACCGATCGCCTGGTCAAGGACCTGCTGACCTTCCTCAGCGGCACGCCGGCCCAGGCCGAGCGCGAGACGGAAATTATCGCCTGATAGCCCTGCTTGGCGCTTCCGCACGCAATCGCTCGTTGCGGTTCCGTCGCGGAAGCGCTTAGAGGCTTCGGCATGGCCGAAGCAAAGCATCCGTTCGCCGTTCCCAATTTCCGCTATTATTTCCTCGCCCGCCTCTCGACGACGCTCGGGCAGATGGCGATGGTGATCGTCATCGGCTGGCAGGTGTACGACATCGCCCGCCGGACGATGACCGTGAAGGAGGCGGCCTTCCAGCTCGGCCTGATCGGCGTCGCGCAGTTCCTGCCGCTGCTCTGCCTCTCGCTGTTCGCCGGCTGGGTGGCGGATCGGATCGACCGGCGCTGGATCGCCCGTGCCGCGGTGGCACTCGAGGCGTTCTGCGCGATCAGCCTGGGCGTACTCACCTATACCCATTCGATCACGCTGCCCTGGCTGTTCGGCATCGCCGCGCTGCTCGGCGTGGCGCGCGCCTTTGCCAGCCCGGCGCTGAGCGCGCTCTCGCCCAATCTCGTCACCAAGCAGCTGCTGCCGACCGCGATCGCGCTGAGCTCGCTCTCCTGGCAGATCGGCACGGTGATCGGGCCGGCGATGGGCGGCTATCTCTATGCCGCTGCGGACTGGCTCTCTTATGCGGTGGCCGGCGGGCTGTTCGTCGTCTCGTTCCTGCTGCTGATGCTGATCGGCGAAGTGCCGCGCAGCGCGCGCAAGTTCAGCGGCAGCCCTTGGGCGCAGATGATCGACGGCCTCCATTATGTCCGCCGCAACCGGCTTGTGCTCGGCGCGATCTCGCTCGACTTGTTCGCCGTGCTGCTCGGTGGAGCGACTGCGATGCTGCCGGTCTATGCCCGCGACATCCTCCAGGTCGGTTCCTCGGGTCTCGGCCATCTGCGCGCCGCACCCGCAGTCGGTGCGGTGGCGACGGCGATCTTCTTCTCCTGGCGGCCGCTCAAGAGCGATGTCGGGGTGAAGATGCTGGTCGCGGTCGGCCTGTTCGGCCTGGCGACGATCGTCTTCGGCCTCTCCGCGCCGCTGCTGTTGCCGGTGCTGGGCCCGGCGGCGGTAGGGCACGACACCGCGCCTGCGGTGCTTATCGCGCTCGCCGCGCTGTTCGTGCTGGGCGCGGCCGACATGGTCTCGGTCTATGTCCGCCAGTCGCTGATCCAGCTTTACACCCCTGACGACATGCGCGGCCGCGTCGGCGCTGTCTCGACGCTGTTCGTCTCGGGGTCGAACGAGCTGGGCGAGGCCGAGTCGGGCTTCCTCGCCGCACTGATCGGTCCGGTTGCCGCGGTTGTCGGCGGCGGCATCGGCGCAGTGCTTGTCACGCTGGCATGGGCCAAGCTATTCCCGGAGCTAAGGCGGGCTCGTACCTTCGATCCTCCGGCCAATCTCGAAATTCCTCCCAAGGAGATGACGACATGAAGGCCAACACGATCCTCGAGACGATCGGCAACACGCCGCACGTCCGCGTCAGCAAGCTGTTCCCGGACGCCGAAGTGTGGATCAAGTCCGAGCGGACCAATCCCGGCGGCTCGATCAAGGACCGGATCGCGCTGTCGATGATCGAGGCGGCGGAGCGCGACGGCAGCCTGAAGCCGGGCGGCACGATCGTCGAGCCGACCAGCGGCAACACCGGCGTCGGCCTGGCGATGGTCGCGGCGGTGAAGGGCTACAAGCTCGTCCTCGTCATGCCTGAGAGCATGAGCGTCGAGCGCCGCCGGCTGATGCTGGCCTATGGCGCCACCTTCGACCTCACCCCGCGTGAAAAGGGCATGAAGGGCGCGATCGAGCGGGCGATGGAGATCGTCGAGACGACGCCCGGCGCCTGGATGCCGCAGCAGTTCGAAAATCCCGCCAATATCGACGTGCACGTGAAGACCACGGCGCAGGAGATCCTCAACGACTTCGCCGACACGCCGATCGACGTGGTCGTCACCGGCGTCGGTACCGGCGGGCACATCACCGGTGTTGCCGAGACGCTCAAGAAGGCCTGGCCGAACGTCAAGGTCTATGCCGTCGAGCCCGAGCTTTCGCCGGTCATCTCGGGCGGCCAGCCCGGTCCGCACCCGATCCAGGGCATTGGCGCCGGCTTCGTGCCGCGCAACCTCCACACCGACGCGATCGACGGGGTGATCAAGGTCGATGCCGGTGTCGCCAAGGACATGGCCCGCCGCTCGGCTCGCGAGGAAGGCATGCTCGTCGGCATTTCCTCGGGGGCGACTCTGGCGGCGATTCTGCAGAAGCTGCCCGACCTGCCGGACGGCGTCCGCGTCCTGGGGTTCAATTATGATACAGGTGAGCGCTATCTGAGCGTTCCGGACTTCCTGCCAGAGAGTTGAGTCCTCTGGAATTAACCCCGGATTAACGCTAGCCTCCGATTCGGAGATAGCGGTTTCCGGGGGGAATCCAGTGCGCAATGCAATGATCTTGGTGAGCGTTCTGCTCGCCGTTTATCTGGGGTGGCCGCTCGCTTTCGGGGGGAAGCAGCGCGGGCTGGAAACGCCGGCCGAGGCACGCGGTGTCTCGGCCGCCCCGGTGTCCCACCCGGTCCGGGTGGCTGCGGTCCACAAGGCCGCCACGCCGATCAAGCCCGAGAGCTGCTACAAGCGCTACCAGCGCGAAGTGAAGCTGTGCACCGGCGGGACCGCCGCGGCGTGCAAGCTCGGCGCCGCCGATCATTGGGACATGTGCGAAGTCACCGGATTCTGGCCGAACTGAGCCGCATACGGGCAGGCTGACCGGGCCAGGCGGCGTTTCGGCGCCGCAATGGTTCCAACGGCGCGACTTCTGCGTTATGGGCGGCGACCCCATGCCGACCCTCCCTTCCCTTCGCATCTCCGGAACAGCCGGACGCACCGCGCCGGTGCTCGCCATCCTGCTCGGCCTGACCGCGCTCGCCGCGATCGCCTTGCCGCTCTGGCTGGTGACCCACACACCGCGGGTGGTGGTCCACCACCAGCGTGCACCGGTGAAGGTGTCGCACCGCGTGGTGCCGCAGACCGAGCTGCCGCCGGTCGAGCCCGTCGAGCTGCAGACCGTCGACCCCGACGACGCCCGCGCCTTCAACGCCACCATCCCCTTCTCCACCCTGCCCAACCCTGCGGCGCGGCCGTTCAACATCTATGGCGACGCCGCGAGCCGCGCCCGTGCCGTCGATTGCCTGGCCGCCGCGGTCTATTACGAAGCGGGCGACGATGCGGTGGGGCAGCAAGCGGTCGCGCAGGTGATCATCAACCGTACCCGCCACCCGGCCTTCCCCAAGACGATCTGTGGCGTCGTGTTCCAGGGTTCCGAGCGCTCGACCGGCTGCCAGTTCACCTTCAGCTGCGATGGCGCGATCCTGCGCTATTCGCCCACCGCCGCCGCCTGGGAGCGCGCCCGCTATGTCGCCCGCGCCGCGCTGACCGGCACCGTCTACAAGCCTGTGGGCCACGCCACCCACTATCACACCGACTGGGTCGTTCCCTATTGGAGCGCCAGCCTCGAGAAGATCACCGAGGTCCACACGCACCTGTTCTTCCGCTGGGCGGGCTGGTGGGGCACGCCGCCGGCGTTCAACCGCACCTATGCCGGCGTCGAGCCCAATATCGCGCTGATGGCGCGGCTCTCGCCAGGCAATTTCCAGGGCGACCCGGCAATGGAAGCGCTGCTCCCCGGCGCGGTGGGCACCGACGGGGCGTTCATCGACCCCGCGACAATCCCGCAAAGCGCCGTCCCTGCCCCGATGGCGGCCGAGGGCGGCGACGCCAACAACTTCATGCTCACGCTGCCCAAGGGTATGAACCCCGACGCCTTCGCCGCGCTGGCGATCAAGACGTGCGGCGAGCGGCCCTATTGCAAGTTCATGGCCTGGGCCGACGGCAAGCAGACCCCGGCCCGGTTGCCGCTCTCCGCGGCGCAGGTCTCGACGCTGTCGTTCAGCTATCTGCGCGACGAGAGCCAGGGCTTTGCCAAGGCGCTGTGGAACTGCCAGCAATTCCGCCGGCCGAGCCCGGTGCAGTGCATGCGCGTCCAGATCCCCGCCGAGGCGGCCGCGCCCGCACCGGTGCCGACGCCGGGCGCGACTCCGCCGGCAGGCCCCGCCTCGCTCACCGGCGTGCGGCGCAAGGCCGATGCGGTGACCCCGGCCGCCGCGCCGGCCAATGTGCCCGCTTCGGGCAAGAGCCAGGTAAGCTTCAGCATGCCCGTGCCCAAGCCCTCGCCGACACCGCGGCCGACGGCTGATGCGGTGCGCTGAGGGGCGAAGTTCACAAGGTTCACGCCCAGGGCGGGTTTGATCCGGCAATCTCAAAGAGCGGTCTTCTGAACTCTGGGCTCAGGCTTTCGCCGGGGAACTTATGAGAACACCAATCCTGTTCCCCGGCGAAAGCCGGGGTCCAGGTTACAAGGGGCCTAGGTCGGTGAAGAGATCGCGCCAGCGCGGATTCACCTCCTCGATCAGATCCAGCTTCCAGGCACGCTTCCATTTCTTGCTCTGCAACTCGCGCAGGCGGGCTGCATCGAGACTCTCTAGGCTCGCCGGTGCGATGTTCCCACGCGCGCTTTAGCAGATCGCAATGTCCTACAAACGAGATTGGAACATAAATAGAACATTCCAACATTGCAAGGGCGCCGCAGCTGGGTAGCTGCGGCGCCCTTGCGCGGTTTTCGCTTTCCGTCCCTGGGCCCCCGGCTTTCGCCGGGGAACAGTTTGGGGGCTCTGGCTTACGCCGCGCGGAACAGCTCCGGATCGAGTGCCATCACCGCTTCGCTGCCGGCCTCGATCTTGCGGCGCAGGCCGCTGGCGTCGGGGAGGAAGCGTTCGGCATAGAAGCGGGCGGTGACCAGCTTCGCCTCGTAGAACTTGGCGTCGCCCGAGCCCTGGGCCAGCGCTTCGTTCGCCGCCTTGGCCATGCGCAGCCACATCAGGCCGAGCGCCACCGTGCCGGTGAGCTGCATGTACGGATAGGCGCCGGCGCCGACGTCGTTGGGGTTCTTGAAGCCATTCTGGGCCAGCCACATCGTCGCGCCCTGGAGATGGCCGAGCGCCTTCTCCAGCCCTTCGGCCAGCACGGCGAGCTTCTCGTCGCCCTTGGCGGCAGCGGCTTCCTCGGCGACCAGCTTGAAGAAGGCCTGGACCGCGCGGCCACCGTTCATCGCGAGCTTGCGGCCGACCAGATCCATCGCCTGGACGCCGTTGGTGCCCTCATAGATCATCGAGATGCGGGCATCGCGAACATACTGCTCCATGCCCCATTCGGCGATGTAGCCATGGCCGCCATAAACCTGCTGGCTGTCGGTCGCGACCTTGTAGCCGATATCGGTGCCGACGCCCTTGATGACGGGGGTGAGCAGCCCGACCAGATCGGCAGCGAGCTGGCGCTCCTCCTCGGTCGCGGCGGCGTGCTCGAGATCGACCTGGAGCGCCCCCCACAGGCACAGCGCGCGCATGCCCTCGGTCTGCGCCTTGGCTTCCATCAGCATGCGGCGCACGTCCGGGTGGACGAACAGCGTATCGGCCTTTTCGTTCGGCTCCTGCGGGCCGGTGAGCGCGCGGCCCTGGCGGCGGTCATGCGCGTACTGGACGGCGTTCTGCAGCGCGACTTCGCCTATGCCGAGGCCCTGGAGGCCGACGCCGAGACGCGCCGCGTTCATCATGATGAACATCGCGGCGAGGCCCTTCATTTCCTCGCCGACGAGCCAGCCCTTGGCGCCGTCATAGTTCATCACGCAGGTCGAGTTGGCGTGGATGCCCATCTTGTGCTCGATCGAGCCGCACGAGACGGCATTGCGCTCGCCCAGCGTATCGTCGTCATTGACCAGGAACTTGGGCACCACGAACAGCGAGATGCCCTTGCTGCTCTCCGGCGCGCCCGGGGTCTTGGCGAGGACGAGGTGGATGATGTTCTCGGTCAGGTCATGCTCGCCCGACGAGATGAAGATCTTGGTGCCGGTGATCAGGAACGAGCCGTCCGCCTGGGGCTCCGCCTTGGTCTTGATCAGGCCGAGATCGGTGCCGCACTGCGGCTCGGTGAGGTTCATCGTGCCGCCCCACTGGCCGGCGACCATCTTGGGGACGTACTTGGCCTGCTGCTCGGGCGAACCCTTGACCATCAGCGCGGCGATCGCGCCGTGGGTGAGGCCGGGATACATGGCAAAGGCCATGTTCGAGGAGATCATGAACTCCTGGAACGCGGTGGAGACGACATGCGGCATGCCCTGGCCGCCGACCGCTTCGGGGAAGCTCAGCGTGCCCCAGCCGCTCTCGACGAACTGGTTGTACGCTTCCTTGAAGCCGGCGGGCGTGGTGACGCTGCCATCGTCATGGCGCTTGCAGCCTTCCTGGTCGCCCGAATGGTTGATCGGGAACAGCACTTCGGCGACGAACTGGCCGCCCTGCTCGAGCACGGCGTCGACCGTGTCAGGCGTCGCATTCTCGAAGCCCGGCAGATTGGCGTAGCGATCGAGGCAGATCACCTGCTCGAGGATGAAGCGCGTGTCGCGCACCGGCGGAGTATATTGGGGCATTTCAGGTTCCTCGGGGACTAGTCGCTGCTCTTGAGCAGGTCGACGAATTGGTGGAGCTCGGCGATGTGCGCGTCGATATCGCGCTTCTGGTTCTCGAGCAGGGCGATGCGATCGAGGCAGCGCTCGAGCGTGACTTGCTTCTGGGTGCTGCGGCCATCGCCGACATCGTAGAGATCGATCATCTCCTTGATCTCGCCGAGGCTGAACCCGACGCGCTTGCCGCGCAGGATCCAGGCGAGCCGGGCGCGGTCGCGGTGCGAATAGATGCGCGAGGTGCCGCGGCGTTCGGGGGCGATCAGACCCTCGTCCTCGTAGAAGCGGAGCGCCCGGGGCGTGACCGAGAATTCGGCACACAGGTCCGAGATGGTGAAGGCATCGCGGTCCGGGCGCGGCTCGATCGGCGCGAGGGCTTCGAGCGGAAAGGCTGGTGCGTTCATGGGCATGGAAAATACCTTCCCTTTACGTGAACGTCAACTCACTCAAATGGCGGAAAGTCACAAAAGCCGTGACATTCACGCGCGCGGGGCCGTGGCTTTCCCTCCGGAGCGCGCAGCGGCGCCCGCCGCCGGGCGGTGGCGGTACGGTCTCGCATCCTTCTGGTCGCGTATTGGCATGACGCGAGTGTTTCAGACGAAATCCAACATTGGAAGCGGCTTTAGTTGGCGCCGCAGAGCCTCTTGCCGTTCGCGTCGCGCATCGCGGCCGCCTCGGCGGCCGACTCGCTGAGCCGGGTCACTTCCAGCCCCGCATAGGACGCCCGCCTTGCGCAGAACTTGTTGCAACCATCGGGCAGCGCGCCCGGGAAGGCGATCTTGTCGCCGTCATATTTGGCATCGAACGAGCAGCTGCCGTCCTCTCCGAACTCGATATGAAGCGAGGCCCCTACCCGGCTCGCGCGGCCCGTGCCCGAGCAGGTGATGCGGTCGCCATAATCGACGAAGGCACCGATCCGGTAGCCGAGCTGCTCGTCGGGAACGATGCAGATGCGATCGGTGTCGCGGGCGTAGAGGCCGGCGATGTCGGTATCCGCCGGGTTGCGGACGAGGCCGCGCTCGATCGCGGCCTTCTCCAGGTCCTGGGGCTTTTCGGCCTTGTTCGTGGGGGCGTTGCCGCTGGAGCAGGCGGCGAGGAGCAGCATCGCGGTGAACGCGATGCGGTTCCCCGGGGTTTCGGGTGAGCGCCCTGCTCTCATCCGCGGACCAGCTTTCCGCCTTCGATCACGCGGTAGAAACAGCTCGGCGCGCCGGTGTGGCAGGCCGGGCCGTGCGGCTCGACCTTGAGCCAGACGGCGTCCTGGTCGCAGTCGATCCGGGCTTCGAGGACCTTGAGGACATGGCCCGAAGTCTCGCCCTTCTTCCAGAGCCTGCCGCGGCTGCGCGACCAGAAAGTCGCCTCGCCGGTGTCGAGCGTCGCCTGGAGCGCCTCGGCGTTCATGTGCGCGAGCATCAGTACCTCGCCTTGCGGATCGGTGCAGACCGCGGTGATCAGGCCGGCGGCGTCGTATTTCGGGTCGAGCGTGAGGCCCGTTTCGCGATTGGTATCCACAAAGAGCGATGTAGCGCGCCATAAACCCATCGTCATCCCCGCGAAGGCGGGGATCCAGGGCAACTAAGCGATGTCTTGTTTGGCTCTGGATCCCCACCTCCGCGGGGATGACGATCAATAGCGGATGACGGCTTGCTCAATGACCCCGGATCGCCTTCACCAGCTCGTCCTTGTCCATCTCCGAGCGGCCCTCAATGCCGATCTCCTTGGCTTCGTCGTAGAGCTGGTTCTTCGAGCGGCTCTCGAGCGTGCCGCCTGGATGGTCGAGCGTGCCGGCGGCCTTGGCGTTGGCGATTCGCGCGGACTTCTCCTTCGAGTTCCCCTCGGCGCGGAGTTTCTCGTAAAGCGCTTCGTCCTTGATCTGCGGGCTGGGCATGGGAACGTCTCCTTTCGCCCTGAAAAACCACCGAAAAACCCTGTAAGTTCATTTCTTTGTGACAGACGGGCGACAAACCGGGACGGAGCGCCTATATGCCGGCCCGACAGTTCCAACCCCACCGAGGGCTGATGCTTACCACGAACCCGTTCGACGACGACAAGCTGCGCGAGGAGTGCGGCATTTTCGGTGTTTCCGGCATGGACGGGGCTGCGGCCGCCGTCGCGCTCGGGCTGCACGCGCTCCAGCACCGTGGCCAGGAGGCGGCGGGCATCACCAGTTTCGACGGCCACCAGTTTCACATCCACCGGGCGATGGGCCATGTCGCGGGCAATTTCGACCGCGACGAAGTGATCCGTGCGCTGCACGGCGACACCGCCTGCGGCCATGTCCGCTACTCGACCACCGGCGAGACGTCGCTGCGCAACGTGCAGCCGCTCTATGCCGAGCTCTCGAGCGGCGGCTTCGCGATCGCGCACAACGGCAACATCTCGAACGCGATGCGCCTGCGCCGCGACCTGATCCGCCGCGGCGCGATCTTCCAGTCGACCTCGGACACCGAGGTGATCATCCACCTCGTCGCCACCTCGCAGTTCCGAACGCTGATCGACCGGTTCATCGACGCGCTCAAGCAGGTCGAGGGCGCCTATTCGCTGATCGTGATGACGCCCGAGGGCATGATCGCCTGCCGCGATCCGCTGGGCATCCGGCCGCTGGTGATGGGCAAGCTCGACGACACGATCGTCTTCGCCTCCGAGACGGTGGCGCTCGACGTGGTCGGCGCCGACTATGTCCGCGACGTCGAGCCGGGCGAGCTGGTGATCGTCAAGGGCGGCGAGATCTCGTCGCACAAGCCGTTCGCAGCGGTCGGGCCGCGGCCGTGCATCTTCGAATATGTCTATTTCTCGCGCCCCGATTCGATCAGCGACAACCGCTCGGTCTATTCGGTGCGCAAGGCGATCGGCGCGCAGCTGGCGATCGAGGCGCCGGTGGACGCCGATCTGGTCGTCCCCGTCCCCGATTCGGGCGTGCCCGCGGCGATCGGCTATGCCCAGCAGAGCGGCATCCCGTTCGAGCTCGGCATCATCCGCTCGCACTATGTCGGCCGTACCTTCATCCAGCCGGGCGACAAGGTCCGCCATCTGGGCGTGAAGCTGAAGCACAACGCTAATCGCGACCTGATCAAGGGCAAGCGGATCATCCTGATCGACGATTCGATCGTGCGCGGCACCACCAGCCTGAAGATCGTGCAGATGATGCACGAGGCCGGCGCGGCGGAGGTCCATATGCGGATCGCCAGCCCGCCGACGCGGCACAGCTGCTTCTACGGCGTCGACACGCCCGAGCGCGCCAAGCTGCTTGCGGCGAAGATGGATGTGGGCGGGATGACCGAGTTCATCCATGCCGACAGCCTCGCGTTCGTCAGCATCGACGGGCTCTACAAGGCGCTCGGCGAGGCGCATCGCGCGGATATCCACCCGAAATATTGCGATGCCTGCTTCACCGGCGAATATCCGACGACGCTGACCGATCAGGACGAAGGCGGCCCGCCGACCGACCAGTTCGCGCTGCTCCACGAGCGCGTGGGCTGATTCCCGCATGACCGAGGGGGCACTTTCCGGGCGCACGGCGCTCGTCACCGGTGCGAGCCGGGGCATCGGCGCGGCAACGGCGATCGAACTGGCGAAGCAGGGCGCGCATGTGATCCTCACCGCACGCACCGCGGGCGGGCTCGAGGAGATCGAGGAGGCGATCTTCGCCTCGGGCGGATCGGCGACGATCGCGCCGCTCGACCTGACCGAGAATGACAGCATCGCCCGGCTCGCCGAGGCGATCGGCGGGCGTTGGAAGGCGCTGGACGTGCTGGTGCTCAACGCCGCGACGCTCGGCACGCTGAGCGCGGTGCCGGCGATCGACTTCGAGGAATATGCCAAGGTGCTGACGCTCAACGTCACTGCCCAGGCGGCGCTGCTCGCGGCGTTCGACCCGATGCTCAAGGCGGCCGAGGCGGCGCGGGTGATCGGCGTGACCTCCAGCGTGGGGCGCACGGCGCGCGCCTATTGGGGCGTCTACGGCTCGTCCAAGGCGGCGTTCGACA